>JBDTZJ010000202.1:0-2525 GCA_040005255.1 Sphingomicrobium sp.
AGCGCGCTCGCACCCATTGATCCCGCGAAGAGGAGGGCGGACTAGCACGCACCGCCCTCCTCGCTTATAGCGCGCGCTCCTTCGAAATTTCCTTGGAGTGACGCGAACAGTGGCTCGCCGCCGCCAGATTTATGAGGGCAAGGCCAAGATCCTCTACGAGGGTCCGGAGCCGGGCACGCTCATCCAGTACTTCAAGGACGACGCGACCGCGTTCAACGCGCAGAAGCGCGGCACCATCAGCGGCAAGGGCGTCATCAACAACCGCATCTCCGAGCACATCTTCACCGCGCTCCAGGTGATCGGCGTCCCGACCCACTTCATCCGCCGTTTGAACATGCGCGAGCAGCTGATCCGCCAGGTCGAAATCATCCCGATCGAAGTCGTGGTCCGCAACGTCGCCGCCGGCTCGCTGTCGAAGCGCCTTGGGATCGAGGAAGGCACGCAGCTGCCGCGCACCATCATCGAATATTATTACAAGGACGATGCACTCGGCGACCCGATGATCGCCGACGAGCATATCGCCTGCTTCGGCTGGGCGACGCAGGACGAGATGAACGACATCGCCGACATGGCGATCCGGGTGAACGACTTCCTCTCGGGCATGTTCGCGGCGATCGGAATCCGCGTGATTGACTTCAAGCTCGAGTTCGGGCGCGTGTGGGATGGCGATTTTGCGCGCGTCATCCTCGCCGACGAGATCAGCCCCGACGGCTGCCGGCTATGGGACATCAAGTCGGGCGAGAAGCTCGACAAGGACCGCTTCCGCCAGGACCTCGGTGGTGTGGAGGAAGCCTATCAGGAAGTCGCGCGCCGGCTCGGCCTCCTTCAGCCCGAAGAAGAATCCGCGGTCCTCGACCTCGACAGCCACCGCAAGAAGCGAGGCAAATAGGCGCTAGCTCTTCGGCCGCCGCGGCCGCTGCTTGGCCGAGATCGACTTGATGATGAGCGGGCCTTCGCCTGCCGCGGGCAGCTGAAACGCCCGCGCAACCGCGGCATCGATCAGTGTCCCCACCTCCCGCGTCTCAAGGCGCGAAATCGGCTGGAGCCTGACGCCCCGCACCTGGGATCCGCTGCCTTCAAGCAGTCCATCCGGATCGGGCAAGTCGACGCCCCACAAGAAGAAAAGTGTCACCCATCGCGGATAGAGCGCGATCGAGAGGATGATGTCCCCGACCTTGTCGCTCGTTGCGAAGCCGACAACCAGTGCATTGTAATTGTCGTACACGAGCCGCTCTGCCGTCGGCAGCCGCCTCGCGAGGAATGCCAACGCCCGCCGCGCGTCAGCCGCGACTTGAGGCGAATATTTGTCGATGAAGCCCTCAAGCTGCCCCCGCGCGTCCACCTAGTCGACCACCTCCAAATGCGTGACCTCGGGCTCGAGCTCGAGCAGGAAGTCGGGGTCGAAGTCGTAATATTTCGCCTTGGTCAGTTCATCGCCGGCAAAGCGCCGGATCGCGTCGAGACCGTCCCACAAGGTGAACATCTCGACGTGGACCACGTCACCCTCGCTGCGGTGCAGACACCAGGCACCGCGATTGCCCTCGGTTGAGCGATAGTCGGCGATGCCGACGTCCTTCATCAGCTTCAGATATTTAGCCGCCTTGGCGGCGGGAATCCGGCCGTGCCATCGTCTTGCGATCATCAAAGACGTCCTCTTGCTTGACGTCCCCTGAGCCCGCATCTGCTCATAAAGATGAAGCGCGCCCGTGTCGTTACCATGAATGCCGCGCTCGGGCCGCTCGATTACCGGGTGCCTGAGGGCATGGCCGTCGAGCCGGGCTCGATCGTGGTCGCGCCGCTGGGGCCGCGCCAGTTGCTCGGCGTCGTCTGGGAAGCGGAACGCCTGCCCACCAACGAGGTCGCGGATTCGCGGCTGCGGCCGCTCGCCGGCCTGGTCGACGTCCGGCCGATTGCCGCGCCGCTCCGGCGCCTCGCCGAATGGACCTCCGATTATTATCTCGCGCCGCTGGCCTCGGTGCTGCGGATGGTGCTGCCGTCGTCGGCGGCGTTGGAAGGCTCGAGGCAACTGATCGAATACCGTCCAACGGGGATGGTGCCCGACCGACTGACTCCGCAGCGCGAGAAGGCGCTCGCGGCGCTCGAGGGTCGCCAAGGCACGATCCGCGAGCTCGCCGATCATGCCGGCGTCAACGACAGCGTACTTCGCGGGCTGGTCAATGGCGGGGCGCTGGAAGCGGTTGCGGTCGATGCCGACCGTCCGCTCGCCCGCCCCGATCCTGACTTCGCGCCGCCCGAGCTCAATGACAATCAACGCGACGCCGCGGCAAGCTTGGCCTCCGCCATCGGCAAGGGCTTCGACCCGGTCCTGCTCAACGGCGTCACCGGCTCAGGCAAGACCGAGGTCTATTTCGAAGCCATCGCCGAGTGCCTGAGGCAGGGCAGGCAAGCCTTGGTTCTCCTGCCTGAAATCGCGCTGACCGAGCCGTTCCTCAAGCGGTTCGAGGCGCGCTTCGGCTGTGCGCCGGTCGCCTGGCACTCCGACCTGCGCTCGTCGCAGCGCCGCC
>JBDTZJ010000203.1:0-2517 GCA_040005255.1 Sphingomicrobium sp.
GAACAGCGAGCCGACGCGGTCGCGATAGACGCTGAAATTCTTGTCGCAGCTCTGCGCAATGATGACCTCATCGCACGCGTCGAGCATCAGCCGCACGCCGAACGCGTCCTCGTCGAGCCCGCGACCGAAGCCCTGGTAGGCGATGTCGATTAGCGGCAAGAGCCCGCGGTCGGCGACGACGCGCACCACCTCGCGCCACTGCTCCTCGCTCAGGTCCGCGCCGGTCGGATTGTGGCAGCAGCCGTGGAGCAGTGCGACGTCGCCGGGCTCGCCGCTCTCCAGCGCCGCGATCATGTCCTCGAAGCGGATGATCCCATGCCCGCGCTCGTAATAAGGATAGTCGACCTGCTCGAGGCCAACCGCGTTGATGATCGGCGGATGGTTGGGCCAGGTCGGCGTGCCGACCAGCACGCGCGCGTCCGGGTTGGCGGTCGCGATCAGCTCGAAGCCGAGGCGAAGCGCGCCGCAGCCGCCGGGCGTCTGCAACCCGGCGATGCGATCGTCGGGCGCATGATGGCCGAGCAGGATCGGCCGCAGCAGTTCGGCGAAGCGCTTGTCGCCGGCGCTTCCGAGATAGGCCTTGGTCACCTGTGTATCGACGAGGCGCTGCTCGGCAACCTTCATCACCTTGAGTATCGGAGTGTTGCCGGCCGCGTCGCGGAACACGCCGACGCCGACGTCGATCTTGTGCGGCCGCGGATCGGCGTTCGCCAAAGCGATCAGGGCGAGCAGCGAATCGTTGGTGACCGGTGGAAGATCGGCGAGGCCCTTGGCCCTGGCGTGCGTCTGCGTCAGCATGCTTGCGCGATTAGCCCACTCATGCGTCGTAATCCACTGCGACCCCATCCCCGACAGGCACCGATTGACAGGTCAACACGTAGCCCGCGGCGACCTCCTCGTCGGTGAGGCCGTAGCGCGCGGCCATCTCGACCTTGCCCTTGGTGACTTTGGCTCGACAGGTCGCGCAGACGCCGGCCTTGCACGCGAAGGGCGCGGGAAGTCCCGCCGCGCGGGCGCTGTCGAGGATGTTGCCCGCCGTGAACGGCACACGCCGCGTGCGGCCATCGAGCGTGACGCCGACGGACACACCCTGCGCCTGGGTTTGCAGCTGGGCGATTTCCAGCGCGATGGCTTCGGGAGGCCGGTCGGCGGTGAAGCGCTCGATGTGAATGCGCTCCTTGGGGATGTTGCGGTCGAGCAGAGCGCCTTCGGCCGCATCCATCATCGGGCCGGGCCCGCAGATGAACCAGCCGTCGACCACGGCCGCGTCGGGCACCAGCGCCGTTATCGCCTCCTCCAGCCGCTGGCGGTTGAGGATGCCGTTGAACAGCGCGATGTCCTGCTCTTCGGCGTCGAGGAAGTGGTAGATCTCGAGCCTTCCGAGATGCTTGTCCTTCAGGCCTGCGAGCGCTTCGAGGAAGATCACCGAGCTGCTGTCGCGGTTGCCGTAGAGCAAGGTGAAGCGGCTCTGCGCCTCTTCACGCAGCAAGGTCCTGATCAGCGAGATGACCGGCGTGATGCCCGAGCCTCCGGCGATGCCGACCAAATGCCGCTGGGTCGCCGGATTGAAGTCGGTGGTGAAGCTGCCGTGTGGCACCATCACTTCGATCGTGTCGCCGGCCTTCAGCTGATCGCCGACCCAGTTGGAGAAGAGCCCGCCGCCGATACGCTTGACGGTAACCATCCAGTCGCCCTCGGCCGGAGCGGTGCATAGCGAATAATTGCGCCGCACTTCCTCGCCGTCGATGGTCGCGCGCAGGGTCAGATGCTGCCCGGCCTTAAAGGCGAAGGCCTCGCGCAACTCGGCAGGAATTTCGAACCGGATCGAGTAAGCTTCGGCGGTCTCCGGGACGATCTCCGCGACCTTCAACGAATGAAAATGGACCGACATCACCAGGTCGCGTCGGGATAGGTCCGCGGCAGGAACTGCATGACGGCGAGCAGATGGCCGAGATGCTCACTGTGATGGCCCCGGCGCCCGCCGAGGATCGGGCGCTGATCGGCCGGCGCATCGAGCTGCGCTTCGGCCAGAATTCCGCCGATCGCCGAGCGATACTCCTCCTCGAATTTGCGCGGGTCGGGCGCAATCCCGGCGTCGATCGCCGCCTGCAGCGCCTCGTCGACTTCGAACAGCTCGGGGACAAAGCGCCAGTTCCAATCGAGCCCCTCGGCCATGCGCCGCGCGCTTTTCTCGGTGCCGTCGCCGAGGCGGATCGTCCACTCCAACGCAAGCTCGCGGTGATAAGCGACTTCCTTGACCGCCTTGTGCGCGAAGTCGGAGAGGAATTTGTCGCTCGACTGCGTCAGCCGCTGCAGCAGCATGTGCTGCCAGGTCGTGTAGAGCAGGTGGCGGGCGATCGTCTGCGCGAAGTCGCCGTTGGGCTGCTCGACCAGCAGGCAGTTCTTGAAGTCCAGCACGTCGCGGTGAAACGCGAGCCGGTCGCCGTCACCGGCCTCGCCCAGCAGCAGAGTCGCCTGGCCGATTTGGTCGAGCGCGAGGTTGGCGAGGCTGATGTC
>JBDTZJ010000204.1:0-2513 GCA_040005255.1 Sphingomicrobium sp.
AAGGCTCTCGGGCTGCCGCCCGACAAGGCCGACAGCTTAGCCGAGACCATGAAGGCCTTCATGGCCAAGAACCAGCCGATCCCGCGTGCCGGCATCACCGACGACATCGCCCACGCCGCGGTGTTTCTCGCCTCGGACGATTCGAGCTTCATCAACGGCCATGACCTTGTGGTCGATGGCGGCGTGGTCGGCGGCCGCCTGTGGACGCCGCACCAGGAAGGCGTCAAGGCGATGCGCCAGGCGTTCGGGGTCGATGAGGTGTGACGCCCGGCAGCCGGCCGGCACGCCTATGTCGCGACCCGGATCCTGACGGTTGCGGGCTGCGTCGTCTGCTGCTGCTCGACGAACTCAGCCCACGGCGCGGTCGTCTTCGGCTCGAAGGCCTTTTCAAGGTACCCGACGGTGACGGCAATCGTCACGCTGCCCGACACCGGCTGCTCACGCCATACATATCCGGTGGCGGAGTCGATCGCGCCCTCGCGCGGTGGCAGGCCGATCGGCAGGGGCACGACGATCGTCCGTCCGCCGCCAAGACGTTGGGTCCGTGGCGGGATATAGCCGTAGTAGCAAAGACCGTTCGCCGGCGGACTTTCGGCGAGAAGGACCGTGATCCGATCGGGCCCGCTGCGCCAAATATAAGCCGTCTCGGTAACGACATGAATCGCGCGGGTTGAGCTGTTGCGGATCGTCGCCCTGAGGTCGACCGATTCGCCCGAGACGTAGGTGCGCCGCGAAGGGCGCAGTCTGACTTCAACCGCCATCGCTCGCCCCCACCCGCACCAGCTTCCGCTTCTCCATCTTGCGTGCTGCCCTGTGAACGTTTTCGGATTCGATGGCCTGGTTCTCGCGCGCCGCCTCGTCGACCTTATCGTTGCCCGTGGGATGAGGCAGTGTTCCGGCCACGCAATGGGAGGCGTGCCCGGAGGTCAATTCGTGGGCGAGAATGAGCCATAGCGGCGGTCGCCGCGTCGTTCCAGGCGGCGCGGGATAGCCGTTCTTGCTGTTGTTCGACATGTCGATATAGACATTGGTTTCCGTACCTGGACCGGCCGCGCCGCCGTTCGTTCTGCTGGCATCGGTCAGCGACCCCGGCACGGTGGCCCCACCCGAGCAACTGCGGATTTTCTTCTGCGGAGGACCCGTTGCCGGGATTTCGGAGCCGGGCGACGGCAGGGGGTGAATGAGCACGTTGTGTTTGCTCGAGATGAGCGCTCGGAGGCAGTCACAGCCCTCGTTGTGGTCGCCCGGTGCGGGACCGACAAGGGACACTTCGCCCGTCACCCGGCTCACCTGCGCGCCACCGCAGATTTGCTGAAGCATCTCCTCGATCTGCTTTACCGTATCGTATTGGTTGGTGTCCGCTTCCCGGGGTACCACGATCAGTGTCATGCCAGCCCGCTCCCTGAAAGGCGCAGCGGATGCTGCCACAATCAGAGGTATAGTAAAACAACAGTCATGGCGTTTCCTCCGCGGCGAAATTTTGATCCCAGCGCGGGCTCCTGACGCCGGTCGGGCGACGAAAAGGCTTGGGGCGAAGTCAACTTTGGTTAAAGCTTGGGGCCACGGCTTGCCCGGAGATACGCCCATGCTGCGACCCAAGGCACTCGATCACGTCGGACTCACGGTGACGGACATGGACCGGAGCCTGCGCTTCTACTGCGAGGTCCTTGGACTCGAGCTGCTGCGCCGGTCGGCGAAGGGCGCCGCCGGCGTCACCTCGGCGGTCCTCAAAGTCGGCGACCAGGAAATCAACATGTTCTCCGATCCGGCTTTCGCGCCGGTCCGCCCCGACAAGAACCCGGCCGGCATCGATCATTTCTGTTTCGAGATGGAAAGCGCCACGACCGACGACCTCGTCGGGGCGCTCCGTCAGGCCGGCGTGGATATCGCCAAGGGGCCGGTGCAGCGGCGGGACGGGACATCGCTGTTCGTCAGCGATCCCGACGGTTGCCGCGTCGAGCTCATCGTCAAGAAGTGACTCGCGTTCCGGCCGGTCACTTCGCCGGCTGCTTGTCCTTCTCGAACTTCGGCACCGAGGCCGACGCCGCGGCGAAGCGCGGCGAGCTGGTCACCTTGAGCGCTTCGGCGGCGTCCTTGTTCTCCATGATCTTGGCCATGATCGCCTGGCCGGCGCGGTCGAACACGCCGCGGTTGTCGATCAGGAACTTCTGCGACTCGCGCAGCTTGGTCACGTAGCCGTTGATCTCGGGGATGACGTAGCGCGCCACCATGTCCCAGCTGCGCATCGTGTTCTCGGGATTGGCCCAGTCGTGCACGAAGCCGATCACGGTGCCGAAGCCGCCGCTCTTGTCGTAGACCGACTTGATCATCTTCACCAGATCGTCGGGCGTGCCGATGGTCGACGCGGCGCCGTCCATGAAGGCCGTCTTGTCGACCGCCTCGTCGGGCGAGGAGAACGGCTCCGAGCCCGGGCGCTGCAGGGTGCCGGTGACGTACTCGTTGTGCCACCGGAACAAGCCGTCCTTGGCTTCGGCGCGCGCCTTCTCGCGCGT
>JBDTZJ010000074.1:0-8270 GCA_040005255.1 Sphingomicrobium sp.
ATCACATCCTGCCCTTCCGCCGGCACCGTCTCGAAGAAGCTGACCGGGAACGGCTGGTAGCCGCTCATGTCCGGCACCCGCCACGGCTCCGCGGCATTGGCGATATAGCCGTCGGACAGCAAAATGACCGGCGTCATATAGTGAGTCGCGATGCGGCACGCCTCGATCGCGCAATCGAAGGCGTCGGCGGGCGAGCGCGCCGCGATCACCGGCACCGGCGAGTCCGCGTTGCGGCCATAGACCGCCTGGTAGAGGTCGGACTGCTCGGTCTTGGTCGGCAGGCCGGTCGACGGCCCGCCCCGCTGCGAGTTGACGACCACCAGCGGCAGCTCGGTCATGACGGCGAGGCCGATGGCTTCCGTTTTGAGCGCGATGCCCGGACCCGAGGACGAGGTGATCCCGAGTTGGCCGGCGTAGCTGGCGCCGATCGCCGCGCAGATCGCGGCAATCTCGTCCTCCGCCTGGAAGGTCGTTATCCCGAATTCCTTTAGCCGCGCCAAGTGGTGCAGCAGCGGGCTCGCCGGGGTGATCGGATAAGAGCCGAAGAACATGTTCACGCCCGCGAGCTGGCAGCCCGCGACAAGGCCCAGCGCGAGCGCTTCGGCGCCGGTCACCGTGCGATAGAGCCCCGGCTCGGCGGGTGCGGCGGCGATATGGTGTTGCTTGAACGGCGCCCCCATCTCGACCGTCTCGCCATAGGCGTGGCCGGCATTGAGCGCGGCGATGTTCGCCTCGGCGAGCTGCGGCTCCTTGGCGAACTTGGCCTTGAGCCAGTCGATGATCGGCTGGCGGTCGCGGTCGAACATCCACAGCGCCAGGCCCAGCGTCCACATGTTCTTGCAGCGCAGTGCTTCCTTGTTGCCGAGGCCGAACGGCTTCACCGCATCGAGCGTCAGCTGCGAGATGTTGAAATGGACGACCTGCCATTTCGACAGGCTGCCGTCCTCGAGCGGGCTTTGCTCATAACCCGCCTTGGCGAGGTTGCGCGCCGTGAACTCGCCTTCGTCGGCGATGATCAGGCCGCCTTCGCGCAGCGCGTCGGCGTTCACCTTGAGCGCCGCCGGGTTCATCGCGATCAGCACGTCGGGCTGGTCGCCGGCAGTTTCGATCGCGGTCGAGCCGAAATTGATCTGGAAGGCCGAGACGCCGAAGGTCGTGCCCTGCGGCGCGCGGATTTCGGCCGGGAAGTCGGGAAAGGTCGCGAGGTCATTGCCGGCAAGCGCGGTCGAGAGCGTGAACTGGCCGCCGGTCAGCTGCATGCCGTCGCCGCTGTCGCCGGCAAAGCGGACCACGACCGCTTCCTGCGGCGGATGCGCCGTCGCTTCCTTGTCGGTGACGAGATGAGTGGCGGTGGCCATTGGCGCTATCTAGGCCCGCGAGTAGCCTTTCGCCACTATTCCTGATTCACACCAAGACACAAAGGATACGAAGGACCCGACGAAATCGCGCGGCTCCGCTATAAAGCGCCACGGTTTCGCTTCGCTACCCTTTCGTTCGGCGTCGCCACGTTGCAGCGCCTCTTCCGGCAGCGTGGCCCCACCCTAAACCGGAACAGGCCGGTTGCCCGGCACGTTATCCCGACATTCCCATAATCATGGAGTCGTTCGATGACCCGCAATTCGATGCTGGCGATCTTGCTGGCCGCCACCACTAGCTGCTTCGTTCTCCCGACCGCCGCGTCGGCCGAAGGCAAGACCGACCAGGCGCGCAAGGCGATTGCCGCCGCCCAGGCCAAGATCGATGCCGCCAACATCGTCGGCGCCGCCGGCGACGCCCCGCGCCTCCATGCCGAGGCGGTACGTGTCCTGCATATCGCGCAGGATGAGCTCAACCACCATGCCAAGGACGAGGCGATCCGCGACGCCACGCGCGCGTCGGAAATCGCCGACCAAGCGCTGGCCGCATCGCAGCGGGAACGTACGGCGCAGGAACATCAAGCGGCCGGTGCTGCTCAAGCCCAGGCGGCCGAAGCCAATGCCCGAGCCGCCGACGCGCAGGCCGCGGCAGCCGCCGCTCAGGCCGATGCCGCCGCCGCCCGCGCCGCACCGCCGGTCGTCGTACAACAGGCCCCCGCCCCGACCTCCACGACCGTGACGACGACCGAAACCGTCAAGGATGTCGCCGCGGCGCCGGTGCACAAAAAGATCGTCCATAAGCGCGTGGTTCACAAGCGCCCGGTCAAGGCGCGCGCAACCACGCGGGTCAAGACCACCAGAACGACGGTCACGACACACTAAGCCATCAAAGGCCGACGGCGCTTTCGCTACCTTTCTCGTCGCCAATGGATTGCGCCGCCACGCCGCTGCCCGCAATGACTGGGCATGGCTGAGCCCTTCGTCAGGCCGGACGTCCGGCAGCTCCTCGAATTCCTCGACAATTTGCCGGGCCCCAAGAGTCACGAGGTCGGGCCGGAAGGCGCGCGGCAGATGATGGTCACCGGCCGCTACGCCCTCGACGCACCCGCGCGCGATATCGCAGTGGAGCGCGACATTACTGGGCCTGTTCCGCTGAGGCTCTACGACGCGCGGGAGAAACGCGGTCCCGGTCCGCTGCTGGTTTTCATTCACGGCGGCGGCTGGGTCATCGGCGGGCTCGAGACCCATGATCCCTTGTGCATCGAGCTCGCGATCGAGCTCGACCTGCCCGTGGTCGCGGTCGACTATCGGCTGGCCCCCGAGCATCCGTTCCCGGCGGCGTTCGAGGATTCACTCGCCGCGGTGCGCTGGATCGCGGGTGGGCCGCAAGAGCTCGGGCGCGTAGCGACGAGCCTGTTCCTCGCCGGCGACAGCGCCGGCGGCAATCTTGCCGCCGTGGTCAGCGCGGCGCTGCGCGACGAGCCGGCCGCCGTGCCCGTTGCCGGGCAGTGGCTGATCTATCCCGCGGCCGATCCGTGCGTTCGCTACCCGAGCTATGACCAATTCAATGAAGGCTTCCTGCTGACCAAGGCGAGCATGGACTGGTTCGAGGAAAGCTACGCGGGCCCACGCAATGATTGGCGCTACAGCCCGTTGATTGCGGGCGTCGAGAGCCTGCCGCCGACCTTTGTGCTGACTGCGAGCCTCGACCCGATCCGCGACCAGGGCCGGGCCTATGCTGCGCGCTGCGTCGAGGCCGGCGTCGAGACGATCTACTGGGAAGCGCCGGGTACGATCCACGGCTTCATCAACCTCAGGAAGGCGCTGCCGTCGGCCAACGACGATCTCGCGCATTGCCTGTCTTATCTGAAGCCCTGGGTGGAGCGCGCGCGATGAGTGACATGGGAAAATACCGCCGCGGAGTTGGCGTCATGCTCCTCAACAGCCAGGGCAAGGTGTTCGTCGGCGCGCGGATCGATAATACCGACGAGGCGTGGCAGATGCCGCAGGGCGGGATCGACAAGGGCGAGGAGACGTGGGCGACGGCGCTGCGCGAGCTGGAGGAAGAGACCGGTATCCCGCCGCATCTCGTTGAACGCGTCGCCGAAACCCCGGAGCGGCTGAAATACGACCTGCCCGAAGAACTGCGCAGCAAACTGTGGGGCGGCAAGTGGATCGGCCAGGACCAGGACTGGTATCTGTGCCGCTTCCTCGGCCGCGACAGCGACGTCAACATCGCCACCAAGCATCCCGAATTCCGGGAGTGGAAGTGGATCGAGCCCGAGCAGCTGCCGGAGCTGATCGTACCGTTCAAGCGCGATCTCTACCGGCGGCTGCTGGGCGAGTTCGCGGTCTATTTTAGCGCTGGATGACGTCCGTCAGCGCGACTTGCCGCGCTTGCCCCGCTTGCCCTCCTCGGCGAGGGAGTCGAGCGTCTGGCGGCCGATGGTCAACGCCAGGTCCCACATCGCGCCCCCCTGCTTGGCGCTGGTCTTGGCCATCTTGTCGAGTTCGTCGCCAGCGCGGCCGGCGAGCCGTCGCGCCTTGTCCGAGTCCTTCAGTGCGGCCGCCATTCCGACCAGCGCGGCCGCGACAATGTCGGCGACGACCGGGTTCGCGGCAAGCGCCTTGAGGCTCTTGGCTGCCTTCGACGGCGCGGCCTTGCCCTTCTTCTTGCGTTTCTTGCCCGTGTCGGCTGCCGGCTGGTGCGGCTTGGTGATTTTCTTCTTGTCTTTCGGCACAGCCATTCCTTTGCGCATTCGCGGAAAACGCCGCCCACGTACCAATTCCGACACAACATTGTAATAAGCCTCTGTTTCAGTTTGGCGACATGATTTGGACCAGAAAAGCCGCATCACCCCCTTTCGTAACGAGCTGATGGAGACGGTTTCGGAACCCGCACCGAGCGCGGGGTCCGCCGCTACAGCAGTCGAGGCGCGCTACTTCAACCGCGAGCTCAGCTGGCTCGCGTTTAACCGCCGCGTGCTCGAAGAGGCGTCGAATTCGTCGCACCCCCTGCTGGAGCGGGTGCGGTTCCTGTCGATCTCGGCCAGCAACCTCGACGAATTCTTCATGGTCCGAGTGGCCGGCCTCAAGGCCCACCAGACGCTCGGCGTCGAGGAATTCTCGATCGACGGCCTGACCCCGTCGCAGCAATTGAACGCGATCGTCGCCGAGGCCGACCGGCTGGTTACTGCCCAGCACGAAGTTTGGGCCGCACTACAGGCCGCGCTCGACGAAGCCGGAATCCGCGTCATCGCCGACGAGCCGCTCGACGAGGACGCGGAGAAATGGCTCGACCAGCATTTCCGCGAGCAGATCTTTCCGGTCCTGACGCCGCAGGCGATCGACCCAGCCCACCCCTTCCCGTTCATCCCCAACCAGGGGCGGAGCCTCATTTTCGAGATCAAGAAGGGCAAGTCGATCGTCCGCGAATTGCTGATGGCGCCGGCGACGCTGCCGCGGTTCATTCGCATTCCGGGGCCGCAGTCGCGCTACATCGCGCTGGAGAATTTGATCCGCCGCAAGACCGATTATCTCTTCCCCAAATATGAGGTGCTGCGCGGCGGCGCGTTCCGCATCATCCGCGACAGCGACATCGAGGTCGAGGAGGAAGCCGAAGACCTCGTCCGTTACTTCCGCACCGCGATCAAGCGGCGGCGTCGGGGCCGCGTCGTGCGCCTCGAGTTCGAGCCGGGAATGCCCGAAAGCCTGGTCGGCGGCGTGAAGGAGGGCCTCGATGCCGCCACCGCGATCACGTCGGAAACGCGCGGCTTCCTCGGCATGTCGCAGCTCTCGTTGCTGGTCGACGAGGACCGTCCCGACCTCAAATTCCCGCCATTCGACCCGCGCTTCCCCGAGCGCATCCGCGAGCATGGCGGCGATTGTTTCGCGGCGATCAAGGAAAAGGACATCCTCGTCCACCACCCCTACGAGAGCTTCGAGGTGGTGGTCGCGTTCATCGAGCAGGCGGCCGCCGATCCCGACGTGATCGCGATCAAGCAGACGCTGTACCGCGCCGGCAAGCAGTCGGCGATCGTTCGCGCGCTGATCGACGCCGCCGAAAGCGGCAAATCCGTGACCGCGGTCGTCGAGCTGAAGGCGCGCTTCGAGGAAGAGCAGAATTTGGTGTGGGCGAGCGCGCTCGAGCGCGCCGGAGTCCAGGTCGTCTACGGCTTCATCGACTGGAAAACCCACGCCAAGGTGTCGATGGTCATCCGCCGCGAGGAGAAGGGCTACCGCACCTACTGCCACTTCGGCACCGGCAATTATCATCCGGTCACGGCCAAGATATATACCGACCTCAGCTATTTCACGGCCAACCCGCAAATCGGCCGCGATGTGGCCAAGCTGTTCAATTACATCACCGGCTATCTCGAGCCCAGGAACCTCAAGCAGCTGGTGATCTCGCCGCCGCAGATGCGGCCCGAGCTGATCAAGCTGATCGACGCCGAGATCGCCAACGCCAGGGCCGGCAAGCCGTCCGGCGTGTGGGCGAAGATGAACTCGCTGGTCGACGCAGCGATCATCGACAAGCTCTATGAGGCGAGCAACGCCGGAGTGCCGATTGACCTCGTCATGCGCGGCATCTGCTGCCTCAGGCCCGGCGTGCCCGGAATGAGCGACAACATCTACGTCAAGTCGATCGTCGGCCGGTTCCTCGAGCATGCGCGCCTGTGGGCCTTCGCCAACGGTCACGAGCTGCCGCACGCCGCGGCCAAGGTGTACATCAGCTCGGCGGACTGGATGCCCCGCAACTTCGACCGGCGGATCGAATATATGCTCCCGATCGAGAACCCGACGGTCCATGCCCAGCTGCTCGACCAGGTCATGGTCGCCAATCTGATCGACAATGAGCAGAGCTGGCGACTCAATCCCGACGGCAGCTATTCGCGCCTCGTCCCCAAGCCGGACCAGGCTTTCAACCTGCACAATTATTTCATGTCCAACCCAAGCCTGTCGGGCCGCGGCCAGGCGCTGAAGAAGGGCCGCAAAGTGCCGAAGCTTCGCTTCCACCGGGGGCGTTGAGCCTGGCCTCCGCCGAGCCTGTCGGGATTATCGACATCGGGTCGAACTCGGTCCGGCTCGTCGTCTATGCCGGGCCACCGCGCATCCCGACGCCGATCTTCAACGAAAAAGTGCTGGCGGGGCTCGGCTCGGGGGCCGAGCGTTCCGGACGGCTTCCCGCCGGCGCGCGCGACAAGGCGCTGGCCGCGCTGGAGCGCTTCAAGCTGCTGCTCGCCCATATGAAGGTCAAGCGCACGCATGTGGTCGCCACGGCCGCGATCCGCGATGCCGAGGACGGGGCCGAATTCGTGAGCGAGGTCGGGCGGATCGGCTTGGCCTGCGAAATCTTGAGCGCCGAGGAGGAAGCGCGGCTGGCCGGTGAGGGCGTGCTGTCGGGCATCCCCGAAGCCGACGGCATCGTTGGCGACCTCGGCGGCGGCAGCCTCGAGCTGGTCGATGTTTCCGCAGGCAAGGCAGGCGGCGGCATCTCTTTACCGCTCGGCGTCCTCAGGCTCGAGCCCGACGCGGATGGCGAGCGGGCGGCGCGCAAGGCGCTCAAGGCCGCGCTCAAGAAGTCGCCGCTCAAGGAGGAGGCGCGCGGCCGCCCCTTCTACATGGTCGGCGGGTCGTGGCGAGCGCTGGCCCGGATCGACATGCTTGCCACCGATTTCCCGCTGCCGATCACCCACCAGTACCGGATGAAGCCGGCGCGGGCGAAGGATCTGCGCAAGCTGGTGCGCGCGCTCGATCCGCGGCTCGCCGGGGCCGCCGCGCCGCCGCGCCTGGCGACGTCGCCGGTAGCCGCGATGCTGCTCGAGCTGCTGGTCGACGAACTCGAACCGTCGCAGCTCATCGTTTCGACCTACGGCATCCGCGAAGGCCTGCTCTATTCGAACCTCAAGCCGAGCCTGCGCCGGATCGATCCCTTGATCGAGGAAGCGCGCCATGCCGGCGGCGGCGAACACCGCTTCGGCCAGCATGGCGACCTGCTCGACGAATGGATCGCGCCGCTGTTCGACGACGGACCGGCGATGCGCCGCCTGCGCCTTGCCTCCTGCCTCCTCGCCGACGTCGCCTGGCAGTCCAACCCCGGGTTCCGGGCCGACCGCGGCATCGAGATGGCGCTTCACGGCAATTGGGTCGCCGTGAACCCGAGCGGGCGGGTGATCATGGCGCAGGCGCTGTCGGCCAGTTTCGGCCGCGACCGGCTGGCTGACGCACGGCTCATCCAATTGTGCAAGGAAGAGCAGCTCAAGCGTGCGCATTGCTGGGGCGCTGCGATGCGCCTCGGCCAGCGGCTGTCGGGCGGGGTCGGGTCGGTGCTGAAGCGCACCACCCTCTCGGCGCGCGACGGCGCGGTCGAGCTCAGCGTCCGCCGCGGCGAGGAAGCGCTGATCGGCGACCAGGTCGAGCGGCGCTTCGTGAGGCTCGCCGAACTGCTCGGCTGCAAGCCGGTGGTCGCGGCTCACTGAGTTGCGGACGCGGCACAGTTCGGCTATGCGCCCCGCCTTCCGACATATCGGAAAACGTCCGCGGGAGATTGCCTTAGGGGCAATCGCTTGGACCGCTAAACTTGAACCGGGCTCAAAGGATAACCTCCAAGCCCACTACAGAGTGAGACCATGGCAAAGAAAATCACCGGTTACATCAAGCTGCAGGTGCCGGCCGGCACCGCCAACCCTGCCCCGCCGATCGGCCCTGCCCTGGGCCAGCGCGGCGTCAACATCATGGAGTTCTGCAAGGCGTTCAACGCCGCGACGCAGGAGCTCGAGCGCGGCGCCCCGATCCCGACGGTGATCACCGTCTACGCGGACCGCAGCTTCTCCTTCACGACGAAGACGCCGCCGGCGAGCTTCCTGCTCAAGAAGGCGGCGCGGATCCAGAAGGGCTCGGCGGAGACCGGCAAGG
>JBDTZJ010000075.1:0-8207 GCA_040005255.1 Sphingomicrobium sp.
CCGTGGAGCTGAAGAAGGGTAGAGAATGGCTCGTATTGCCGGGGTCAACATCCCCACCAACAAGCGCGTTGAGATTGCGCTGACCTACATCCACGGTATCGGCCGCACCACGGCCAAGAAGATCACGCAGCAGCTCGGCATCGCGCCGGAAAAGCGCGTCCAGGACCTCACCGACCAGGAAGTGCTCCATATCCGCGAGGCGATCGACAAGGACCAGAAGGTCGAGGGCGACCTTCGCCGCGAGACCGCGATGAACATCAAGCGGCTGATGGACCTCGCGTGCTACCGCGGGCTCCGCCACCGCAAGGGCCTGCCGGTCCGCGGCCAGCGCACGCACACCAACGCGCGCACCCGCAAGGGCAAGGCCCGGCCGATCGCGGGCAAGAAGAAGTAAGTGCTTCTTCCGCTCGACCGTCCGCACTTTTAAGATTGTAGGAACTTCAAATGGCCCAGGCACCACAGCGCGTCCGCAGGAGGGAGCGCAAGAACATCACGGCCGGCGTCGCCCACGTGAACGCCAGCTTCAACAACACCATGATCACCATCACCGACGCGCAGGGCAACGCCATCGCCTGGAGCTCGGCCGGGATGATGGGCTTCAAGGGCAGCCGCAAGTCGACGCCCTACGCTGCGCAGGTCGCCGCGGAAGACGCCGGCCGCAAGGCCGCCGACCACGGCGTCCGCACGCTCGAGGTCGAGGTCAAGGGCCCCGGATCGGGCCGCGAGAGCGCGCTTCGCGCACTGCAGGCGGTCGGCTTCACGATCACCAGCATCCGCGACGTGACCCCGATCCCGCACAACGGGGTCCGGCCGAGCAAGCGCCGCCGAGTCTAAGGATTGCCGGGTCCCCACTTCCGTGGGGATGACGAAACCGAATTGAAATCAGGGACTTCGGTCCCCAACTGCCAAAGGATGAACATGGCCGTCAATGCAAAGAACTGGCAGGAACTGAAGAAGCCCAGCGCGCTGGAAAAGAAGGCGTTGGGCAACGAGAGCCGCCACCGCGCGGTGTTCGTCGCCGAGCCGCTCGAGCGCGGCTTCGGCATGACGCTCGGCAACTCGCTGCGCCGGGTGCTCCTGTCCTCGCTCCAGGGCGCCGCCGTCACCTCGATCAAGATCGACGGCGTGCTGCACGAATTCTCGAGCCTTGCCGGGGTCCGCGAGGACGTCACCGACATGGTGCTCAACGTCAAGCAGATCGCGCTCAAGATGGAAGGCGAGGGGCCCAAGAGGCTTCACCTCAGCGTCACCGGCCCGGCGGAAGTCACCGCGGGGATGATCGCGACCACCGGCGACATCGAGATCACCAACCCCGAGCTCGTCATCTGCCACGTCGACGACGGCGCGACGCTCAACATCGAGCTGACCGTCGACATCGGCAAGGGCTACGTCCCCGCGATCGCCAACCGCCCGGCCGACGCGCCGATCGGCCTCATTCCCGTCGACGCGCTCTACAGCCCCGTGCGCCAGGTCGCCTACAAGGTCGAGAACACCCGCGTCGGCCAGGAGCTCGACTATGACAAGCTGACCCTGACGCTTGAGACCGACGGCACCATCACCCCCGAGGACGCGCTCGGCTATGCCGCGCGGATCCTCCAGGACCAGCTGCAGCTGTTCGTCCACTTCGACGACAGCCAGGTGCGCATGGCCGCTTCGCCGATGATCGGCCAGGCGATGCCGCTCGCCGCCGAGCAGATCGCGACCGACACCAACCAGCTCAACCGCTACCTGCTCAAGAAGGTCGACGAGCTGGAACTGTCGGTGAGGAGCGCCAACTGCCTCAAGAACGACAATATCATCTACATCGGCGACCTCGTGCAGAAGACCGAGGCGGAGATGCTGCGGACCCCGAACTTCGGCCGCAAGAGCTTGAACGAGATCAAGGAAGTGCTGGCGTCGATGGGGCTCAGGCTGGGCATGGACATCCCCGGCTGGCCGCCCGAGAATATCGAGGAAATGGCGAAGAAGCTCGAGCAGGAGATGCTGGGCTGAACGCCATTTCGAGCTCAGGAACAAGGAAGGGCCGCTCCGTTGGGGCGGCCCTTTTTTTATGTGCTATGCTTGGCTGAGGGGGGACGGCACATGGGCGAACGGTTCGAGCGGCACCGGCAGCCGTGGCGGCAGGACGAGATCCAGAAGCTGCACGCGCTTGCCGGCAAGGGCATGTCGGTGCGCGCGATCGCCAAGGCGCTCACGCGGAGCGAGGAATCGGTGCGGGACCGCGCCAAGCTCGACCGCGTGAAGATTTCGAAGCTCAGGTAGGGGGCCGACCAGACGCATCGCCTTGCGCGTGGTTGCCGCGAAGCCCACATCGCGCCGCATGACCGCGATCCGCGATTTCCACGCCCATATCTATTTCGATCCCACGCAGATCGGGGAGGCGCAGGCGCTGGCGCGCGCGGCGCAGGAACGGTTCGGCGTCCCGGTCGGGCATTTCCACCTGAGGCCAGTCGGGCCGCATCCTCGCGGAAGCTGCCAGCTGACGGTGCTGCCCGAGCAGTTCGGCGAGTTCGCGCAATGGGCGGCGCTTAACCGTAAGGGCCTGACTATCTTCGCCCATGCCGAGACAGGCGAGGGCCTCGCCGATCACACCGACCATGTCATTTGGTTCGGGCCGAGCGAGACGCTCGACCTGTCGATCTTCGGTTAGGGGCGGCCGCGTCAGGCGGTCGCGGACCGCAGCTGCTCCGCCCGCTTCCGATAATCCTCCGCCAGCGCGAGATGCCGCTCGCGCGCGGCCTCGGTCAGCGCCCGGCTGGCAGCCAGCTTCTCGCGCGCAGCCTGGCGATGGAAGAAATGAATGCTCGCGTACACGCAAGGCCCTCCCAACAACCCCGGCCCTGTTCCATAATGAAACGGGCGGCAGTGCAAGCTTTATTGTGCGTTGAATCGGGGGCGGAGAACCGTTCCTAAATAACGGCTTAGGGCTACTCTTCGGTTCTAATCAGGACCGTTTCGCCGATCAGAAGGAACAGGAGAAAGGGCGCCCAGGCCGCGATCAGCGGCGGGTAAGTTCCGGCATTGCCCATCGCCAGGCTGAAATTGTCGACGACGAAATAGGTGAAGCCGAGCGCCATGCCAATGACCGCGCGCAGCAGCACCTGGCCCGAGCGGGCGAGGCCGAAGGCGGCGACGGCGGCGAGCAGGGGCATGAGCAGGGTCGACAGCGGGCCGGCGATCTTGTGGGCGAGGCCGGCGCGGGCCTCGTCGTCGGGGCGGCCTCCCGCGTCGAGCTCGGCGATGCGCCGCTTCAACGTCCAATAGTCAAGCTCGGTCGGGTCGACCCTGGCCAGAGTCAGCTGGTTGGGCGTGAGGCCGGGCAGCGCCGCCATCTGCGGCTGGCGGCGGATGATGTTCATGTTAGCGTCGTAAATGCGGACGTCCTGGAGCAGCCAGTCGCCGGTGGCTGGGCGCGGTACCGCGCGCGCCGCTTCGATCTGGCGCTGGAGCACCCCGCCGGCGCGGTCGAAGACCTCGACGCTTTGCGCGACGAAAGGCTGCCCACCGGCGACCCCGGCGTGGACCAGGTCGTCGCCGTTCAACACCCAGACGTTGCTGACCATCCCGCTGGACTGCGGGACGGGCTTGTAATCATTGTCGCTCCACGCCGTGACCTCGCGGGTCGAGTTGACCACGACCAGCTCGTTGAAGGCGAACAGGATTGCGGCGATGCCGATGCTGGCAAGAACCAAAGGGGCGAGGATCTGGTGGGCCGAGAGGCCCGCGGCCTTCATCGCCACCACCTCGCTGTTCTGGTTCAAGCCGACGAAGGCGATCAGGGTCCCCAAGAGCACCGAGAAGGGCAGGAAGCGCGAGACCAGGATCGGCAGGCGCAGGCCGACGTAGCGCCACAAATCGGCATCGCTGTTGCCGGGGATGGCGAGGATCTTGCCGGATTCGCCGAGCAGGTCGAGCGTCATCAGGATCAGGACGAGCGCAACCAGCACCGCGAGGCTGCGGGTGACGAATAGCCGCACCATGTACAAGGCAAGGCGGCGCGACGGGAAGAAGCGAGGGTTGATCATGCTTCGTCGCCCACCGGTTCACGCAGCTTGGGCATCATGCTGCGGACACGCTTGGCGACGTGGGCGAAGAACCATTCGAGCGCGCCGATCGGCTGGCCGCCCGGCTTGTCGGCGAGGACGTGGTACATCCACAAGATGATGCCGGCGAGGACGACCAACGGCAGCCACAGGCCGAGCGTCGGATCGAGCCGGCCGCTCGCCGCCGCCTGGTCTGCATATTGGTTGACCTTGTGATAGGCGACCACGATCAGGATCGAGACGAAGATGCCGAGCGCCGAGGTGCTGCGCTTGGGCGGCACCGCGAGCGCCACCGCCAGCAGCGGCAGCATCAGCATCATCACTACCTCGACCAGGCGGAAGTTGAAGTGGGCTTCCGCCGCCCCCCGCAGCGCGTGGGTTGGAGCGCCGCCGCCGTAGCCCGCGCGCCACAGCTCATGCAGGTAGAGCTCGTCCGCGTCGCCCGCGGCGCGGCCGCGGAACTGGTTGATCGCCGGCAGGCTGACCGGCAGGTCGTAGCTGTCGAAGGCCAGCGTGCGCGGGGTGGTGAAACGGGGGCTGTCCTGGACCAGCCGGCCCTTGGTCAGGCGGAACAGGATCTTGTCGGGGTCGTCGGTGGCAAGGAAGCGGCCATGCTCGGCGGTGGCGGCAATGGTCATGCCGGCCGCGTCCTGGTTCTGGACGAAGATGCCCTGGAGCTGCGTGCCCTTGTTCTGGCTGCGGTCGATGCGCAGCGTCAGATGCTTGCCGAGGCGGTTGAACTCGCCGACCTTGATCGCCGCACCGAGCGCGCCCGACTTCAAGTCGAACTGCAGCCCCTTGTAGCGATAGTGGGTGTAGGGCTCGAGATAGCCGACGATGAACAGGTTGATGATCGCCAGCGGGATCGCAAAAGCGTAGGGTACGCGCAGCAGCCGGGTGTAGCCGATCCCGATGCCCCGCAGCGCGTCGAGCTCCGACGACAAAGCGAGCTTCCGGAACGCGAGCAGGATGCCGAGCATCAGCCCGATCGGGATTCCGAGCGAGAGATATTCGGGCAGGAGGTTGGCGAGCATCCGCCAGACGACGCTGACCGGGCCGCCGGCGTCGACCACATACTGGAACAGCCGCAGCATCTTATCGAGGATGAGCAGCATCGCCGCGAGAATCAGCGTGCCGATCAGCGGCACCGCGATCGTGCGGGCGAGGTAGCGGTCGATCAGGCCGGGGCGGACAAAGGCTCTGGGCAAATTCGGTCGTTCCGGCACCATGATTTGGCCGCAAAGGCAGCCGAGATGTTCGCCCCTATAGTCGAATGGCGCAGGGATTCATGTCGAAAGTGCAGCGCGTCGCTTTGCTGTCAAACCCGGAAGGCCCGGGCAGCCTTGCCGAGCTGCCGCGCATCCGCGCGTTCTGCGCCGAGCATCCCCACGTCTTCCATTACGAGGTAGAGGGGGCGGACCAGGTCGGCGCGGCCATGCGGTCGATCGCGCAGGTGCGGCCGGCGCTGCTGGCGATCAACGGTGGCGAGCCGACGGTCGCGGCCGCGCTCGCCGAGCTCGGCCAGTTCGGCGCGGCGCCGCCACCGGTCGCGGTGATCGCCGACGGCCGGCTCGACCAGGTGCGGCGGCTGGTCGAACGCGCTTCGCGCACCCACCGCTAGTCCCATCCTAGAAGGGAGGGAATCTAACCCTTGGCGGCGGCGCGGGGCGGTTCGCTGTTGCGCGCCAAAGCGGCGGCAACTGCGCTGGCCAGCGCGCCGACGGTAAAGGGCTTGCGCAGCAATTCGTGCCCGCGCAGGTCGTCGGTTTCGCCTTCGCCGACATAGCCGGTGACGAACAGCACCGCGAAATCGCGACTGCTGGTCGACTTCAAGTAGCGGATCAGCTCCGGGCCGCTCATCTGAGGCATGATCACGTCGGTGACGACGAGGTCGAACGGCTGGGCGTTGAACAGCTCGATCGCTTCGGCTCCCCCGGCGCAGGCGATCGGATCGTAATCCAGGTCTTCGAGCGCTCCGACGGTCGCCGAGCGGACGCGCGGGTCATCCTCGACCAGCAGGATGCGGGCGCCGGGGACGTGAACGTCGGCGGTGTTGGTGCGCTGTGCGCCGGCATGGAGGCGCACCGGCGCCGCGGCCTCGGTGCGCGGCAGGTAGATGGAGACGGTGGTGCCCCTGCCGATCTGGCTCTCGATCCCGACCTCGCCGCCCGATTCATGGGCGAAGCCGAAAATCTGCGAAAGCCCCAGGCCAGTCCCCTTGCCGACCGGCTTGGTGGTGAAGAAAGGCTCGAACGCGCGCTCGAGAACGTCGGGCGCCATTCCGCAACCGGTGTCGGTGACGCTGATCCTCACATATTCGCCGGGGCGGACATCGCCGACCTCGTTGGCGGCAAGCGTCACATTCTCCGACGCGATGCGCATCTGGCCCTCGCCGTCCATCGCGTCGCGGGCGTTGACGGCGAGATTGACGATCGCGTTTTCGAGCTGGTGCGGGTCGACGTAGGTCGGCCACGCGCCGCGGGCGAGGTCGACCTCGATGTGGATGCGCTCGCCGAGCGTGCGGTCGAGCAGGTCGGACATGCCGCGGATCAGCTCGGCCGGGTCGACGCGCTCGGGCAGCAGCGGCTCAGACCGGGCAAAGGACAGCAGGCGGCGGGTCAGCGCGGCGGCGCGGGTCGCGCCTTCCATCGCATTGTTGAGGTGCATCATCACCTCGCGCCGCGGACCGTTGAGGCGGCGGAGCGCGAGGTCTATGCCGCCAACGACGACGGCGAGCATATTGTTGAAGTCGTGGGCGATGCCGCCGGTCAGCTGGCCGACCGCCTCCATCTTCTGGACCTGGCGGAGCTGCGCTTCGGCGGCCTCGCGTTCGGCGGCTTCGGCCTTGAGCGCCCGGTTGGCTTCCCACAGCTCTTGCGTGCGCTCGCGCACCGCCTGCTCGAGCTGCTCGGAGCGTTCGGCCTCGTTTTCGACCTGGCGCATGGCGGCGGCGTTCTGGCGGAGGGCCTGGACGGCGATGACGCCGAGGAAAATCGCGCCGACCCCGACGAGGATGCCGAGCCAGCTGAGATAATTGGTCAGCTGGTCAGCCTGGTCGGCGAAGAGCTGGCTTTGCGCGATGCGGCCGCGCAGCGCCTCGCGCTCGGCGCGGATGATCTCCTCGAGCTTGTCATCGAGCGCGCGCCCGGTCCCGGTGCTGGCGGCGGCGTAGAAATAGCTGATGCCGGTGTCGCCCTGCTTGGCCAGCGCGGCGCGGGCGGCGAGCGCCAGCTCATTGCCGCGCCGGGCGTAGAGCTGCTCGAGCTGGGCGACCCGCACCCGCTGGTCGGGGCTGTTACGCTCGAGCGTCTTGAGCTGCCGGATCTGGTAGCCGGCAAGCTGCCAGTCGCTGGCATAGATGTTGCCACTGGTCTTGACGTCCTCATCAAGCACGAAGCGGGCGAGCGCGGCCTCGGCGCGCGAGACGTTGGAGCTGACGTTGCGGACGACCAGCGCGACGTCATAAGCGTGGCGCTCCGAGGCGAGCGCCCGCTCGCGTGCGTCGTTGGCGAACTTGACCGCGAAGACCATGACGACGAGGACGAGCGCCGCGAACAGACCGACGGCTGCAGCGCCGCCGCGCCGCCAGTCGAACCGAACGGCTTCATGATCCTCGATCATCGGGTCAGTGTAGTCCCCGCCGGTCGAGCGGGAAAGTCACGAAAAGGCGCGATTCCTCAATCGTTCCTCAGCTGATGCAGCCTGTTGCACGCCCCGCCGCAGCGAACATGCCGAGGATTTCGCCGACCTGCTCCCCGGTGTGGAGCGCGCACAAAGAGCAGCGCAGCAGGGTCATCCCGGCCGGGGTCGCGGGCGGCCGCGCGAGGTTCACGTACAGCCCCTCGTTGAGCAGCGCCTCCCACATCGCGGCGCCCGTTTCGAGGTCGGGCATGATGACGGCGATGATCGCCGACTGGGGCTCGTCGGTGCCGAGCGTGAAGCCGAGCTGACGAAGTCCGGCGTGGAGCCGCTTGCTATTTTCCCACAGGTGCGCGCGCTTGTCGGCGCTGTCCATCAGCTTGCGGATCGAGGTCGCGGCGGTGGCGACAACGCTTGGCGGGAGCGAGGCGGTGAAGACGTAGGGGCGGCAGACCAGCCGCAGGATCTCAAACTTGGGATGGTTGGAGACGCAGAAGCCGCCGACGGTGCCGACCGACTTGGAGA
>JBDTZJ010000076.1:0-8198 GCA_040005255.1 Sphingomicrobium sp.
TCACCAAAATGTGGGTGCTGCGCCGGATCCTGATGCAGATGGGCACGGTCGACGCAATGCAGTTCCTGCTCGACAAGATGAAGGACGCCAAATCGAACGAGGATTTCTTCGCTTCGATGAACCAATAAGCTGGCGCCATGCCCGACGGGATCTTCAACTTCGCGGAAATCCTGACTCCGGCGGGCCTCGCCGTGCTCGTGCAGGTGATCCTGATCGACCTGACCATGGCCGGCGACAATGTCGTGATCATGGGCACGCTCACGTCCGGCCTGCCGGCACGCGAGCGGCGCAAGGTCATCATGCTCGGCGTCGGCATGGCGGTCGTGTTTCTGATCTCCTTCGCGCTCGTTGCAACGCAGCTGCTGAAGATCACCGGCCTGCTGCTCGCCGGCGGGCTGCTGCTGCTGTGGGTGGCGTACAACATGTACCGCGAGCTGAAGCCTTCGCCCGAGGTCACGGCCGACGATCCGGAGACGGCGGCGGTCGAGGGTCCTCCGGCCACCAAGACGTTCCTTCGGGCCGCGGTGCAGGTCACCATCGCCGATCTGTCGATGAGCCTCGACAATGTGCTCGCGGTCGCGGCGGCGGCGCGGGATCACCCCTCGGTGCTCTTTGTGGGCCTCGTGCTCTCGGTGACCTTCATGGGCGTCGCAGCAACCTTCGTCGCGCGGCTGATCCATCGCTTTCCACTGCTCGCCTGGGCCGGGCTGTTGATGATCCTTTACGTCGCGCTGAAGATGATCTGGGAAGGCTGGCACGACGTCGCTCCGTTCCTCGGCTAGGGCCGGGTCCATGAGTAGCAGCGACACGATCTTCGCTTTGTCGAGCGGCCGTCCGCCGGCAGCGATCTCGGTCATTCGCATCAGCGGCCCGGCCGCCCTCGCGGCAGCGGAGCAAATCGCAGGCGTGCTGCCCGAGGCGCGAATGGCCGCAGTGCGCGAGCTTCGTGATCCAGCTTCAGGGGAGCTGCTCGACGAAGCTATGGTGCTGCGCTTCGACGCGCCGGCGAGCGCAACTGGCGAGGACATCGCCGAATTCCAATGCCATGGCGGGCGAGCGGTGGTTGACGTTCTATTGGCTACGCTGTCGGCCATCGAGGGGCTGCGGCAGGCGCAGCCGGGGGAATTCACCCGCCGCGCCTTTGACAATGGCCGGATCGACCTCACCGAAGCGGAAGGCCTCGCCGACCTGATCGAGGCCGAGACCGAATCGCAGCGCAAGGCCGCGCTTGCGGTGGCCGAGGGCGGCCTCAGGAAGCAGATCGCCGCGTGGCAGGAGCGGCTGCTGGCGCTGTCTGCGCAAGCGGAGCGGGCGATCGACTATGACGAGGAGGACGAAGCGGTCGACCCGTCGCTGCTGCGCGACTGCGCCGCGCTTGCGGCAGAGCTGCAGCAATGGCTCGACCGCCCACGCGTCGAGCCGCTGAAGGACGGCGTCCGGGTCGTCGTTGCAGGCCCACCTAATGCCGGAAAGTCTAGTCTTATCAATTCTATAGCCGGGGAGGAGCGGGCGATCGTCACCGCTGTACCGGGCACGACGCGCGACCATATCGAAGTGCCATTATCGCTCGAAGGCGTGCCGATCCTGCTGACCGACACAGCCGGCCTTCGCGATACCCACGACGAGGTTGAGGCGATCGGCGTCGAACGCTCCGGGAAGCTCGTGCAGTCGGCTGACGTGCTGGTTTGGCTCGGAGAGCCCGATGAGGCGCCTACGCATCCGCGCCTGATTCTCGTCCACGCCAAGGCCGACCTGCCGGATCGTGCTTCTACCCCCGAGGGTTCATCCCCCGTCTCTGCGGTGAGCGGGCAGGGCCTCGCTGAACTGCTTGGGCAAGTCGAGCGCCTTGCCCGATCCGTGTTGCCTGCGGAGGACGCCATCGCGCTCAATCGCCGTCAGGCGCAGCATCTCGCGGAAGCCGCCGAAGCGCTTTGCGGCGCGGCCTCGGCCGACGACCTGGTCCTGATCGCCGAAGACTTGCGCCTGGCAAGTGGCGCTTTTGACCGATTGACGGGCCGCGCTGGGCTCGAGGATGTGCTCGAAGCGCTGTTCGCCCGCTTCTGCCTGGGCAAGTAGCGTTCCACGTGAAACATCCGCTAAGGGGGCGGATATGCACGACGTTCTGGTGATCGGCGCCGGCCATGCCGGGTGCGAGGCTGCGGCCGCCGCGGCCCGCCGTGGCGCGCGCGTCGGCCTGCTCACCTTCCGGGCCGAGGATGCCGGGCAGATGTCCTGCAATCCGTCTATTGGGGGTGTCGGGAAGGGCCATCTGGTGCGCGAGCTCGACGTGTTCGACGGCCTGATGGCGCGAGCGGCCGACCGGGCGACCATTCACCGACGGATGCTCAACCGCAGCAAGGGCCCGGCGGTCTGGGGTCCGCGCGTCCAGGCGGACCGAGCGCTGTATCGTGCCGCAGTCGTCGAGCTGCTGCGCGACAATGGCGTTGAGCTCATCGTCGCCGAGGCCTTGAGCCTGGTCATCGATAATGGGCGTATCGCGGGGGTCGATACGAGCAGCGGCACCTTGTCCGGCCGCGCCGTGGTGATCGCGACCGGCACGTTCCTCGATGCTCGGATGTTTCTTGGCGAGCAGGTGGTTGACGGCGGGCGCCGCGGTGAGCGGGCTTCGGTGCCGCTGGCGGGCCAGATCCGCGAGCTCGGCATGGGGCAGGGGCGGCTCAAGACCGGGACGCCGCCGCGCCTGGACGGACGCACGATCGACTGGGCGCGGCTCGAGGAGCAGCCGAGTGATCCTGAACCATGGAGCATGTCCGCGCTCGACGACGGCGTACGGCGACCGCAGTTGCGCTGCGCGATCGCGCGCACGACGGAGCGCACACACGACATCATCCGCGCCAACTTCCACCGCTCGCCCCTGTTCGCCGGCGCGATCGAGGGCCGCGGGCCGCGTTACTGCCCGTCGATCGAGGACAAGGTGAAGCGCTTCGCGGACCGCGACGCGCACCAGGTCTTCCTCGAGCCCGAGGGCCTCGACGACGCCCTGGTCTATCCGAACGGAATCTCGACCTCGCTTCCTGTCGATGTGCAGCTGGAGTTCGTGCGTTCCGTCCCCGGGCTCGAACGCGCGGAGATTGTGCGGCCCGGCTATGCGGTCGAATATGAGTTCGTCGATCCGCGACGCCTCAATCAGACGCTCGAGGTGCGGGAGTTGCCGGGACTGTTCCTCGCCGGGCAGATCAACGGCACAACGGGCTACGAGGAAGCCGCGGCGCAAGGGCTGGCAGCGGGGCTCAACGCGGCGTCTGCGGTGCTCGAGCTCGACCCGGTCCGGTTCGACCGGCGCACCTCCTACATCGGCGTGATGATCGACGATTTGACGCTGCAGGGCGTCAGCGAACCCTATCGCATGATGACCGCCCGCGCCGAACACCGCTTGTCTCTTCGCGCCGACAATGCGACCTCGCGGCTCGGCGAGACGGCGCTCGAAGCGGAATGCGTGTCGTCGCGTCGCCGACAGCAGATCGAAGACCATCTCGCGCTTCGGTCGACACCAACCTGGGGGGATACGGCTGGGGGGCGGGCGGACGCGCTCTATGCGCCCTACGTTGCCCGGCAGCAGCGCGAATGGGAAGTCGTGCAGCGCGACTCCCGCGTATGGATCGCGCCCGCACTCGACTTCGCGGCAATCCCCGGCCTTTCCAACGAGATGGTCGAACGGCTGCGTGCGGCGCGGCCCGAGACGCTCGACCAGGCGTCGCGTGTGCCGGGGATCACGCCGGCGGCGCTGTCGGCGCTCTATGTTGCCGCTAGCCGCCGCGCGGCGGCATGATCGAGCGTCTTGCCGAAGTCTCTGGGCGACATGTTTCACGTGAAACATTCGAGAAGATCGAAGCCTACGCCGCGCTTCTCCGCGAAGAGAGCAAGCGCCAGAACCTGATCTCGGACTCGACTCTCAACCAGCTTTGGGAGCGTCATATCCTCGATTCGGCCCAGCTCGTGCGGTTCGAGCCGCATGCTGGGGCGTCCTGGGCGGACGTGGGTTCGGGCGCGGGACTGCCGGGAATCGTCATCGCGTGCCTGGTCGAAGGACCGGTCACTTTGATCGAACCGAGGCGGCTTCGCGCTGACTTTCTCCACAGAACGACCGAATCGTTACGGCTTTCCGCCTCAGTGTTCCTCGGCAAGGTCGAACGCGCTGGAGGAAAATACGACGTAATCACCGCCCGCGCCGTCGCCGAATTGGCCAAATTGCTGAACATATCCGCACATCTGTCCACAAGAAAAACCGTTTGGGCGCTTCCTAAGGGGCAGAGTCCGGATGCGGAACTGGCCGTGGCGCAGCAAGCATGGCAAGGTGCGTTCCACGTGGAACGCAGCGCAACCGATCCGGGATCGCGGATCGTGATCGTTACGGGGGTGAAAGCGAGACGATGATTCGCATCGCGGTGGCCAATCAGAAGGGTGGGGTCGGCAAAACGACAACCTGCATCAATCTCGCTACAGCGCTTGCCGCCATCGGTTGGCGGGTGCTGCTGATCGACCTCGATCCGCAGGGCAATGCCTCGACCGGGCTCGGCATTCCCCAGGCGCAGCGCTCGCGATCGACCTACGACGTGCTGATTGGCAGCGCATCGCCGTCGGAGGTAGCGGTCCAGACGCGGGTGCCCCGCCTTGAGCTGTTGCCCGCGACCCAGGACCTTTCGGGCGCGGAGATCGAGCTGGTCGCGCTCGAGGACCGCGCGCACCGGCTGGAGAAGGCGCTCGCCGCAACGCCGCCCGGACGGTGGGACATCTGCCTGATCGACTGCCCGCCCTCGCTCGGCCTGCTGACCGTCAATGCCTTGGTCGCCGCGCGGCATTTGCTGGTGCCGCTGCAGTGCGAATTCTTTGCGCTCGAGGGGTTGAGCCAGCTGCTCCAGACCGTCGAGCGGATCCGCGTCGCCTTCAATCCTGACCTGTCGATCCTCGGAGTTGCGCTGACCATGTTCGACAAGCGCAACAATCTCTCGGCTGCGGTGGCCGAGGACGTTCGTGCCTGCCTTGGCGCGACGGTGTTCGACACGATTGTCCCCCGCAACGTCCGCCTGTCGGAGGCGCCAAGCCACGGCTTACCGGCCTTGATCTACGACCTAAAGTGCCCGGGGTCTGAGGCCTATATCCGGCTTGCGCGCGAGCTGATCGGACGGTTGCCCCAGCTGGCGGTCGCGGCATGAGCGCCGAGCGGCCGGCCAAGGGCCTCGGCATGGGGCTCCAGGCGCTGCTCGGCGAGGCAGCGCGGCCTGCGCCCGCTCCGGGCTCAGGCGATGCGTCTGCGTCGCGCGGAGGAGTGCGCGAGGTCGAAGTCGCGCGAATCCGGCCGAACCCCAACCAGCCACGCGTTCAGTTCGACGAGGAAGCGCTCGACGAGCTGGCCGAGTCGATCCGCCAGCGTGGCGTCCTTCAGCCGATCCTGCTGCGGCCGGACGGCGAGGATTATATGGTCATCGCCGGCGAGCGCCGCTGGCGCGCAGCGCAGCGGGCGCGGCTGCACGCCATTCCGGCGATCATCCGCGAGGTCGACGATTCGACGACGTCCGAGCTCGCGCTGATCGAGAATATCCAGCGCCAGGACCTTAACCCGCTTGAGGAGGCGGAGGGGTATCGTCAACTGATCGAACGGCACGGGCATACCCAGGACGAGGTCGGGCGAATCGTCCACAAGTCGCGGAGCCATGTTGCCAACCTGTTGAGATTGCTCGATCTTCCGGAATATGTCAGGCAATCGCTATTGAAAGGCGATATCAGCATGGGTCACGCCCGTGCAGTCGCGACCTCCGATGACCCGGAACAGCTTACGCGCGAGATCGTCGCCAAGGGTCTCTCGGTCCGCCAGGCCGAGGCCCGCGCGCGTCGCGAGAAGAGCCGACCCGGGCCCCTTGCTGACATTGGCCGCGCTAGCGCCCGCAACGCCGCCAAGGTCGTCGATGCCGACCTCGAGGTGCTTGAGCGCCAGCTCGGCGACCTGCTCGGCCTCAAGGTCCAGGTGGTGCACAAGGGCCAGGGCGGCGCGGTCACGCTTCATTATTCGAGCCTCGACCAGCTCGACATGATCTGCCAGCGGCTGTCGGGAGAGCCGATCTAGCTCGACGAGCGCGCCTTGCGCGCGATCGCCAGTAGCTCTTCGCCAAGGGCTTCGCGATCGGGTGCCGGCGTGAACATCAAGGACCGCTCCAGCTTGCCGGCGCGCTCCGCGGCCGTTGCCAGTCCGTCCGCATTCCACTTCGATAGCATTCGCCGAACCTTGGCCTGGTCCTTGAAAAACAAGGACTTACCAATTGACGTCATGACGGCGTCAAGCCGCTCCCCTCGCTCCACGCGGGCGCGCAACGGGGCCAGCATCAGCAGCCGCCGCTGGAGCGACCTCACCACTGGGATCGCCTCGCTCCCGCCGGATGACAACCGCGCCAGCTCGTCGGCCAATTCATCCACTTCACCACTCAGCGCGAGGTCGCCGAGCCGCAGGAAGTCTCCCTCGGCATTTTCCGCCCCGATGTCGTCGACGGCGTCGTGGTCGAGCTCACGCGGCGCTTCGGGCGAGGCGCCGAGGTAGAGCGCAAACTTCTGAAGCTCCTGGGCGACGATCGCCTGGTCGTTGCCGGCACTGTCGGCGAGCCGTGCCGCGACCGGCGGACTGACCTTGAGCCCGAAGCGCCGGCCAAGGTCGATCACCATCCGCTCGGCGTCCTGGCCTTCCGGCGGGTAGGAAGCGAAGGCAATCGCCAGCGGTGACGCTTCGGCGAGCTTCAGCAAGAGCGACGTTCTCGCCAGGGCGCCGGTAATCGCCACAACTGCGCTTTCGACCGCCGCCGCTTCGAGCAGCGCAGCAACGCCGTCTTCGATGTCCTTGGTCGCCGGCTCGATCCAGATCGCGTTCTTGCCCCCGAACAGGCTCATCGCGCCTGCCGCATCGACGAGCGCGGCCGGATCCGACTTGACCGCCCCGGCAGCGAGGATGGATTTGGTTGCGCCGAGCGCTTCGAGCAGCCGGGTTGCCAGCGCCCGCGACTGGCCCTCGTCCGGACCGTGGAACAGATAGAAGCGTATCGCTGCGGCCGGCTGGTCGATCGCTCTGGCGATGCTCGCCTTGTTCGCCTTCACTTGGCCGGCGCAGTGCGCGACGCATAAAGCGCGATCCGCGCGGTGATCTGGTCGGCGACGATGTCGGCGAGATTTTCGAGCGCGGTCTGCTCGGCGGCGACGGTCGCATATTCGGAGCTGACGATGTCGATGCCGGCATCCGAGCCGGCGGTCGCGTCGAGCAACACCATGCCGTTCCGGGTGTCAACCAGCTGGTAGCGCGCGCGCAAAGTCCGTCGCTCCTGGGTCGCGGCGCGATCGCTCCTGAGCCCGAACGCGGTGATATTGTCGTCGAGGGTCACGTCGAGCCGGTAGGCGGCAGTGCCGGCCTCGGACTGCCCGAGGCGGTCGACCAATTTGTTGCGCACCAGCCAGCCCGACTGGCCCTGGATCGGTCCCACCGCGATCGAGCGCATGGTCGCGGCGACCGGGCTGGCCGATCCGCCGCCATAGAGCGGATGGAGGCCGCATCCGCAAAGCGCCAGGGCGGCGAGGATGGGAAGCGCGATGCGCATCAGGCGACGATATTCACCAGACGGTCGGGAACGACAATCACCTTGCGCGGGGCGGCGCCGGCCAGTTGCCGCTGCACCTTGTCCGACGCCAGTGCGAGCGCCTCGGCGGCGGCGCGGTCGAGACCGCGCGGAGCGCTCAGGGTGTCGCGCAGCTTGCCGTTGATCTGAACTGCGAGCGTGACCTCGTCATCGACCAGCAGCGACGGGTCGAACGTCGGCCAGCGAGCGTCCGCGACCATGCCGCTTTGCCCCAGCGCGGCCCAGCTTTCTTCGGCGAGGTGGGGCGCAGCCGGCGCAGCGAGGGCGATCAGGGTGTGCACGGCTTCATGCCGTGTCGCGGAGGGCTTCGCCTTCTCGATCGCGCTGGTGAGCTCATAGAGCTGCGCGACGGCCTTGTTGAACTGGAGGCTTTCGACCGCTTCGCCGACCGCGGCGATGGTGCGGTGAAGCTTGCGCCGCAGCGCCGCATCCTCACCGTCTGCGGCTTGGCTTGTGCTTGCGAGGCGCCACACGCGCTGGACGAAGCGCGACGCACCCTCGATCCCCGCTTCCGACCATTCGAGGTCGCGCTCGGGCGGGCTGTCGGAGAGCATGAACCAGCGCACC
>JBDTZJ010000007.1:0-26356 GCA_040005255.1 Sphingomicrobium sp.
ACCAGGCCACGTCCGCAATCGCGTAGTGGAGGATGATGTCCGCTTCGGCGCGTTCGATGCAGAAGGCCTGGTCGAGATCGGTTGAGGCGGCCGGATCGAGCGTTACGAAGTGCTTGCCGGTCCAGTCGGCATGGTTGGTGATCGGGCGTTCGGCGGCCTGCTCCGCTTCGGCCAGTACCGCGTCCGGAAACTTGCTTGGAACATCGAACTGCGTGCGGATGTCGGCAAGCCCGCGCGAAAGAGCCCCGTCGCGATCAATGAGGCTTTTCATCTTCAGTCACTTTGAAGGAGGAGACAGACGGCTTGTCGCCGTAAGAGCCGTAGGTCTTGGCTGCAAGGATACCGAAACCTTCGAAAAATTAGAGCGCGTTACGGGCACGAGCAACGCGGCTTTAGCTTAGCGCTCCAATGTCCGCTTTCGACCCATTGCGGACATTAGAACGGTCATCAGAGCAATTTGCCTAGCGGTACTTCGTAGCTTCTCTCTTGCAGTCGTATGGCAAGTCCGAGTCTAGGCAGAAGTCTGGCCATTTGCCTGTTTCGGTCCAATACCCGACGAGTCCCAAACGCGCCGCCAACTGCATAAAGCGCGGAGCGTGGCGGATGCCGCGCATGTACGGTCGGAACAGAATTTCAGTGCCTTCCCGCAATGCTTTGATGAACTCCAGGTTCGCGACGATTTCATATGCGACGCCTGTCCGGTCCAGCCCACCTAGCGCTAAAAGCATGGCATCTCCGTCAGCTGGGTCTTGCCGGAAGAGCGCCATGTATGCGGAGACCGCTTTCTCTACGTTTGCTGGCGTGGGATCGATGCGAGCGTGAATGAATGCCTCTATTCCGGGATTGGGCGTGAGAGACTGCTTCTCCTGCAAAAGTCGAAGTGCCCTTTTGGGGTCGCCAAGCCTCAGATCAAAGGCATAGCGGGCGTCTCCGACGAGTTTTGAAGATGGCCAAATTTTTTCGGCCTCTAGGAGCGCCTGTTCGGCCTCGTGGATCCTCCCTGCGCGACCAAGGAACTGGACATTCTCCGCGCGGGTAGCCGGTGAAAGCGGGTCAAGCTCAACCGCACGTCGCGACTGGGCAACGGCGTCAGTCATCCTACCCACTTGGGAGTAGTCGAATGCCAGTCCGGAGTGGAGCTCCGCGTCATCGGGGGTCATCTCCAGTCCACGTTCAAGCGCTCCCTGTCTTTGTCGCCATGCTGAGCGGGGAAAGAGATTGCGTTCAGCGAGATAAATCGTGCCCAGCTTCGAATCGATTTTCCGGGCAGCTGCAAGGTGCCTTCGCGCCGCGACCGTCAGGCCGGCATTGGCCTCCAAAACGGCAAGATGCCCAAGCGCAGGAGCGAACTGCGGGTAACGGTCGACCACCTGCTGGAAGAGCCGGAGGCGACCTTCATCTGCCATCTCGCCATATTCGTCGCCGGACTTCTCACAGGCACGAAGGTAGACCTTCAGGGTCGGCTGATCGAGCTGCCGACCACCCGGCGCGTTGGCCTCCATCAGGCAGGCAAGCACGGCGGCTAACCTGGTGGAAGCTTGTAGGCGCAGACTGGACTGATCGCCGGCCTGTTGCTCGAAATGGCCCGTCCAAAGTATCTGCCGTGTGTGCTGTGCAAGAAGCGTCAAATTGGCGCCAACTGTTTGGCTGCTGTGCGGAGCAGACACTTTCACGACATAATCAGCATCGGCTCCTGACCCAGCGTCGGTGTCTTGCAAATTGAACTGATCTGTCGTGGCGGTCTGCAAACTTCCGATCTCGACGGACAGTGTGTGTGCCAGTGCATTCGAAGCTTGGTGGTCAGTCGCATCGGTTTCCCCAACGATTGCAATCGAGGGGCGCTCATGACCTGCGTGCCGAGAATCCCAGAAATAGCCGCCTGCTGCAGTAATTGCGATCAGCAATCCGGCGATCCAGATCGCTCTCGGGAGAGTGCGTGAGCGGGCGGCTATGGGTATCGCCTCCTGTAAGGTGCGTCGGCTTTCCGTGTTGGTTCGTGTCTTGGCGGCGATGGCGTTCTTCAACGTCGTCAGGGCGGCGCTGTCGCTGCGCCCGTTCCAGCGAGAAAGATCGATGGTTTGATACTGGCGAAAGCCGAGCGGCGGCTCGGATGCGTCGAGTCGGACAGGAACAAGTCGCCCGGTATCCCGGCCCACGGCCGCCTCGTCGCGAACCCAGGCGGAATCAACAGAATTCTTGGACCAGAGTACGACGACAACTTCCGCTGCTTTCAGCGCATCCTCGATCTCGCGCGAATATTCGGCTCCCCCGATGAGCTCCCTGTCCCACCACACAGTAAATCCAGCGCGCTCGATGGCGGCGGCCAGCGCTTTTGCTCGGCCGACGTCATCGCTCGTGTAACTGAGAAAGACCTGCGCCATAGTTGGCCGCCCCTTCGCGACAAACGGTGCGCAAATTGCCGTTCATGTGCAAGTGCTCGGTAGAGTCCGCTTTCCACCCATTGCGGACATAAGCCGCTAAGGTCCGCTTTCGACCCAAAGCGGACATTACGGCACATTCAACGTGACGCTCGGATTGAAGTCGCTTCCACGGCGCCTCAGCGAAGAGTCCGCATGTCCAATTGTGGCCATGACCGCGCTTTCGGCGCGCAGGTCTTGCACCGGAAAACAAGGCGCCGCGCTATGCGAGCGGCGCCCTGAGGCCGATCAGTGAGCCAACACCAGCTGCTGGAGCAGCATATCACCGATGATGTGGCGATAGGTGGCGCGGTGGCCGCTGCCCGCGATCTGCTTGCGATCGTCGCTCTTTAGATAAGCGTTCATTTCCTTGTTGCGGGCGATCTGCTCAGCAGGAGTCGGAATCCGGTCGCTCACCGTGACCAAGTATAAATCCGGCTCGTCCTTGCGATTGTTGTTGTTGCTCAAAATGTAATAGGCTTTGATCCAGCCCTTGGACTTCGCATATTCATTCTGCTTCCGGGCATCGCTCACCAGAAAATCCGCATAATCGGCAAAATGGCCGTCATCGATCTTGACTGACGTAACGTCCCAATAGTCGCCTCCAACGAGCGGAAGTTCCTGAGCCGCGGCGGGAATGGACGTGAGCATTGTTGCCGCGCCGAGCGCGGTAAGGATAAACTTGTGCATGAGCTTACTCCAGCGTTGCAATAGCATCAGTGCTTCGCAACTGAAGGCGTCGTGAAATTGGCTGAAGCGCCAACAAGTGCAGCGTGCCCCCGCACCTGCGTTACGCCCATTAACGTTGAACGCCTAACCTTATTAACTGCTATGTTAGCAGTGCAGCCGCTCATTTCCTGCGGACTAATGTCTGCTTTCCACCCAAAGCGGACATTCCAAAACCCTGCCACCCTGTCTCTGCCGCATGAACTTTTTGACGCAGTAAGGGCGCCAACGTGATGGGCAAACTGATTGCCAGGCAAATTCGTGTGTTGGGTCGGCTCCGCTCGGCTCGGCAAGATCACCCGCCGACAGCAGCTTGCACTCCCGAAACTGTCCAGCGGCTACCGCGGCCATCGAGCACCAAGCCGTGGTATAAGAGCGAGAGGAGCATCACGGTGATCACAGCGATCACTCCAGGCCGCCCGCTCGAGACATCGTTCCAGGCGATGATCGCCAGCGCACCGGCGCTGACGAGGCTAACGACGTGGGTAAGGGGGAAGAGCGGCGCTCGGTAGGTGCCGGGCCCGCCGGTAAGCCCGCGTCGGCGTCCGACAATCCCCGCGACGTTGAGCAGCACCCATTGCGCGATACCGCAGCCCGAGGCGAGCACAATGAGCTTTGACAATCCCATGAAACAGCATGCGATTGCGGATACAGCTACCACGATAGTTGCGATCAACGGAGACCCAAAACGAGCATTGATCCGAACCAGCGCCTGATTGATCGAGCTGCTCCAGATCTGGTCCCGGCCCGAACTGTAAACGAAGCGACCATAACAACTGATACCGGAGACCAGCGCGTTAAATAACGCAGCGATGATTCCCAACGTCACGAAAGTCGCGATTAGCGGAGACGCGCGCTCAGTTAGAAACGCCGTGAACGGCGCGTCGCTAGAGAAAACGCCCTGCACTTTCTGAGTCCCTGTGACCATGCCGAGCACCGGCACGAACTCGAAAACGATCGTCATCAAGACGATCGCGATGACCAGGCGGCCGACGCTGGCCGGGACGTGCATCTCCTCGCTGAAGTAGATCGCCTGGCCGGCCCCGCTGGTCGCCCACGATGCAGCGGCGACCGCTAAACCAAGGCTAGCAAGCGTGAGGTGCGCGGGGACGCCGCTCGCAAACACGATCGGCTGCGAAAAAATGGTTCCAAGGGACTGCACCGGGTGTGTGAAACCGAGCCCGGCAATCAGTGCGAGGGTAGCTAATTCGATTACCAGAAACGCTCCCGTCAGAGCCGCCCCTGTCCGGATGTTCAGCACCGCGATCCCGGTCGCCAGCCCCAGGGACACCAGAGCAGTGCCAGTTACTGGTAAAGTCGGGGCCAGCACATGCAGATATAGCCCCACGCCGGTCGCCGAAACAGCGAGGAACACCGGCGTTTGCAACAGATTGATACCGAACTGCACAAATCCGGCGCGCGCTCCGAGGGTATTGCCAATCGTGGCATAGTCACCCCCGGCAAGTGGAAAGGAGGAGCCAAGCTCAGCTTGCGCAAACGTGAAAATCAGGGTCAGCACACCACCAAGCAGAAAGGCCAGCGCGGCGCCCGTTCCGGCCCGATGTAAGACATCGGCTCCGGCGACCAGCACCGATGCTCCTGGGGAAAGGACAGACAGCGTCAGCATTGTAACTCCGATCGGACCGAGCACGCGCTGCAACGCGGGAGCTGTCACGTGCGTCATGGAGAGCTCCGTTCAAGTCGAAGGGTTACAATTGTGAGTTTTGGCAGCCTAGCAGCGACGCCCAATGTGTCGAGTTCGGAAGGCCGATGCCCGCACGCACCCCATTGCTCGATCCGCTGAATGTCTGCTTTCGACCCATTGCAGACATTAGCCTTGAGCCTCGCGCTTCGCCGATTACAGCGAGTGCGTCACCGCGTGGATGCCCTCCAGCGGCACCCACGTGGGACCTTCAATTTTCCTTACGGAGTCGGCAACTGGACCGGCGCGAAATTGGCGTGCACCAGCATCCACTTGCCGCCTTCCCTGACGTAGACGCGGGTCGACTTGGCGATAGCCGGTTTGGGCTTGCCGTCGGCACCCTGGGTGATCCCGGCATAATTGTAGGTCAGGATGGCGGTGTCCCCGTAGACCTGAACCCGGGGATTTTGCATGTCGGCGAATACGGGTTTGGCGTAGGGCGCGATAGCAGCCATGCGGGTCGCCATATCCTTCCCGACAAGCAGGGTCGGATAGTCGGCATTGAACTCGGTGTAATCGTCGGCGACCATTGCCATTTGCTGCGCCGGTGACTGGCCGGCGATTTCTGACGCCCACTGCGCTCGCGCCAACGCCATGATCTCGCCCGCAACTTTGGGATTGTCAGCAGCAAGCACAGGAGTGCTCAGCATCAATAGCGCGGCGATCGCCCCCGCGCTTGCGCCTCGGGCAAGGTTGGTCAAGTTCAGCATGATGGTTCCCCTTCGTTTAAGCACCCGGAGGGCGGAATTGCGGCAGGACAAATCAGCCCCCAAGGCTGCCGCAGTCATTGGCTGGACGCAATCGTTGCCTGAGTCAAAGACCATTAAACTACCTGGCAACCACAGGTAAAAAAACGGAGCGCAGGTAACTGAAAGCTGCGCCTATGCGGATTCGCTTTCCATCCGTTCCAGACATTGGTGGCTTAGGTCGGCTTTCCACTCATTCCTGCCGCTAGGCGCTAGTGGCGGCTTTCGACCCTTTTCGGACCTTACCTCAACGACGTTTCGAGTTCTTGCAGGCGCCGAGCGCATCCGCGGCTACTGGGAGCTCCAGGCCTGGCTTGTCGCGCAGGCGGAGGAGGTCATGATGGAATAGGCCGCCGGCGACGTCGAATTCAAGCCGAGCGAAGTCCGCGCGGCTTTCGCCGAGCTCGACGGCCTCAAGGCCCGCGTCATGTGGAACAGCGGCGAGTTCTACGGCTGCTAGTTCGCGCTGCCGATCTCGCCCGTCGCGCTCAGCGCCGCCCTGCTGCAGGCCGATGCCCACCCGCCCGCCGCTGCCGCGCACGATCCGATCGCCGAGCTCAAGCAGCTCAACAGCGAGGTCGAGCGCCTCGCCTGGAAGATCAATAATGCGCTGCAGCGCCTAACGAAGAAATAGCTCGGCCTAGGGCGCGGGTCGCTCGCGCCGGCCCAAAGACGGCCCGTCGATGGTCGGCCAGCCGTTCCGCCACGCGATCGGGTCAATCAGCAAAATGCGGCGTGTGTTGATCTCGTCGCTCTTGTTCTCGCGCGGGCGCCGCGCGTCGACCGCGTGATAGACGATCCAGTCGCGGCCCGCGCGGTCGGTCACGATGCAGTTGTGGCCGGGCGCGAACCAGTGGCCGCGCTTCTCGAGCACGATGCTGTGCGGCTTGCCGGTCGCGTGCTCGAGCGTCTCGAACGGCCCGTTCGCGCTCTTCGACCGCGCGACCATCACTGCGTAATTCGCCTTCGGTCCGCAGCAATTGTCGCCCGAGTAGAACAGATAATACCAGTCGCCGCGGCGGATCACCCAGCTGCCCTCGACCAGCACCGGGAACCCGCTCCGACTTGGGCTCGGCGAAACCAGGTCGCGCGGCGCGCTTCCGGGCGCGAAGGAGACCAGGTCGGATCCAAGTTCCTGCACCTTGATCGGCTCGAAACCGGAGCCCCAGTAAAGCCAATGCTTTCCGGTCGCCGGATCTTCAAACTCCATCGGGTCGATGTTGACGAAGCCGGGTCCGCACTGGAGCGGGTGGCCAATGTCGCGGAACGGCCCGTTGGGCGAGCTCGCCGTGGCAACGCCGAGGCAAAGCCCGTGACGCTCGTCGGAAGTGTCGGGCTTGGCCGAGTAGTAGAGGATGTAGCGCCTCCCCGCCCGGGTCACGTGCGGCGCCCAGAAATCCTGCGTCTGCGAGGCCCAGGCCGGCTTCACCGGCAAAGCGTCGCCGATCGCAAGCCAGTGTGTCAGGTCCTTCGATCGCGCGAGCTGGATGTTGATCCACTTGCCCGCCCGCTTGCTCTGGGTCGCATAGCCATAATAGGTCCCGTCCGGCGCCCGCATGACCGTGGGATCGGGGAAGTCCGCGTTAAGCACGGGGTTGGCGTAGCTGCCCGCCGGGCGCGCTACCGCGACGTTTGTCGAAATCAGCGCCAGCGACGCTGCTACCAGGGCTTTCCACATGATTTTGCGAGCTTAATTGCCGCGCGGGACTTCGGGAAGGGTTTCCGCTAGCTCTGCGCGAAACTATCGCCCGCAAATGATCGAAACCGAATCGCTAAGCTGCGGTTCAGCGACGACAGGGCTGAGCTGGCCTGAGCTCAAACGGGCGGAGGACGAGTCATGCGTACCATGGGGTTTGCGATCTTGTGCGCGGGCATCGCGCTCGCTTCAGCGGCGTCGGCCGAGCCGTCGTTCGTGCCGGTACTGAAGCAGAATTTCCCCGACGCGTTCGTCTTGGCGCACGGCGCCGAGTTCATCGCTTACTCGACCAACGACGGCGCGAACCTGCCGGTGGCGGTGTCGCGCAACCTCAAGGCCTGGACGGTGCTCACGGACCCCGGCGATCCCAAACGGAAATACGATGCGTTCCCGCGCCTCGGCAGCTGGGCAAAGGAGGGCTTCACCTGGGCGCCCGAGGTGCTCGAGCTCAACGGCAGATATCTTCTCTATTACACGGCGAGCGCGCGCCGCGAGAACATGCAGTGCGTCGGCGTCGCAGTTGCGGCGGATCCCAAGGGCCCGTTCGTCGATGCGGCCGCGGCGCCGATCGTGTGCCAGACGAAGCTTGGCGGCTCGATCGACGCCAGCCCATTCCGCGACGCCGACGGCAGCCTCTACCTCTATTTCAAAAACGACGGGAACCGCGTCCACGCGCCTACCGCTTTGTGGGGCCAGCGGCTCGCGCCCGACGGCATGTCGGTCACTGGGCAGCCGCAGGGAATGGTCCGCGACAATGAGCGGTGGGAGGAGCGCGTCGTGGAAGCCCCGACGATGGTCCGCGCGCCGACCGGCTATGCCCTGTTCTACTCCGGCGGCTTCTTCGGCTGGAACCCCGACGAGGGCGGATTGTCTCCCTACGGCATGGGCTATGCCAGCTGCAGCACGCCGCTTGGCCCGTGCAAGCCTGCTGCGGCGAACCCGCTGCTGCACAGCTTCAAGGATCCCGACGCGGGCTGCCTGAGCGGGCCGGGCCACCAAAGCATCTTCAGTGCCGCGGGCCGCCAGTTCATCAGCTTCCACGCCTGGGCGACAACTTTCGCCTGCAGGAAGGCGCCCGACGACGCGCGCTATCTCTATGTCGCGCCGCTGTTCTGGAAGAAGGGCGAGCCAACGCTCGGGCCGAGCGTCCGCTAAGGGCAGTCAGGCCGGTATAGTGGCGTCCGATCCGGCGCTGCATGCGCGCGCGATGAACTGGGCGTGCGTCGGCATTTGCTCGGCGGTGTGACGGTAGCTCAGCCGCATCCTGTCGATGACGTCGGTGAGCTGCGCGACGTCCATCGCCTCCGCGGCCGGTTCATGATCCTCGGGCACGATACCCTGGCCGAGCAGGACCGCGACCCAGCTGGGCGTGGCGAACAGCTCACATCCCTCGCGGAAAATCCGGCCTTTCGATCGCCAAAGCTCGAGCCTCGACGCGAGCTTGTCGGGCAGATCCATGGTCCGGCAGGTATTCCAGAAGTCGGAGTCCTGCCGGCGCGTCGCCTTATAGTGAAGGATGATGAAGTCGCGGACGTCCTCGAACACCTCCTGCATCTGGCGATTATATTCGTCACGCTCGACCGGATTGAAGCGCCGGTCCGGAAACAAAGCGAGCAACTTGGCGATGCCGCTCTGGATCAAGTGAATGCTGGTCGACTCCAGCGGTTCGACGAACCCGCTCGACAGCCCCAGCGAAACCACGTTGGCGTTCCAGGCGAGACGGCGCCGCCCGGCCGTGAAGGACAGATGCCGCGGCTGCGCGATCGGTTCGCTTTCGAGGTTGGCGAGGAGCAGTTCTTCGGCCTTTCCCGGCCCCATGTGCGCGCCTGAATAGACGAGACCGTTGCCGATCCGGTGCTGCAGCGGGATGCGCCATTGCCACCCGGCGGCCCGCGCGGTTGATCGGGTGAAGGGGTCGGGCGGACCAACGAGCGGCGTCGGGACCGCGATCGCGCGGTCGCACAGAAGCCAATGACTCCAGTCCTCGTAGCCGGTTCCCAGCTTCTCTTCGATCAGGAGCCCGCGAAAGCCGGAACAATCCACGAAAAGATCGCCTTCGATCGCTCGACCATCCGCGAGCGTGACGCTGGTTAGGTGCCCGGTCGCTTCGTCAACGGCGACATCGACGATCTTCCCCTCGATCCTCTCGGCGCCTTTCGCCTCGGCGTGCGCGCGCAGGAAACGCGCGTACAGCCCGGCGTCGAAATGAAAGGCGTAGGCGAGCTGCGCCAGCGGCATCGGCGTTTCGGGTCCTGGCCGGGCGAAGCGGCCGAGCTTCGCGGCGACCGCGGACATCGACCATTCGTCGATCGTCGGTAGTGGCCGGCGCTCGGATTCGCGCAGGTACAGCTGGTGGAATTGGACTCCGCGATAGTTTTGACCATGCGGGCTGAAGGGATGAAAATAGCGTTCGCCCTCGGCGCCCCAATCGACGAATTCGATGCCCAGCTTGAACGTGCCCTGGCTCGCCGCGAGGAAGTCGTCCTCGCGAACGCCGATCATGTGATTGAAGGCCATCAAAGGCGGGATTGTGGCCTCGCCCACTCCGACCGTGCCGATCTCGTCGGACTCCACTAGCACGATGTCGAGTTCGCGCCGGTCGAGGAGGCTGGTGAAGGAGGCCGCCGCCATCCAGCCCGCGGTTCCCCCGCCGACGATCACGATCCGTCGGATGGCATGCTCGCTCATGTCCGCCATCCGTAAGAGTCAGAGGCGGAGTGCGCTACCCTCGCCCGATCAATCGCCCCGCTCGGGCGCCGGCGCCGGCGGAGGCGGAGGCGGAGGGGGCGCCGGCTGCTCTACGACCGGCGGCGGAGGCGGAGGCGGTGGCGGGGCCACAACCGGCGGCGGTGGCGGCGGAGCGCGATGCCCCTCGTTACCGAACCGGAAGCGAACGCCGCCCGCCAGGATCGTCTCCTCGTAGCGAACGACCAGTGGGAAGATTTCGGTCGAGGTGATGGCGCCGCTGGGGTTGTAATTGTTGCGGACGATATCCGACCGGAATGGGCGTCCCAGGATGTTGGTCCAGTCGAAGAACAAGGTCAGGTTGTCGTTGACCGTGTAGCTGGTCGAGAAGTCGAGACGTGGCGAGGGGTGGGCAAGGCCCTGGCGAGTGTACGTGCCATCGTTCGTCAGGCCGCCTTCCGGATATTTACCGCGCCAGCTGTAGGACAGCCGAGCCGACAGGGGCCCTTGTTCGTACATGCCGGTGATATTGTAATTCCACTTCGACACGTCGGGCAGCGGCTCGCGCAGCGAGTGTCCGAGAACGTCGAAATCGGCACGCGCATTAATATAGGTGACATTTGCATCAATGCCGAACGAGCGCGCCCAGGTCGGTAGGCCGTCGAAGTCAAGGAAGGTTCGGACCTGCGCTTCGAAGCCGTCGATCTTGCCCTTCTTGGTGTTGACCGGTCCCGAGATCTCGAGCGGGAAGCCGGTCACAGGGTCCGGAGTGGGGTAAAGGAACGTCTGGTTCGTGATGAAGCCGCGAATGTCGCGATGGAAAGCGCTGACCGCCGCGAAACCCGTCCGCGAGAAGTAATATTCAAGGCTGGCGTCGTAATTCCACGACGTGAACGGCTTCAGGAAAGGATTGCCGCCGAAGCCGCTGCGCACGCAACGCGTGAAGGTCGGGTTGCAGCTCGGGTTCGGCGGCGCAAGCTGCAGCGCAGGATTGAGGTCCTGGAACCGCGGTCTCGTGCGGGTCTTGGTTGCCGCCAGCCGAAGCTGCCATGTCGGTCCGAACCGGACGTTGAGGTTCGCGTTCGGCAACCAGTCGGTGTAGCTGTTCTTGACCTCGAGCGGTGTCGCAACGCCCCTGGTGACCGAAGAGCCGTTGATCGTGTCGCGAGTGCGGACCGCGCGCAGCCCGACGATGCCGTTGATCGCGGTGGAACCGGCGTCGAACTTGAAGTTCAGCTGTCCGTAGCCCGCGAGCGACTTCTCGTTGATGCTGTACGCCCGTGCGGGGTTGATTGGCGGTTCGTTGACCGAGCCGTAGCCAAGCAGGTTGACGTTGAACTGCCGGAACGCCGTCAGATTGTTCCAGATGCTATCGTAGGTCGGCGCAAGCCAGCTCGTCGGGAACGGCGGATGATCGTCGCCGCGAAAGGCGGTTGGGATCAATTGATAGTCGAGAGGAACCGTTGAAATCGGGCGCTGCAGGCCCCGCGCGTTCCAGTAGAAGTCGCCGCCTCGGTCGGATGAATCCCGGTCGACATAGCGGACGCCCCACTGGATCTTCGGAAGGGCTTCGATCCGCGGGTCGAGTTCGAAGTCGACCCGACCCTGCCAATCCTTGCCGGTCGGATCCGAATAATTCTCGTAGAAGCCGCGGTACTGGTAATTGGCGGGGTTGGTCGGGTCGAGGCCGACGACCTGGAAGGTCGGGCCGTAGCCGCCGGGCACGCCGGTGTACCAATTGACGCTATAGTTGGTGTTGCTGATCTGGTAGTCGACGCTCTCCACCCGAAGCGCGAAATGGCTGTACGTATGCGCGAGGTCGGCACTGATGCGCAGCGGCCCGGCATCGTAGCTGCCGCCGGCGGCGAATTGATACGTGTTCGTTTCGCGGTGGGTTGCTCCCTTGAAGCCCCAGGCGCGGCCATCGACACCGCAGCATGACCCTGGCCCGGTCACGGTGCCGCTGACGATCTGGTTGGTGCCCGGTCGGAAAACTAGGTTACTGTAGCTCGCGCCTCCCCACAGCGGCTGCGCCCACATGCTGTCGAGCTGCCGCTCGCGGTAGCCCTGCCACAGCCCTTCGGCGTAGAGTTCGAGGCTCCCGTTGCGATACTGCAGCGCGCCGTTGATAGAGGGACGCCAACGGTTACCCTCGTTATAGTGAATTTCAGGGTAATCAGGCGAACGGCCGCCAGCAAGATCGGCGATGAAGAAGCCGTGCCTGCGCACCGAGTCCTTGTAATGGATTCGCGTGTAGGAGAAGTTGATCAGCGCGCCGAATTCGCCGTCTCCGGCCTGCCATCGGTCGCTCAGCAGCAAATTGCCGTTGACCGACGTGTCGCGCGACTGGTTCGGGTGAATGAGCCATCCGGAACCGGCGACTTCAAGACCCTTGAAGTCGAACGGGCGGCGCGAACGGACATTGATGAGGCCGGCGATGCCGGGTTCGACCAGGTTCGACGTCGACGTCTTGAACGCTTCGATCGCGGCGATCGCGCCCGCGGGGAAATCCTGGAGCGCGACCGATCGGGTTTCGGCCGTAAACAGCTCGCGACTGTTGTAGGTCGTCGTGTAAAAGACATTGTCGAGACCGCGCAGAAGCACGCGGTTGGCTTCGCCGCCGGCGCGCTCGACCTGGACGCCCGGGATGCGCGCGGCAGTGTCCGATACGGTGATGTCAGGGAGCTTGCCGATGTCCTCGGCCACGACCGCATCGACGACCTGGTCGCTGTTGCGCTTGATGTTGCGCGCGGACTGCATTGCGCGGCGCAGGCCCGTGACGACGATCGCATTGCCGGTATCGGCGGGCGCATCGGCATTCTGCGCCGGCTGAGCCGGGTTCTGTTGCGCGGTGACGTTGGGATTGACCGGGGCGGGCGCTCCGCCTCGCGCAAGGGCGGGCGAACCGGCGCCGGCGACCAAAACTGAAGTCGAAACGAGCAGGAACGATACGCGCCGCATGATGAGCCCCCTCCAGCGACAAAAAACAGCCGTAGACTCTACGACTTGCTACAATTCTATGACGTGTGTTGGGAAAGATTCAAGAAGCAATGAGGCAACACCCGTCTGGATAACGGAAAGTCAGTCGACTTCGGCGAGCAGGTCGTTGACGCGGCGCTCGGCGTCCGCGAGCGCGCGCTCGATCGTCTTTTGACCCGTAAAGGCCGCGACCGCTTCTTCCCCGACGATCCCCTCGATCGCATTCTGCCGCTGGACGTTGCTCGGCAGCGGGCGCCCAATCGCAGCGAGCGGCGCGATGTCCGCGCGGTGTGGCAGCGCCTTGAAGCGCGGGTCGTTCAGCACTGACTTGAAGGCCGGGATATGGCCGGTGCGCGTCCAGTCGAAATTGTGTGCGGCCATGAACTTCATGAAGCGTGCGATCGCCGCGCGCTGCTGCGGCGTGCGCTTGCGCGTCGGGACGACCCAGCTGTGGCCGCTGACATATTCGACCCAGTGGCCCCACAGCCGCGGATAAGGGAACACCGCATAATGGTTGTACAGCGGCCGCCCGGGGGTCGCGGCCTCCTGCTGGAACGATCCGATCATCCACGTGCCGGTCGGATAGATGCCGCCCTCACCATTGATGAACGCGGCGATGGCCGCCGGCGTATCCATGTTCCGCGTGCCGAGATGCTCGGTGTTGAGGCGGCGGAAGAACTGCGCGACCTGCACGCCCGTCGGCGTATTCAACCGGAGGTGGTGCGCATCGGGGAACAGCACGGCCCCTAGCGCCATCATATAGGTATAAAGGTTGCGGGCGGCGTAGGCGGTGTCCCCGACATTGCTCTGGATCAGGTAGGGCTTTCCCGTGCGCTGCTCGAACTGCTTGGCTTGGCTGATCAGCTCGTCGGCGGTGGTCGGCAGCACCGGCTTGTCGGCTCGCATCAGGCCCGCTTTGGCGAACAGCATTGTGTTGACGTGGAACAGCCCGCCATGCGTGTCCCACGGCAACCCGTAGGCATGGCCGTTGATCGTCACGCCGGCGCGGCTGGCGTCGGTAAAATCGCCCGCATCGACACCGCCCATCTTCAGATAATCGTCGACCGGCTCGAGCAGGCCTTTCAGCGCATAATCGCTGATCACGCCTTCGTGCATCGTCACCAGGTCGGGCGGGTCGCGCGCCGCGACCTGCGCCGTCAGCTGCGGATAACCCGGCCACGCAACGACGTTGACGTCGACGTGGATATCCGGGTTCTCGGCGTTGAAGCGATTGATTAGCGCTGTGATGATCCCGCACTCGCCTTCGGCCTTGTCGATGTCGGTGCTGCCGCCATAAGCCGCGCCGCATTCCCCGAAGAAGCGCTGCAGGTAGAGATGGGTGCGATGGTCGGGCTTGGCGCAGCTGCCCAGCGACAGCGCGATCAGCAGTCCCGCAAGGATGCGCTTCATCGCACCGCCGCGCCGGCCATCGCGCGGACGATTTGCTTCTGGAAGACGATGTAGACGATGAAGATCGGGATCGAGGCGAACACCGCCTGCGCCATCAGGTAACCGAGCCCGCTGGTCTGCGCATAGTTCATCTGCGCCGCCGCGAGGCCGACAGTCAGCGTGTACATGTCGCTTTTCGTCGCGCTGATCAGCGGCCACCAATAATCGTTCCACGCGCCGAGGAAGGTGAACACCGCCAGCGTCGACTGCGCCGGCAGCGTCAGCGGCACGATGATCTTCCAGAAGATCGTCCAGCGCGACGCGCCGTCGAGCATCGCCGCCTCGTCCAGCTCCTTGGGGATGCCGCGCATGTACGTCGTCATGAAAAAGACGCCGAAGGGCGCGACCAGGCCGGGCAGGATCAGGCCCGGGTAGCTGTTGTGCAGATGCAGCCAGGCAAACAGCTGGTGCTGTGGCAGGATCACCGCCTGGCTGGGCACAGCAAGGCCGAGCAGGACGACGACGAACAGTGTTCGCCGCAACGGGAATTCCAGCCGCGCGAAGGCATAGCCGGCAAGACTGGCGAGGATCAGCACCCCGGCGGTCTGGCCAAGCGCGACGATCATGCTGTTCAAGAGCCAGCGCAGCGTCAGGCTGTTGCCGAAGATCGCGCCGTAATTCTCCAGCGTGTACGGCGGGTGCAGCGCCGCGCCGCTGTGTCCGACCAGGTCGGCATTGTGCTTGAGCGAGAGCAGCAGCGTCCACAGCAGCGGCGCGATCATGACCAGCGCGGCGAGGGCAAGGGCCGCCCATGCGAGCGGCGTCATCCGGCTGTAACTGACCTTAGCGGCCATCGCCCGGCTCGCTTCGTGCCGTCGCCCAATATTGGGTCAGAGTCACTGCCAGGACGATTAGGAACAGGATCTCGGCCGCCGCGCTCGCATAACCCAGCTGCCACCGGCCGAACGCGGTTTCGAACAGGAACAGCACCGTGGTTCGAGACGCGCCGCTCGGGCCACCAGCGGTCAGCAATTGAGACTGGCCAAACAGCTGCAGCTGCGCAGCGGTCTGCAGCATCACGACCAGGATCACAGTCCGGCGAAGCGCGGGCAAGGTGATCCGCCAGAAGGTGGTCCAGCCGGTCGAATTGTCGAGCGCGGCGGCTTCGTACATGTCCTGCGGGATCTGTTGCAGCCCGGCTAGGAACAGCAGCATCGGGAAGCCGACCGACCACCAGATGGTGGTGATCGCCAGCGCGGGAAGCGCCAGGTGCACGTCGGACAGGAATGGCAGCGGCTCCCAGCCGAGCGCCTTCCACGCTTCCCCGAGCAGCCCCGCGTCGGGTGCGAGAACGAAGCGCCAGATCAGGGTGACGATGGTCACCGACAAGACTGCCGATGCGAAGAAGATACCGCGCAGGATCGCCGCGCCCTTTCCTGCCCGGTTCAACTCCAGCGCGAGGAGTAGCGCGATCACCGTGAGCGCCGGCACGATCATCAGCGTCACTTCGAACGTATTGACCAGCGACGTTCCGAACACCGGGTCGTGCAGCAGCTGCGCATAATTGCCGGCGCCGACGAAATGTCCCGCGCCGAACAGGTCGACCTGGTTGAGGCTCAGCCACAGGCCGCGGAGCAGCGGGAAGATCAGGATCAGCGAATAAAGCGCGAGGAAGGGCGCAACGAACAGCAGGCCCCGCCAGTCGCGCGCCGCGGTCATGCCGCCGTCCGGTGATAACCCGCGCCGTCGGCTCCGAAGAGGTGGGCCGCCGCACCGTCGATGGCGAGCGCCACCTCATCGCCAATTGCCAGGTGGCTGTAGGCGCTGTCCTCGGCGGTGATCGCCTGCCCGTCGGGTAGCCGCGCATAGACCAGGGTCCGCTCGCCGAGCCGCTCGACCAGCTCGACCTTGGCCGCCGTCATCTCGGGACCCTCGGCGACGCGCACCGCTTCGGGCCTGAGCCCGATGCGAAGCTCACCCGCGGGCAGCGCGTCACGCGGGACGATAGTCTGGACGATCGACCTGTCGCCAAGCTTGACGCGGGCAAAGCCGGCTCCCTCCATCAGCTCAACCCGGGCGAGCGTCATTGCCGGCGAGCCGACGAACTGCGCGACGAAAATGTTCGCCGGCCGGCTGTAGATTTCCATCGGCGCACCAACCTGTTGAATGCGGCGGTCGTTGATCACGACGATGCGGTCGGCCAGAGTCATCGCTTCGGCCTGGTCGTGGGTGACCATGATCACTGCCGCATCGACCTTCTGCTTCAGTTGCGCGAGCTCGACCCGGGTGCGCAGGCGCAGCGCCGCGTCGAGGTTGGAAAGGGGCTCGTCGAGCAGGAACAGCTTGGGCAGCTTGACCAGCGCGCGGCCGATCGCGACGCGCTGCCGCTGGCCGCCCGACATTTCCGCCGGCTTGCGGTCGAGCAGCTCGGTGATTTCGAGGACGCCGGCCGCATCGGTCACGCGACGGTCGATCTCCTCGCGCGGGACTCTCGCGTTCCTGAGCCCAAACGCCATGTTCTCGCGCGTGCTCATGTGGGGGTAGAGCGCATAGTGTTGGAACACCATCGCGATGTCGCGCCGCCCCGGCGGCAGCGTGTCGATCCTGCGGCCCTCCAGCCAGACCTCGCCGGCGTCGGCGCTTTCCAGGCCGGCGATGATCCTGAGTAGTGTCGATTTGCCCGAGCCCGACGGGCCGAGGAAAGCGATGAACTCGCGATGCTCGAGAGTCAGGCTGACATCGTCGAGGATAGGCGTTGCCCCGAATGCCTTGCGGACGCCCATCAACTCGAGACTGGCCAAGCAACTCTCCCCGGCAAAGAGCCGCGCAATCTACAAGTTAGGAATGGCGCGGCAATAGCACGGATCAGTGAGCGACGATGGAAATGGCGGTGGACGCAGTCAGCAGCCAACTCTTCTCTGATTTTTGGCTCAAACCCAATGTCTGCTTTCGACCCAAAGCAGACATTAGCGCCAGCCCTGTCCTGCCACAACCTGGCGTTAATGGATCTTACAATCGACAACAACTTCTGGGCTGCGCTGCGGAAACGCAGGAACGCTTCGAACGCGCTATTCCTTCGATGCCCCGGAACGGTTAACAATCCAGAGCGAACCGTTGGGGGGCGGTCGGAGCATGTCGAGCAAATCCGGACAACCGACCATATTTCTGAGCTATGCGCATGGCGATCATGCGCAGGCGCAGCGACTTGCGCAAGCGCTCGAGCGCGCCGGCTTCACCGTGTGGTGGGATGCCCTGATCGAAGGCGGGTCGCGCTTCGCCAAGTCGATCGACGAGGCGCTCGAGGCGGCCGACGCGGTGCTCGTCCTGTGGTCGAAACGGTCGGTCGAATCCGACTGGGTTCGGGACGAAGCCGCGCAGGGTCGCGACCGCCACCGCCTGGTCCCGCTGTCGCTCGACGGCAGCCTGCCGCCGCTCGGATTTCGCCAGTACCAGACAATCGACATTTCGGGCTGGCGCGGCCGACGCGACGGCCCGCTATTGGAGGCGGTTCAGCGAGCTATCGCGACTGCGGTCGGCCGGAAGGCCGGTCCGCGGCCTCCGGCGACAGCCCCAGTCACGCGCCGGCGCGCGCTCGCCCTCGGCGGCGGCGCTGCGGCCGCACTCGCCGGAGGCGGGGCTCTCATCGCTTGGGAGGCCACGCTGTTCACCCCCGGGGCGAAGGCGAGAAGCATCGCGGTGCTGCCGTTCAAGAATCTCAGCGGCGATGCCGGGCAGGTCTATCTCTCCGATGGGCTCACCGACGAGGTCCGATCGGCGCTGTCGCGGAACGCGGGGCTGATGGTGCTCGCCTCGACCTCCTCCAACGCGGCTTCAGGTCTCGCCAGCGACGCCAAGTCGATCGCTCGCAAGCTCGACGTCGGCTATCTTCTCGAGGGGTCGGTGCAGCGCTCCGGCGACATCGTACGGGTCGCGGCGAGCCTCACCAACGGCAGGACCGGATTCAGCGAGTGGTCGCAGCAGGTCGAACGGCGGCTCGATAACCTATTCGCCCTTGAGAACGAGATCGCACGAACTGTCTCCAATGCCTTGACGGTCAAGATGGCGACCGACAACCCGGCACCGGGAGGAACCCGAAACGCAACGGCCTATGAGGCCTATTTGCGAGGCAAGTCGCTGTACAACCTCGCAAAGGACGAAGCGACTGACCGCCAGGCCAAGGCGAACTATGAAATTGCCATCTCAGCCGACCCCAACTTCGCTCTGGCGCATGCGGCGTTGTCGCGTAGCCTGTCGTCGATCGCCGCCGCCTATGCGCAAGCTAGCGAGCTCAAGGGGATTTACGCACAGGCGATCGACGAGGCACAGCGGGCGACCGCGATCGCCCCGACTCTCGCGGAGGGACATCTCGCTCTCGGCTATGCTTTGTTCTCCGGGAGGCTCGATCCCAAAGGGGCGAGGCCTTCCTACGACAAGGCCTATCAATATGGGCGCGGCAACGCCGACATCGTCTTGCTTTGTGCGGCCTACATGGCACGAACCCGCCGTTTCCAGGAGGCGCGAGACGCAATCGATTGGGCGCTTGCGCTTGACCCCCTCAACCCCCGCACCCACCGCGCGGCCGGGACCATCGCTTTTGCATCGCACCGCTATGCCGATGCGATCACCCAAGGCCAGCGAGCACTCGATCTCAACTCGAAAATCTCAAATGCCAATGCGTCTGTCGGAGACAGTTTGATGGAATTGGGCAAACTGGCCGAGGCGCGCGCGGCCTACTTGAAAGAGCCGTCCGCAATGTTCCGGCTGCGCGGACTGGCAGCGCTGGAACACCGCGCTGGTAACCAGCCCGCAGCCGAAAGGGCATTATCGCAGCTCATGAGCGAGGTTGGCGACGCCGCGATGTATCAACAGGCCGAAGTGATGGCCCAGTGGGGAAGGGCGGATGAGGCGATTGCGAAGCTGCAGCATGCGCGGGAGATCGGTGACTCGGGTCTAAGTCTAATCGCCACCGACCCATTGCTTGACCCGATTTCGAAGGACGAGAGATTCGTCAGATTGGTCAAAGATTTGGGATTCGGCTGAGCCGCCTACATCGCGACGCATGGGCGGCGACAATCCGCCAAAGCAAAGGCTTTGTCGAATATTGGTGCCGGGTGCCACAGCTATATTGACCGGCCTTCGCGAATGAAATGAATCGACTTTTGCCATCAGGCGCCTGCGCCGCGAAAGCCGCCTAGCTTCATCCCAGCCTTGTCGATATTTCTTTTCGCCTAAAGGTCCGCTTTCCACCCATTGCAGACATTAGATTTCTTGGAGGTGAAAGAACGACAGGCACCTCAGCGGCCAGGATGCGTTCTAAGCTGAGTTAGTTTTGGAAGCTGTCATGCCCACCGAAGAAGTTGATCGGTTCGAGATGGTCGCGCCGGGGCGTTGGCTAAAGGCCGTGGTTCATTGGCGAGCCAAGCAGGACGACATTCCTTCGAGGGACGAAGCAATCCGGGGCCTCGTCGAGCATAGCCTCGATCTTGCTTCTGAATCCCGGGGACAACGCGCCCGGATGGATGTTTGGGATGCTGACGTGGCGCGCGGCTGGATGTGGCAGACCCGGGGCTGAAGTAGCGACTCCTAGTTTGCACCAACTTGAAATCGGGCCAGCTCTGTCATCGTGCGCAGTGGCGGCTTAGCAGACGCTAGGGCAGCCTTTGGTTAGTTCTTCTGGTTCAAAAGGGGCGCCCAAAACTGCGTGTCTGGATAGCGGCCGATCGACCGAAGCCACTGGAACATAGCTTCCGCGACCTTGTCTTCAGGGCCAAGGTTTTGGCACCAATCGCCCCTGCCCTTAGGGGAGCACACCCAAACACAGCCGTCTTCATCCGGCCCTTCAATTTCGAAAAGTGCTTGCTGCTCGGATTCGTCGTCCATCGCCGCTCCTTAGCTCCCCGCTTAAGATACAACGACGAGTGTCCGCTTTCGACCCAAAGCGCGCTAGGTGACCTGGTCGTCCATAGAGCCGACGATAAGCGGCGGCCTGATCGCGGCCGGCGAGGCCGCATGATGCCCGCTACCCTACAGGTGGCCTGCCGCGATCGTGATGCGGTCGCCTACGCCGTCTGCCGTGGCAGCCATCCTGCTCGCAGCGGCAATCACGTGTCCCACGTGATCCATCACGAACAACCGTCTTTCGCCAGCGGTCATGTCCGCCGCGCCGTCAGGAGTAAGCCCGAGATAGGCTTCAATGGCTTCCCGGGTGATAGCGATCGTTCGCCTTTCGCCAGCGACCCAAGCGGCGACTTCCGTATTTGGGCCGTTAGTCCACGCGTCCTGTCGCATTCCGGTCCAGCTTCCTTTGCTCTGACGCCTGCCCAACAAAGCAGTTCGGCAACAGGACAACGAGGCGAAGGCGTCGATTCCTTCACAGCAGGAGAAAAAGTATGAACGAGGCAACTGAAGAAGTTAGGTTGGCAGCCCGCAGGGCCGCATTATGTGCGGCGCGCTCTAGATTTCTCCGGTGCGGATCGTGATCAGGTCCGCTGCCCGATCGATGGGGTCGATTTTGCGATTGGCCGCCGCAATGAACAACGGCAGATTGTCGCTGACAAAGTTCACCCGCTCTTCAGGAGACATGGAAGCTGCCCCGTCCGGGTCCAGGGCCAGGTAGTCCTCGATCGCCTCGCTCGTGACGACGATGGTCCTGCTTTCGCCTGCGATCCGCGCTTCGAACTCTGTGTTGTGGCCGTGTGTCCACACTCCGTTCCTCATCCGAGGCTCCGTCTTGCTGGGGGATCGAGAGATGCCATTGCGCTCTGCTTTCCGGCGTTTCCAAATTAATTGAGCTGTCGCCGTTGGTTCGATAAGGCGACACTTACTTCTTTTCATAGGGCGTCGACCCGAGCTCAGCGGCAGTGGGCAGTGCTGAAGGTCTGCGGGCGGTGCAGGTTTCGGCATTTCGCCCGCATATGCCAACGGAACGATTCGGGAACAGCGTGAGTGAGGTCCGTCCGCCGGCCGCGCCATCCGTGGGCCGTTAGACCGGCGGCCGCACTACGAAACTCACCGGCCTCCGTTCGCGAAGCAGCGGGGGAAGCGCCGAACATCGCCACGCGGCGAACGACGCTAGCGCTTTTCAGCCTCCTTCGCGTCACTACTGCCGTACATGTAGCCCTTGTCCGGCGTGCGCTCCTCGCTCGGTAGCGGCTGCGTCTGATGCTCCGGTAGAGGATCAGTTCCCGCGACGCTCGACCATCCCGCTTGATAGCCGTCCTCGAAGGTGCCCTCTCGTTCAACCGTGGCGGCCTCTTCGTCAAATGCGATGGCAAGCCCAAGCATTTCAGCTCGAACTTCACGGTCCAGCGTTTCAGACGCGCGGTCCCGACATTGTTTCGCGCGGTCCCGAAGTTCCGCCACAGTGTGAAGCATATTGCCGTACGTTAAAAAGTACGGTCGGGGTTAGTTTGACCCTCAGTGGCGGTAGACTGAACCGGGGTGCTAGCTCCAACCTGGCTTTCGGTTTGCCATCCGAATGCGCTCTGCGCGCCCGTATCCTTCTGCAGCACCTGCTGGAGAAGCTGCTTGCCCTGGTCAGCGAGATGCCGCTGCGCGCTCAAGGCCTGCTGAAAGAAGCCGCGCGTCGGTTCGTCCCGCGCATCGCCGGCGTAGATCTGGCAATTCTCGGCGCCTTGCAGCGCATGGTAGAGAACGGCGATGACGTCGTACGTTTCGTTTCTCGTACCTGTCTGCCGTGCTTGCTCTTGCTGTTGCTGTTCCATGTGTAACCGCCCGTGTGTTCGAGGAGTTGAACAGCCCGCTTGGTCTGCTCGTCGCCTTTAACGCACTGGAGGGTCTTAACGCCTCAAAGAATCCGGTGGCCTGGCCATTGCATCTATTCTGCTGTGGGCACGGCCGCGCGCGGACATTCAATGGAGGCCAACTAACCCCGGGGCTAAATGTCCCGCTTTCCACCCAAAGCAGACACAAGCGGCTTAGGTCTGCTTTCCACCCCGCGAGAAACTTTCCCGCTCAACCACCTCTTGATCTATTTGAATCCTTTCTCCGGAGGTTCGGAAAGGGCGAGGACTCGTAAGATGGAGTGCGGGCGGCTTCTTGCTGTGGCAGCAGCTATCGCGTTGCTGGGGCAGCGGCTGAGCGCGCAGGGCGTCGCTGCGCCACTGCCCCAGCCGTTCGCTCCGCCCGCTGCCGTCAGCACGCCCGAACCTGCCCCGAAAGTCGCAGTGCCTTCCGAAGCCATCCCTGCGGATCTCGGCGTTGACCTCTTTTACGCCGCCCGCGCCGGGGCTCCCGTGTGGCTCGAGGACGACGTCAGCCGCGCCGCGGCCGCGAAGCTTCCCGCCATCCTGCGCAATGCGGCGCTCGACGGACTCTCCAATGGCCCGGGCCTTGCGGCCCGCGTCGAAGCCGCGATTGCGGCCGGCCAGCCGGGCGACGACAAGTTCATCTCGGCCGCATGGGTGCAATATGTCCGGGCGCTGAAGCGCCCCGTCCGCGGCGTCAGCTTCGGCGATCCGGCACTTAAGCCCGCGGCTCCGACCGCGCAGGCGGTGCTCGGCGAAGCCGCACAAGCGCCCTCGCTCTCGGCTCATATCGACCAGGTGGCGGCGGTAAACCCGCTCTACGCCGCTCTCCGCGATGCCGCGGTAAAGCAAAGCATGACCGACGATCGGCACGTCCGGGCGACGCTCGACCGGCTCCGCCTGGTGCCGGCCAAGGGCCGCGCCATCCTGGTCGATGCGGCCACCCAGCAGCTGTGGATGCTCGAGGACGGACGCCCGGTCGATAGCATGAAGGTGGTCGTCGGCAAGACGACGTCGCCGACGCCCTTGCTTGCGGGCACAATCCATTACGTGACGTTCAACCCGTACTGGCACATTCTTGACGATGTCGCGCAGCGCAAGGTCGCGCCGGTCGTGATTAACCGTGGAGTCTCGTACCTCAAGGCGGCGCGTTATGAGACAGTCTCCGACTGGGGCGCGAATTCAGAACCGGTGGACCCAGCCAGCATTGACTGGAAGGCCGTCGCGGCGGGCACGTCCACCGTTCACATTCGCCAGCTGCCCGGAGCGAACAACATGATGGGCGCGGTGAAGTTCTGGTTCGAAAACGACTTCGCTGTCTTTCTCCACGACACGCCGCACAAAGAGCTGTTTGCAAAGCCGAAGCGCAATTTCAGCCTGGGCTGCGTCCGCCTCGAACATGCTGGCCGCCTCGCGCAATGGCTGCTCGGCCGCGACGGGGCGCCGCAGGGCGACGCGCCGGAGCAGCATGTGCAGCTGGACAAAGGCGTGCCGATTTTGATCACTTATTTGACGGCGAACGTCGTCGACGGGCAGCTCGCTTTTGCTGATGACGTTTACGGCCTCGATCCGGCGCCGCAATCGCTGGCTGACGCCGGGCTCGCGCAGACGGCGTCGACCACGGTCGCGCACTGACTGGGACGGGTTGTCCGCCGAACTAGACGCGGAGGGCTGTTGTTCTGTCGGCCTAATGTCTGCTGTCCACCCGGAACAAACATTTGGCTAATGTCCGTTTCCGACCCAACTGCGACACGGGATAGTGCGGACATTAGAGATTTAGGCCCGTCGCCGACCCATTCCGAAGATTGTCAGTGGTTGAGTGTCAGGCGAACAGAAGCAGTTTGCATCGAACGTACTGGCTTCGGGCAGCAGCCCTTTCCAAGACGGACCGTCTATGGACTTCTTCGTGGAGTTGCAAACTGCTAGGACCGCTTCGAAGGCGGGGAGAGTTCAAAGTGGAAGGAGAACAGGGGCCGGAGAAAATTGAGGAGTTACTAGCGACTCCCGAACTTGCAGACGCGCTGGAAAGCGATCGTTTCAGGCAGTTTCTGGATCATGTCCCGGTAGCGATTGCCGTCTCGGAACTCCGTCCATCCGAAGTTATCACTTACTGCAATATTGAGTTTGAACGACTTACCGGCCAATCGGCTGCCCAGATTGAAGGCAAAAACTGGTCAACGCTGCCTGGTGTTGCCGCTCCAATTCACGACGACACGCTGCTGGCGGACGCCGTCCAGACCGGCGAAGAATATCTTGGAACGTTCACGATTGAACATGACGACGGGCGTGTCGATGTCCACGCGTGGTCAAACACGATCGAGAGCGAAGAAGGCCAGCCGATTTTCCGCTTGGTTGCACTGGCCGGCACTGGTCAACTCGCACGGTCCGGGGACGATCAACACGCGCAGCTTCTGCGAGACAAGGATGCACTCTTGCTCGAGTTGCAACATCGCGTGAAGAACAATTTGCAAATGATCACGGCATTGATTCGCATGGAGGCTCGTAATCTTGCTGATACCGAAGCCGGCACCCGCTTTGACAACCTGGCCGGCAGAATAAACTCATTGGCCATTTTGTACGATCTGCTTGCCGGGAAGGGTACGGGCGACGCCGTGGACCTCGGCGTGTACCTAAGTCAGGTAGCATCTTCCGTGATGCAGGTTCATGCGGACGAAGGCGTTCGACTTGAGCTGAAGGTCGACACTTGGCCAGTCTCAATCAATGTTGCGATGCCTGCTGGCCTCGTAGTCAACGAGCTGATGACCAACGCGCTCAAGCACGCGTTTGTGAACCGAGAGGGCGGGGTAATATCTGTTTCAAGTCTCGTCGATGATGCCGGTTGCCATGTCGTCATTGCTGACAACGGCAATGGGCTGCCGGGAGGCACGACATGGCCAAGGCCCGGGAAGCTAAGCGCCGTTATTGTGCAGTCGCTTCGTCAAAACGCGAAGGCCGAAATTGAAGTCCGCTCAAAACCGAATGAGGGTCTGCGGGTGAGTATTCTCTTCGCGCGTGAAGCTGCGGCGCCCGAGGCTTGAGCCCCGGGGGGGCAGCTGAATCATCGCGATTCCCAAGGATTGGTAAGGCCTATGGGTTAGGCGTTGCCATCAGCTCCCGCTTCAATCGCCCGATCCGCCTGATCGCTCGCTTCTATCAACTCTTCGAAGCACGGGGCATGGTCCACTGGCCAGGCCCTGTCGAACGATGGACCAAGCGCTTTGAGGTCTTCTGCCGTCAGCAACGCAACCGCAACAATGGGCTGTTTGCGAATGATCCAGTCGGAGGTCATGTTTTTTGAACGCGGCAGCGAGCAGGAAGCCCCCGTCGTTTCGCCTGCACACCTAGCTTTCAGTGACGAGAAATTATTCTAGCGCTTAGCCGAGCGGAATCAGCACCTCGCTGCGCCTAAGCGGCGGCGGGATCATGGGCGAATTGTAGAAAGCATATTCTGGCTCGGCTTCGACACGCTCGTCCTGGCGCGATAGCCACCCGCGCAGCCGGTCCTCATGGCTTGCGAGGCGACTGTCATCGGCGACCCCGGCGAACCGGACCGCCCCCACCCGACGGGCGGGGATCTCGACCAGCTCAATCTTTTGGGGCGGCTCCGGCAAGTCGCTGCGAGTTCGGCCCTCCGGCATAACGAACCGCATTCGCCAACCGCCTTCGACCATATCGTCAAATACCGGTGGCTCGCTGCCCATTGGATCGCCGCCGTCCTGGAGAACTGGGACTGTCATCGGCAACGCTTCGCCGTCACGCGATTTGGCAAAGATGTAGTCGGCGAGGATTCCGAAACCTTGTCTAAGGGCCGCCTTGCGCGGCCCGCGCACCACGGTCTCGGCCACGACGATTGCGGGGTAAGCGCGAATTTCCAGGTCGCGCTCGCTGGACAGCACCCTATACGAAGGTCCCGGTGTCGCTTTTTCGCGGAAATAATAGATGGCGGCGGCGCCAAGCATGGTCACTCCCGCGGCGGCACTGGCAAGCATTATTTTACGCATTGTCGCACTCCTCTTCTCTGCTCAATCGCACGAAGGGTCGCGACGTTCCCTTGGCTGCTGCGGGTGGGTTATTGGCGCCATTGCGGCGCTCAACGAACCATCTGTAAGGCGGATTGATCCATCAACGAGAATAGGTGAGCGAGACGCGACTGAGGCCGAGACGCTTATGTCTGTTATGGGTGGAAAGCGGACACTAGCAAGCTAACGCGAGCCACGTCGCCCGTGCTATGATGACAAACATCCAGAGGA
>JBDTZJ010000077.1:0-8032 GCA_040005255.1 Sphingomicrobium sp.
CGGGAAGGTGCGGTTCGCGCACACGCTCAACAATACGGCGCTCGCGAGCCCGCGCATCCTCGTGCCGCTACTGGAGAACCATCAGACGGCGGATGGCCGCGTGAGGCTGCCCGCGGCCATGCAAGCGCTGATGGGGCGCGAATTCCTCTGAACCGGCCAGTGCCCCCGCAACAGTGGGAAGGCGACGATGCGCCGCCCGCGCACGGCAATTGGCACGAGATCGCCTGGAACCTCGGGCGCATGCTCAGCACCTTCCGCAAGCGCGGGCCGCGCGGGCCGCTCGACGGACAGCCGGTGCTCGTCATCCCCGGTTTCCTGTGCAGCGATCAGACGACCTTCTCGCTCCGCCGCGAGCTGGCGCGGGCGGGATTCCGGGTTCACGGCTGGAAACAGGGGTTCAACCTCGGCGCCAAGCCCGACACGATCGAGAAGCTGGGCGAGCGGATCGACAACCTCGGCCACGACCGGCCGATCGTCATCGTCGGCTGGAGCCTCGGCGGCGTCTTCGGGCGTGAATATGCGCGCTATCACCCGGAGCGCGTCAAGGCGCTGATCACTTTGGGCTCTCCATTCTCGGGCGATCCCCGGCAGAACAATGTCTGGCAGCTCTATGAGAAGGTCGCCAAGCACCCGGTTGACCACCCGCCGCTGCCGCGCATCACCGACAAGCCGCCGGTGCCTCATTTGGCCATCTGGTCGCGCCGCGACGGGCTGATCGCGCCGCGCGCCGCGCGCGGGCTCGAGCATGAGCGCGACAAGGAGGTCGAGCTCGACTGCCACCATATGGCGTTCGGAATCTCGCCCGCGGCGGCGAAGCACGTCGTGCGCGAAGTGCGCAGGTTCTTGGAAGAGCTCGAGCCGCCCGCTACTGGGCGCTCCGCCTGAGCCGGGCGAAATCGACAGGTTCCCGAAAAGGCACAGCGATTCAGGCCGATATTGTTCCGTTAGTGAAAAGACCTCATGTTCAGCGCATGAGGTGGGAACCCGCCCCCGCTCCGCTCGGCCCGTCGAAGGGCAAGAAGCGCATACATCCCGACGACATCGCGCCGTCCGCCTGGGGGAGAGTGCGCGAGATCGCCTGGCATCTGCCGCGGATGCTTGCCGGCCTTGGGCCGCTCGGGCCGCGCGGGCCCGAGGATGGGCCGCCGGTGCTGGTCATTCCTGGTTTCCTTGCCACCGACCGGACGACGATGGACCTGCGGCGAGCGCTGGCCCGCGCGGGATGGCGTGCGCATCCGTGGATGCTCGGCCTCAACATGGGGGCCAAGGCGAATTCGCTCGACCTCCTCGAACAAAGGCTCGATGCGCTGAAGGACCCGCGCAAGGTGCTGGTCGTCGGCTGGAGCCTCGGAGGCATGTTCGCCCGGCAGCTGGCGCACCGCTATCCAGGCAGGGTGCGTGCGGTCGTCACGCTCGGCTCGCCCTTTTCGGGCGACCTTAAGACCAACACCAACGTCCGCGAATTTTATGAGCGGGTCGCGGGTCACGACGTCTACGAGCCTCCGTTCCCGCACAGGCAAGAGAAGCCGCCGGTGCCAACGCTTGCTTTATGGTCGCGCCGGGACGGAATCGTCGCGCCGAGCGCCGCCCGCGGCCGGGACGATGAGCGCGACAAGGCCGTCGAGATCGATACCTATCACACGGGCTTTGCGATTCACCGTCCGGTGCTGAGCCAGGTGGTCGCGGAGATCCGCACCTTCCTGACCGAGGCCGAAGGTGGCCCGCCGGAGCTTCACCCGGTGACAGTCGCGGCACCCTTTGCTTCGCCCGTCGCGAAAACTGCCTGAGGCGCACCTCGACATCTGGTCGCGCCGCGACGGGCTGATCGCGCCGCGCGCCGCGCGCGGGCTCGATCATGAGCGCGACAAGGAGGTCGAGCTCGACTGCCACCATATGGCGTTCGGAATCTCGCCCGCGGCGGCGAAGGATGTCGTTTTCGAAGCGAAGACGTTCTTGGACGAGCTCGCCTGATCCAGCGGGCGATTGTCGCGCGACTTTCGCCATTTCGTCACGTTGAAGACTCGCCGACCACCCATCATCCCCCTGCAACCGGTAACGAGCGCAGGGGAAGCAAATGGGAGCGCGAGTTTCGGCTGGACCGAGCCGTTTTGCCCGAATGGCCGCGGCCGCCTGGATTGAAGAGCCGGTTCACTTCGAGCCAACACGTCCACGATCTCAATTTCGCACGATCTGGATTTCCGACACGCACCTCGGCACCGCCGGGTGCCAGGCGGAGTTGCTGCTTGATTTCCTGAAATCAACCGAGTGCGAAACGCTCTACCTGGTCGGCGACATCATTGACGGCTGGCAGCTCCGCAAGGGCTGGTACTGGCCACCCCGCCACAATGACATTGTCCGCTGTGTCCTGAAAAAGGCCAAGCACGGCACGCGCGTCGTCTATGTGCCGGGAAACCACGACGAAGCCTTTCGCGACTATGTCGGGCTCAACCTTGGCGGCGTCGAGCTGCTTCCTGAAGCGCTTCATCAGACCGCTGACGGGCGCATATTGCTGGTACTCCATGGCGACGAGTTCGACGGAGTCGTGCTCTACGCACGATGGCTCGCGTTTCTCGGTGATTCCGCCTACTCCTTGCTTCTGAGGCTTAACCGAGTGCTGAACCGCATTCGGAAGGCCCGTGGGCTTCCCTATTGGTCACTCTCCGCGAAGATCAAAAAACGGGTCAAGAACGCCGTCCAATTCATCTCCAGCTTTGAACAGGCCGTTGCTCACGCAGCGGTCGAACGCGGCGCCGACGGGGTTGTCTGCGGGCACATTCACACCGCAGAGATCCGCTCGATCGGCGGGGTCACCTATTGCAATGACGGCGATTGGGTCGAGAGCTGCACCGCGCTGGTCGAGCACGCCGACGGACGGATGGAGATCATCGATTGGGCGCTTCAAAAGAGGCTGCAAACGGAAGGGACGCGAGTCAGGCAAGAAAGCGCCGCCGCCGCGTGAAAATAGCCCTCGCGACGGACGCCTGGCAGCCCCAGGTCAATGGGGTGGTGCGCTCGCTTACGGCCACGGTCGAGCTGCTGCGCCGGGACGGTCATGAGGTTGAAGTGATCGAGCCATCGCTGTTCCGGACTCTGCCCTGCCCGACCTATCCCGAGATCCGGCTGTCGCTCGGCTGTGGGAGGAAGGTGTGCCGGATCCTCGAGAATGCCCAGTCGGACAGCATCCACATCGCCACCGAGGGGCCGATCGGATGGGCGGCGCGCAATTGGTGCGTCCGCAGCGGCCGGCACTATACGACGGCGTTCCACACCCGCTTCCCCGACTATGTCTCGATCCGCACCGGAATGCCCATCGAGTGGCTGTGGCGGCTCATGCGGCTCTTCCACGGCCGGGCCGAGCGAACCTTTGCCGCGACGCCGACGCTGGCGGCGGAGCTCCAGGAGCGGGGGCTGAAGCGCACGCACATCTGGCCGCGCGGCGTCGACCTCGACCAGTTCAATCCTGACGTTCCGCCACACCCGGCGCTCGCGCATTTGACCCGCCCGATCCTACTCAACGTCGGCCGGGTCGCGCCGGAGAAGAATATCGAGGCGTTCCTCGACGTGGACGTTCCCGGCAGCAAGGTGGTGGTCGGCGGCGGGCCGGCGCTCGACAGGATGAAGGCCGCATATCCGCATGTCCTGTTCCTCGGACTCAAGCACGGGGCCGAGCTCGCGTCAGTTTACGCCGCCGCCGATGCGTTCGTCTTCCCGAGCCGCACCGATACGTTCGGGCTGGTCAATATCGAGGCGCTGGCCTGCGGGCTTCCGGTCGCGGCTTTCCCGGTGCCGGGGCCGGCCGATATCGTCGGATCGGATGAGTGCGGCGTGCATGGTGGATCGGCCCGAATTGGGGCGCTCGACGAGGACCTTGGGCAGGCGGTGACGCGCGCGCTGACCGTCAATCGCGCCGCCGCTGTGGCTGAAGCGAGGCATTATTCGTGGGAACGTTGTACGACCCTGTTCCTCGACGGGCTGGCGCAGGCGCACAAGCGCGAAGCCGCGGCCGGACCAGCGGATTTGATCTGCCACACGGCTGTGATCTGATTGTTTCGGATGGCCGCTAGGCAGAGCGGATGGACGGCACGATCTCGCTTGCAGCGATTGACTACTTCCGGCGTCGCGAAGCGCAGGAGCGCGCCGCCGCCAAGCGCGCGACAACGAGCTCGGCGCGGCGCATCCACCAGGAGCTGGCGCAGCTCCATGCCCAAGCATGCGGCGCCTTTCCCGAGTCGCGGGATTGACTCCGGGTAGCGAGTCACGAGACAAGAACAAAGGCAGAACAGAAACGTTGTGAGTCGTGTGGCAAGAGGCTTGTCCCTGGTCGCCGGCGGAGCTGTCTTCGCGCGCTCCGGGCCGGCTGAATCATTCTCCCCGAGATTTCTCGGGGAGGGGGACCATGGCGCGCAGCGTCATGGTGGAGGGGTTTTGCACGCCGCACCAAGGCCCCTCCACCGCACTTCGTGCGGTCCCCCTCCCCTGCAAATGCAGGGGAGGATGCCAACGCTCAGCGAGATCTTCGCCGTCCATCCACGCGACGGCGGCTGGGCCGGGTTCCTGCTGGCCCAGGTCGCGACCGGCAAGCCGTTGCTGTGGGTGCAGGACCGCATGGCGATCTTGGAAAGCGGACGGGTCCACCCGCCCGGCCTGCCGTCGCAGGACCTCGTCCATGTCGAGGCGCGCGACGCGAGGGACGCGCTGTGGGCGATGGAGGAGGGGGTAAGATGCTCCTGCCTCGCGGCCGTGATCGGCGAGATCTGGGGCGACCCGCGCGCGCTCGACTTCACCGCTACGCGGCGGCTCGCGGTCGCGTCGGAACGCAGCGGCACGCCGTGCTGGCTGGTGCGGCTCGGCGGGACCGCGAACTTGAGCGGCGCGCGGATGCGCTGGCGGATCGCGAGCGCGCCGTCGCTGGCGAACGCACTCGACCCGCGCGCGCCGGGAGCGCCGACGTGGGACGCCGAGCTGTTCCGCGCGCGGGGATCGCCGACGGGCCGCTGGAGCGTCACGCGTGAAGCGGATCGCTTCCATCTGGTTGCCGAGCCTCGCGATCGAGCGCTGGGCGAAGTCGAGCGACTTAGCGCCTGACGCGCCGGTCGCCCTGACGGTCGAAGGCCCACACGGCCTCCTCATCCATGCCGTGACGAAAGCGGCCGCCGAGCGTGGCGCGCGGCCTGGCACGCGGCTGACCGACGCCCGCGCGCTCGACCCGGCGTTGATTGCAGTGCCAGCCGATCCCGAAGGCGACGCCGCGCTCGTGCAGCGGCTCGCGGGCTGGGCGGGGCGCTGGTCGCCGCTGGTCGAAGTCGACGGCGACGGGCTTCGGCTCGACGTCAGCGGAGTCGCGCATCTGTTCGGCGGCGAGCGGGAGCTGACGCGCGATGTGCGAAAGCGGTTCGGCGCGCTCGGCCTGACGACGCAGACCGCGATCGCGCCAACCGCCGCGGCCGCGTGGGCTTTGGCGCGATTCAACCCCTCTCCCCCCGAGGGAGAGGGCGACTCAGCGAAGCTGAGCGGGGTGAGGGGGCTCGGCGCTGATCGGCCAGGTCGAACCCCCTCACCCTACCCTCTCCCTCAAGGGGAGAGGGATTTGCTAGAGCAGCTGGCACCGCTCCACGTCTCCGCGTTGCGGCTCGACCCGGACACGGTGCGGACGCTCGAACGGCTGGGCCTCAAGACCATCGGCGCTCTGCTCAATGTCCCTCGCCTCGCCCTCGCCCGTCGGTTCCGCGGCGCCGAAGACGTCGTCGACGCGCTCGACCGGATGCTCGGCCGCAAGCCCGAACCGCTGACCGCCGCGCCAGTGGACCCACCGCCGCGCGCCGCATTGCGATTGGAAGAACCGGCGACGCATCCCGAAGCGGCGAGCCAGGCGCTCGAACGGCTGGTCCCGATGCTCGTCGGCGAGCTCGAGCAGCGGCGGCTCGGGGCCCGGCGGCTGTCGCTGACCGGCTACCGCGTCGACGGCAGCGTCGGCGTCGCCTCCGTAGCCACCGCGATCCCGAGCCGCGAGCCGAAGCATTTGCTGCGCCTGCTCGCTGACAAGACCGCAGCGCTCAATCCGGAGTTCGGTTTCGACGCGTTCGCGCTGATTGCCGATTGGACCGAGAACCTCGGCGCCGCGCAGGACAGCCTGGTCGAAGAGCCGTCAGGCGAGCGGGAACTGGCGCGGCTCGTCGACCGGTTGACGGTGAAGCTCGGTCCACGTGCGGTTCGGCGGCCGCAACGGCACGAGAGCCATTTGCCCGAGCGGGCGAGCGGATGGGTGGGTGCAATATCATCCTCCCCACAATTTCGTGGGGAGGTGGCGCGCGTAGCGCGACGGAGGGGCCCCTCCACCAGCTTCGCTGGTCCCCCTCCCCTGCAAATGCAGGGGAGGGTGCATCCCCAGCGCCTGCTCGACCGCGCGGAAGCGATCCATGTCATCTACGCCACCCCCGAAGGCGTGCCGCGGCGGTTCATGTGGCGGCACGCGGTGCATGACATCGCCCGCGTCGAAGGGCCCGAGCGGATCGCGCCCGAATGGTGGCGGCAGCCCTCCTCGGCCCGGCTGCGCGACTATTATCGCGTCGAGGATGCCGAAGGCCGCCGCTACTGGATCTACCGCGAAGGCCTGATCGGCGACGGCCGCGGCGGGGTGCCCAACTGGTTCATTCATGGGCTTTTCGGCTGATGCCCGAGAAGGAAGGCTTTTCCCGGCTCAAGCTGGTGCGCACGAGCGACATGCCGCCGCCGCCTGCGACGCCCTCGGCTTATGTCGAGCTTGGCGTCACCTCGCCTTTCTCCTTCCTGCGCGGCGCATCGGACGCGATCGAGCTGGCACTGACGGCGCTTAGCCAAGGCTATGACGCCATCGGCATCGCCGACCGCAACACGCTCGCCGGGGTCGTTCGTATGCATAGCGCGTGCAAGGGCGCGGGGCTGAAGCCGCTGATCGGCTGCCGGCTCGATCTTGTCGACGCGCCAAGCCTGCTCGCTTACCCGATTGACCGCGACGGTTACGGGCGGCTGTCGCGCCTCCTCAGCCTCGGCAAGATGCGTGCCGAGAAAGGCGAGTGCGAGCTGACGCTGAGCGACGTCGCCGCGCACCAGGAGCGCATCGCCTTCATCGCCTGGCCCAGTGACGATCTCGATGATTTTGAAGCGGAACTGCCGCGGCTGCGCGAGGCCTTGGCGTCACTCAGCCATGTCGCGGCGAGCTGGCTCTATCGCGGGAATGACTCCGCGCGGATCGAGCGGCTCGACCGGCTGGCAAAAGCGAATGGTTGCAATATTCTCGCCACCAACGATGTCCATTATCACGCGCCCGAGCGCCGGCCGCTGCAGGACGTCGTCACCTGCATCCGCGAGAAAGTGACGATCGCGACCGCGGGTTACCTGCTCAACCCCAATGCCGAACGGCATTTGAAGTCGCCGGCGGAGATGGCGCGGCTGTTCGCTCGCTGGCCGCACGCGATCACCGCGACGCGCGAGTTCGCGGACGCGCTCCACTTCAGCCTCGACGAGCTGCGCTACGAATATCCGCGCGAGACCGTGCCGGAAGGCCGGACGCCACAGCAATATCTCGAGCATCTGACCTGGAAAGGCACGGAAGAACGCTGGCCCGACGGCATTTCAAAGAAGGTGCTGAAACAGCTCAATCACGAGCTCAAGCTGATCGAGCGGCTCGACTTCGCGCGCTATTTCCTGACCGTCCACGACATCGTTGCCTTCGCGCGAAGCCTCGATCCGCCGATCCTGTGCCAGGGGCGTGGAAGCGCGGCCAACAGCGCGGTCTGCTACTGCCTCGGCATCACCGCGGTCGATCCGGCGCTGAACGACCTGTTGTTCGAGCGCTTCATTTCCGAGGAGCGGCGCGAGCCGCCCGACATCGACGTCGATTTCGAGCATGAGCGACGCGAGGAGGTGATTCAACATATCTACCAACAATATGGTCGACATCGCGCAGGGATCGCCGCCACGGTGATCCACTACCGTCCACGCTCGGCGATCCGCGAAGTCGGCAAGGTCATGGGGCTTTCGGAAGACGTCACCG
>JBDTZJ010000078.1:0-7853 GCA_040005255.1 Sphingomicrobium sp.
ACCTCGCCGCCGCCAAGAAACACCGCGCCGCCTTCGGCTTCTTCCGCGACCGCCGACCCGAGCTTTACGGTCGGCTGGTGGAGGACCGCTGAAGCTCCAGCGCTCTTTCAAACACGCTTTCGAACATCGCCGCGTTCAATCGGCCCGTGTTCTGGTTGTAGCGCGAGCAATGATAGCTCGACAGCAGGATGCGGCCGTCCGCTGCGGCATTCTCGGCGCCGTGGTCGAACTTGGTTGAGCTTGGCGGCAGGCCGAGCGCTCGCGTGACGGCGACGTGGGCAATCTGCCCGAGAGCGACGAGCACCCGGACATTCGGAAGTGCGGCTAGTCCTTCTTCGAAATAATGCCGGCAGGTCGCGATCTCGCGCGGCTCGGGCTTGTTGCCGGGCGGCAGGCATTTGACCGCGTTCAGGATCACCGCGCCCTTGAGCTGAAGGCCATCGCCCGGGTTCGCGCCGTACACGCCCTGGGCGAGCCCGAACTTGAGCAGCGTCGCGTAGAGCAGCTCGCCGGCATAGTCGCCGGTGAAGGGCCGCCCGGTTCGGTTAGCGCCATGCTTGCCGGGCGCGAGGCCAACGATCGCCAGCCAGGCGTCGCGGTCGCCGAACGCCGGCACCGGCGCGTTCCACCAGCCGGGATGCTCATCGCGAAGCTCCTCCCGAAAGGCGACCAGCCGCGGGCACAACGGGCAATTGCGCGGCGCCTCGGCCTCGGGGACTGGCGACAGTTCGGCGGGTTGGACGCAAGTCACCGGAAACACCTACCGTTCGTCCTGAGCGAAGTCGAAGGGCGTTCTTTTTCTTGCCTGCTGCCGCTAACGCCCTCCGACTACGCGCTTCGCGCTCCGCTCAGGACGAACGGATAACTTTGTCTCGACCCAGCTACCTCTACGCCATCGCGATCGGATCGAACCGTCCGCACGGGCGCTTCGGTCGCCCCGCCGGCGTGGTCGAGGCGGCGATCGCGAGGCTGGACGAGGAGTTCGGCCTGTTCGACGCCTCGCCGATCGTGCTCAATTCGGCGCACGGCGGCGCGGGGCGCGACTTCGCCAATTCGGTAGCGCTGGTTGAGAGCGGCCTCGACCCCCCGGCCCTCCTGGCACGTCTTAAATCGCTCGAGCGGGAATTCGGACGCCGGCGCGGCCGCCGCTGGGGTCCGCGCGTGCTCGACCTCGACATCGCGCTTTGGAGCGGCGGCAGGTTCCGATCGCGCAGATTGACTATCCCTCACCCCGCGCTCGCGGGCCGCAGCTTTGTCCTCCAGCCCTTGGCGGCGATCGCGCCAGGCTGGCGCGTGGGTCCGCTAACGATCGACCATTTGGCGCACCGCCTTGCCCGCAGGCGTCCGCGCGGGTAACCGCGCCACTCAATGTGGGCCCATAGCTCAGTTGGTAGAGCAACTGACTTTTAATCAGTAGGTCGCTGGTTCGAATCCAGCTGGGCTCACCAGTCGCAACCCACGCCGGTCGCGGAGCCGCGCAGCGGGATCTTCAGCGGCTGAGGGAGGCCAATATCTTGCGCCCCTTGCGCACAGCCCGGCCGGGCAGAGTTGTCGCCCCTAGCAGCCGCCGTTCCAGCGCTTGGCGTCTGACGTTGCGCCGGGCGAAGGCGATGTCGGCGCCATTGTCTTCTTCCAGCCATGGCTTGCAGCCCTGGCGGTTCATCTGTCGATGGGGGATCATCGGGCCCGAACTTCCGAGACAGTAAGAGCACGACTTCAGCGGCTCGTTGCTCTTCAAACGGGCTTCGATCTCCTCGCCGAGATGAGGATTTCCATGGACCGGTATGCCGTCGACTTCGTTGCCGGGGAATTCGATTCCCGCGAGGCGAAGGCGCTTTTGCGTGAACGGCGCCACCGAGCAGCGGAAGAACATTCCATCGTGAATTGCAAAGCACGCATATTCGTTGGCCATCTTGCATTCGCGGAAGATGCGCCTGACGAGATCCTTGTCCTCGACCGGATTGTTGATGCAGGTTCGGTTGAACTCGGTGATGACCGGACGCAAGTCCAGCAGCACGCCATGTTCGTCGCATTTTGCCGCGATCGCTTCGTCGGACATCCGCCGGCGGATCCCTGGATATGTCGAGACCCACAGGATGTCGGTTTGCGCCCAGAATTCGCGGGCATCGCCGAAACCTCCGCACATCTCGGAGGATGCGGAAATGCCCGCGTGGCAGCGGAATAGCTCCAACCGCGCCTGGCGGCTCAATTCACGACGAGGTGACGCGCCGGGCGAAGATCGGTCGGGTCCTGCCGCTGCGCCGGTCGACGGTCGATCAAGAGCGCCAGGCACATGGCGAAGCTGGCGCTGATGGCCGCGGTCCGCAGCGGGAAATCGACCAGGCTGTGGACGAGAATCACGGCCGACGCGATCGACGCAGCGCGCGCATAGAGTCCCCCTCCCCCTGTGCGCCACGCCTGCCTGGCGGCGACCGCCCACCAGGCAAGGAACGCTAGTATCAGCAGGACTCCGGCCAGCCCAAGCTCAAGTGTCAGCTCGGCGTAATCGTTGTGGGCGTGGATGACATATTCCGGAGTGACGCGATCGGGGCTTTCATAGAGCCGGTAGACCTTGACGAACGAACCCAGCCCGGACCCGAGGGGCATCGTACCGGCGATGGCGCGGCGGGTCGTCCGCAGAATCTCCTGGCGCGACTGCACCGAGCCGCTCGCTTCCTGCCCGACCCTGGAGCTGCCGATCGAGGTCGATGCCAAAGCTCCGATCCCCGCCAGCAGCGCAAGGCCGGCGACGACCGCTACCGGCACGCGCAGGCGGCGCGAGGGCGGCGCGACGATCAATACGCTCGCCGCAATCACCGGCACCGCGAGCGCGTAGCCGGCAAGCGAGCCGTTGAGGATGATGCCGACGACAACCACAACACCCACACCGGCGAGCACCGCCAGCAGTGCCGAATAGCCCTGGACGTTGCGGCCTCTGCCCGCAGCCGCGAGGGCGGCGATGAAGGGCAAGGTGACGACGAGCAGGTCGGCCATATGGTTGGCATTGGCGAAGAAGCCGACCGCAACTCCGCGATTGGTCTCTCGATAGAGGTACCAGGGCGAGCTCGCTCCGGGTGCGACCACCTGCAAAGCGCCGAGCGTGATCCCGGCGACGGCGCCCGCCAACAGCGCCGCGGCAAGCCAGCTCGCCCGGAACGCGCCGAGTCGCAGGATCGCGCAGACCAAAGCTATCGGTGGAATGACGCCGAACAAGGTGTTGAGCGTGCCGTACGGTGTGAGGGAGATCGGACGCGACGGAACGGGCTGGCCGAGCAAGGCATAGCCTTCCGCGATCCGCGCGCCCAGACCGCCCGTCCATAGCGATGCGGGAAGCGGCACCAGCTGCAGGACCACGACGGCGAGGCCCGCAATCAGTATCAGCAGCGGTGCCTTGGCGGCTGTCGGCAGCGGCTCATCGCCACTTGCCGCCGCCCAGGCGATGATGCCAAGCCCGGCCAGTTGCAGCAGCATGTTCTGCCAAATGCCCTGGGCACTCCCGCCCACGATCAGGCAGGCGAAGAGGTAGACCGGCGCGACGGAGCTTTTCCACGCGCTAGGCACCGGCGGTCGCCTTGGCGAGCGTCAGGCCAGTGACCGAGATATCAACCTGCTGGGGCATATCGGCCGAGGTCCCGGAGAGCTTGAGCCATTGCGCGGCGCATCCGGCAGGAACCTGGAATTGCCAGCCTCGCGCCGCCGCCGTGTCGAGAGTGATCGACGACAAGGGCTGCGCCGCCTTGTCGCACCACAGCGACCAGGTCAGAGCGTGCGCCCGCGCAGGGTCGCCGACCAGCCGCATCGACAGCCGGTACGCGCCCGATGGAAGGACCAGCAGCTGGCTCGCTAGCGTCCCGTCCTCATCGCCATAGAAGAGGATGTGCAGGCGGCCGCCCGGCTGCCGTTCGGCGAGGCCGACGGCCGAGCTGGTGAGCTGCCAGTTGAATGGCCACGGCGCGCTGGGGTCCCGGAAATCGGTGTCGTGAAGGAGCTCATTTGGCCGCGCACTGGGTCCTGCAACCCGCGTCCAGACAGCCCGCGCCTTGGAATAATCGCCAGCTTTGATCAAAGTGTCGACCATCGGCACCAGCCACTGTGGGTTGCCGGTCTCGCGCGGGTCGGCAAGCGCAAGCGCGGCCGGGACCGTGGCGATGTTCGACGCCAGTGTGACAAGCACCGGCTGCACCAATTGCGGACTCGCTTGGAACAGCCCCCGAAGCGCCGGCCAATTGGCCGGGCTCTGCGCATATTGCGCGATATATGGAATCGCGACGCCACCACCATCCGGCGAAAGCCGGGCGAGCGCTCCTACCTCGCGTAAACCGGGGCCCAGGTTCCCGGCTCGGAGATAGCGGTCAGCGAGGAAATAGGCCGCCGGAAGCGAGCGGGGATCGCGCCACTGCGCGGCTTCGAAGGCGCGCTGGGCGGCCGCGCCGTCGCCGGCAAGCCCGGCCTGCACGCCGCGCACCAGGAACGGCTCGGGCGCGAGCGGCGCCTTTACGGCCGCGTCGGCGATTTGCGCGAATGCGGACTCGGGCACCGGCTGCCTCAGTCGGGACGCGCGCGCGATATCCGTCATCGCGATGGCGATCTCGCTCGCCGGGTGACCGCTCCACAGCCTGGCAGCATCGGCGGGCCTGGCCTCATATAGAGCGTTCACCGCTGCGTTCCGGACGACCTGCACCGCAATCAGCAGCGCGGCAAAAATGGCGACGACGGCTCTCAGTGCCATGTGCTGTGCATCCCGGACCTCGGCCTCAGGCGTCGGACTCCACCGGATGCTCTTCCTCGGCGCCTTCGTCCGCTTGCGGGATCATCAGGATCTCGGTCTTCTTCACCCGCGCCTTGCTGCCGTAGCCGTAGCCATAACCATAGCCATAACCGTATCCGGTTCGGCCATAGCCGCCGGCTCCTTCTTCCGACTTGGTCAGCGTCGCGCCAAGGATTCGCGCGCCCGTCGCCTCAAGCCGGTTGAGAGCTTCGACCGCCGCGCGGGTGCGCGTCTTCCCGCTTTCGATTACGAACAGTGCGGATCCGGCTGCCGCCGCGAGCAGCGGCGCGTCAGCAAGCCCGAGCGTCGGCGGACCGTCGATGACGATCAGGTCAAAGCCCTCCTTGGCTTCGTTGATGATCTTGCGGATGCGGCCGGTCGACAGGAGGTCGGCCGGGTTTGGGGGTAGCGGCCCGCTTGGCAGCAGCCACAGATTCTCGTGCTGCGTTTCGACGATGTGGGCGGCAAGCTGATCGTCGGTCGTCAGCAGCTTGCTGAGGCCGAGACGATCGCTTGCGGCCTTGAACGCCGGCTTGCGCAGGTCACTGTCGATCAGGAGCACGCGACGGCCGCGGCGGGCGAAGTTCTGGGCGATTGCCAGTGCGGACGACGACTTGCCCTCGCCCGAGCGAGTACTGGTCACCAGCAGCCCCTTCGGCGTTCCTTCCTCGGTGCTGTAGCGAAGAGCGGCGACGATCGCCGAATAGGCTTCCGAGATGACCGAGGTCGGGTTCTTCAAATCCTCGACGAAGGAGTCCTTGGCCGGTGTCTTTGGCACCGTTCCGAGGCACGCGAGCGAGAGCTTGCGGCGCACGTCCTCGCGGCTCTTGATCGTGTCGTTGACGAATTCGAGGCCAATTGCACTGGCAACACCGGCGGCGAGGCCGAAGCCAAGCCCGAGGAGAAGGTTGAGCAACAGGTTTGGCTTGAAGGGCAGCGACGGCGTCTGCGCGCGATCGACGATCGAAACCGGGGCCATGCCGATGCCACCGGCGACGCCGATCTCCTTGTAGCGCTGAAGCAGCGCGTCATAGAGGCTGCGGTTGGTGTCCACCTCGCGCTGGAGGATGGTGTATTGGATGCTCCGGCCACGCAAATTGAGCACGTCGCCCTTGAGCTGGGAGACCCGCCCCTGGAGCGCCTGCTCTGCGGAAAGCGCCCCGCGATAATCGGCAAGCAGGCCGTTGATTCGACCTGACGAGGCTTGGGAGACCTGCCCGGTGATCTGGCGTTTGAGCTCGTCGATCTGCGACTGCAGGCTTTGCATCTCCGGATGATCCGGCTTCATGAAGGTGCGTTTCTGCTGATAGTCGCTTTCGAGCTTGGCGAGCTCTTGGCGGAGCGGCAGGACGCTGTTGTTCACCTCGCTGGTCGGCCCGGTCGCCAACCCTTGGCGATAGGCGCCCTCCGCTGCGACGCGACGGGCCGTGGCGGCCGCCAGGGCGGTGTTGAGCTGAACCAGCGACTCGCCCTGCAGCGAATTGGTGTCGCTGCCGTTGGGCGTGCCGTCGGCGGAAGTTCCGCCGGGCGTGGTGATGATGCCCTGCTGCTGCGCATAAGCGACCACGGCTCTTTCGGACCGCTCGAGATCGCCGCGCGTCTTGTTGATCTGCCGCTCGAGGAAGTTCCTGGCATAAGCCGAGGCCTCGTAGCGGCGCTGTAGCGAGGTGTTGATGAAGCTGTCGGCAACGCCGTTGGCGACCAAAGCGGCGAGCTGCGGCGAGGTCGAGTCGTAATTGAACTTGATCAGCTGCCCCTGCTCAGGCGCAATGATTTTCAGGCCGCTCTGGATGATGCCCGTGGCCGCTCGCACTCGCTGTGACGCATCGCGGTCCTGCGGCACGATGTCCGGGTTGTTAGCGAGGTTGAGCTCTTGCGCGGTGCGTTCCGCGACGGCCCTGCTACCGAGAAGCCCGATCTGGGTCGCTACGAAGTCGTAGGTATCGGTTGCCTGCTGATCCTGCAGACGGGACTGTTCGTCGCTGACCGCCACCGCCGGCGGGTTCGCTTCGAGCGTGACGGACGCGCGATAGACCGGCGACGTTAGCAGCGAGAGGAGTACCGCGCCGAGCAGGCCGACCCCAACCGCGCCAAGGACCAGCCAGCGCCAGTGGTGGAGGATCCGCACCAGCATCTGGAAGTCGAGAATATTGACTGCGGAGTAGGAGCGCTGCCCGCGGCCGAGCGCGGCATCCTGGCCCGGATACGGCGCGATCGGCCACTGGCCCTCGTTTCTCACGGTGAGGTTGGTGTTCACGTGCCCCTATCTCCGCCCGATGCTGCTGCCCACGTTAGAACGGCTTGAAAATCGCAAACAGCGGGAAACTCTGGAAGATTTGCTTCTGCACCGCTTTGATCTTGGACCCGTCGACGACAATGATGTCGCCCGGATAGATTTGGGGATCGGGCGCTTCGCCGCGGCGGATGGCAGCGAGGTCGAACGCTGCGGCCTGCCGTTGCCCGCCGATTGTCCGGAATACCGCGACTCGCCGGGCATTGGCGTCCTCGGTAGTGCCTTTGGCCATGGTGATCGCGCGGATCAGCGAAGTCGGCCCGCCAACCGGGAAGGAGCCCGCGTCCTTCACCGCGCCGTCGACGGTGACGACATGCGCGGTCGAAGCCTTGATCGCGACGCTGACGTCGGGATGCTCGAGATATTTATCGCCGAGCTTCTGGGTCAGCTCATCATCGAGTTGCGCCGTAGTCAGATTGACCGCCTGGAGCTCCCCGATCAGCGGCAGCGAGATATTCCCGGCGAGATCGACGTCATATTCGCCGGTCAGGTCCTCCATCTTGAAGACCTTGATTGCCAGCTTGTCCATCGGCGCAATCTTGTAGTCGGATGCGAGCGTCTCGAACTTGGTTTCGTCGGGCGCCGCGAGCGGCTTGTCGTAGGGGATCGAGCCGCCGCGCGTGTCCGCGCATGCAGCGAGGCTCAACAGGCCTAGCAGGGGAAACAGGCCCCGCAGCCGGCGGGGCGTACAACTAGGCACCAGCAAGGCTCCTTGCATCAACCAAATCCGACGAATTCAGGCCCATAACGCCTATTCTGCCGATGAGGTCAAATCAATCGCCAGCGCGTGGC
>JBDTZJ010000079.1:0-7613 GCA_040005255.1 Sphingomicrobium sp.
ACATCGGTTATCTCGACGAGGACGGCTATCTGTTCATCGTCGACCGCAAGAAGGAGATCATCATCCGCGGCGGCGAGAATATCTCGGCGGCGGAGGTCGAGGCCGAATGCTATGCCTGCTCCGCGGTCGCCGAAGCGGCGGTGTTCGGGGCGCCCGACGAGCGGCTGGGCGAAGTGCCGGTGGCGGTCATCCATGCCAAGTCGGCGCTGACCGAAGGCGAGCTCAGGCAGTTCCTCGACGGCCGCATCGCCAAGTTCAAAATCCCCGAGCGCTTCATCTTCTCGGTGGAGCCGCTGCCGCGCCTCGGCACGGGCAAGATCGACCGCCGGGCGCTCAAGGCGCAATTCGCGCATTGAAGCTTGGCCGCCGCAGCCTGCTGATCGGCGGCGGAGCGGGCGTCGGTCTGATCGTCGCCTTTTCGCTGTGGCCGCGCCGCTGGAACAGCGAGCTGCCCGTCGGCCGGGGCGAGCAGGCGTTCGGGTCGTTCATCAAGGTCGCGCGCGACGGGAAGATCACAGTCGCCGTGCCGCAGGTCGAGACGGGGCAGGGGACCTGGACCGCGCTGCCGCAGATCGTCGCCGACGAGCTCGGCGCGGCGTGGGAGACGATTGCGGTCGAACCGGCGCCATTAGCCAAGGCCTATGCCAACCCGCTTGCTAAGGAGGAGGGCTGGCCGGAGGGAATCCGGATCACGGCCAATTCGACGTCGGTGCGCGCGTTCGAGCACCCTCTGCGGGAAGCGGCGGCAACGGCGCGGGCGATGCTCGTCGGCGCTGCGGCGGACCGCTGGGGCGTCGATCCGGCCTCGTGCGACACTGCCGACGGCTTCGTCATCAGCGGGATACGCACGGTGACGTTCGGCGAGCTTGCCGAGGAAGCTGCGGGGCGCACTCCACCCGCGCATCCGCCGTTGCGCTCGGGCGGCAAGTCGCGGCTGCTGGGCCAGCCGCTGCAGCGGCTCGACGGCCCGGCCAAGGCTGACGGCAGCTGGCGCTTTGCCGCCGACGTGCGGCTCCCCGGCATGCTGTTCGCCGCGGCGCGGATTGCACCGCCGGGCGGCCGGCTGCGCAGCTTCTCGCGCGAGGCGATCGCGGCCCCTCCCGGTATTCGGCATGTGACGGCGCGCGATGGCTGGATCGCGGTGGTTGCGGATACATGGTGGGCGGCAGAGCGGGGCTTGAAGACTGCTGATCCTCGCTTTTCGGGCGAGAGGAGCACCGCGGATCCGCGACCTTTGTTCGAACAGGCGCTGGCCGGCAGCGATGCGCAGGAATGGTTCAGCCGCGGCGACTATGCCGGCGCGACGCGCGGCTCGCGACCACTGACCGCGACCTATTATGCGGCGCCGTCCCAACATCTCGGGCTCGAGCCGCTGGCGGCGACCGCTCGGACTGGCGCGGACGGTGCGGAGTTGTGGGCGGCAACGCAGGCGCCGCGGTCCGGGCACGCCTATGTGACGCTCTATCCCATGTCGCCGGGCGAGCCTGCGGGACGCGCAATGGAGGCGGATGCCTCGGCGATCGCGCTCGAATTGGCGAAGGCCGTTGGACGGCCCGTGCAGGTCGTCCTGTCGCAATCCTCAAGCCAGAACCACGACCGCGTCTCGCCGGGCGCGCTGGCGCGGATGACAGCGCTTCCGGGCGCGGGCGGGATCACCGCGGCCTGGGCGATGAAGGTCGCGACCGCGGACGGACTTGGTTCCGCCTTGGCGCGGCTGTCGGGCAAGGACGCACCGAAGCAATTCGGGAAGAAAGCACTCGACGGCTCGGTGCCGCCTTATTCAATCCCGCACGTGCGGATCCAAGCGGTCAAGGCAAGGCTGCCGTTCACCGCCGGATACATGCGCGGTTCGCCGAGCCGCGAGTTCGCCTTTTTCACCGAAAGCTTCATCGACGAGTTGGCGCATGCCGCGGGCATGGAGCCGCTCGCGTTCCGGATGTCGATGCTCGGCGGCAACGGACGCCTTGCGCGCTGCCTGCAGGCGGCGGCGCGGCTCGCCCAGTGGGACGGCGGCGGGCCCGGGAGCACGATGGGGATCGCCGGCGCCACCGCTTTCGGCTCGCACATCGGCCTCGTCGCCATCGCGAGCATCGGCGACAACCAGCGGGTGAAGGTCCATCGGCTGATGGCCGCGGTCGATTGCGGCGGCGTGATCAACAGCGGGCTCGTCGAGCAACAGGTTTCGACCGGGCTGATCTGGGCGCTGGCGCAGGCGACCGTCGCCGCGCCCGAATGGATCGCCGGAATGCCGAGGGCGCGGCCGATTGGCGGTATTGCATTGCCCCGCCTTGCCGATGCACCGGAGGTCGTGGTGCAGATCATTCCGAGCAGCGATCCGCCAGGCGGCGTCAGCGGGCTCGGCGCAATCCCGCTCGCCCCGGCCGTGGCCAACGCGATCCACGCCGGATCGGGCAAGCGAATGCGTTCGCTCCCCTTCGACCCGATCGCCGTCGCATGACGCCGGCCGACCATCCGTCCATCCCGCCGGCGAAGGTTGGCGTGCTGCTGATCAACCTCGGCACGCCCGACGCGCCCGAGGAACGCGCTGTGCGGCGTTATCTCGCCGAGTTCCTCAGCGACCGCCGCGTGATCGAGATTCATCCGATCGCGTGGAAGCCGATCCTGCACGGAATCATCCTGAGGACGCGCCCGAAGAAATCAGCCGAAGCCTATAACCAGGTTTGGACCAACGAAGGCTCGCCCCTCCGCGCAATCGCGCACCGCCAGGCGGAAGCGCTGCGGCGCAGGCTTCCGGACGTCAGCGTGCATTATGCGATGCGCTACGGCCACCCGGGCATCGCGGCGGCGCTGGAAGCCATGGTTGGAGAGGGCTGCACGCGAATCCTGGCCGCGCCGCTCTACCCGCAATATTGCGCGGCCACGACGGCGACCGCCAATGACGCTGTGTTCGGCGCGCTGGCGCGGATGCGCTGGCAGCCGGCGCTGCGCACGCTGCCGCCTTATTACGACGATCCGCTCTACATCGAGGCGCTGCGGGTGCACATCGACGCGCAGCTGGGCGCACTCGATTTCGCGCCCGAGCGGCTGCTGCTGAGCTTCCACGGCATGCCGGTGCGGACGCTGGAGCTCGGCGACCCGTACCACTGCCATTGCCGCAAGACCGCACGGCTGCTGAGCGAAGCGCTCGGCCGCGAGGTCGACGTCGCCTTCCAGTCGAAATTCGGCCGCGCGAAATGGCTCGAGCCGGCGACCGACACGACTCTCGCGTCCTATCCGAAGCAAAACGTGAAGCGCGTCGCCGTCGCCGCGCCCGGCTTTTCCGTCGACTGCATCGAAACGCTTGAAGAGCTCGGCATTCGCGGACGTAAGACGTTCCTCGACGCCGGCGGCGACAAGTTCGCGCTACTCGACTGCCTCAACGATTCGCGCGAAAGCATCGCCATGCTGCGAGCGCTCGTCACGCGCGAACTTGCAGGGTGGCTGGAGGAATCATAAGCGCCGACTCTGGAGAGAGGAGAGGCTTATGGCTCGAGTGGCAATCGTCACCGGAGGTACGCGCGGCATCGGCGAGGCGATCAGCGTTGCGTTGCGCGACATGGGCATGAAGGTCGCGGCCAATTATGCCGGCAATGAAGAGCGCGCGCGCGAGTTCAGCGACCGCACCGGAATCGCCGCCTACAGGTGGGACGTCGCGGACCACGATGCTTGCCAGGAGGGCGTCCGCCAGGTCGAGGGCGACCTCGGGCCGGTCGACGTGCTCGTCAACAATGCCGGCATCACTCGCGACGGGACGATGCGCAAGATGAGCCGCGCGCAGTGGGACGAGGTCATGGACGTCAACCTCGGCGGCTGCTTCAACATGGCCAAGGCGGTGTTCGACGGCATGACCGGCCGCAAGTACGGGCGGATCGTCAATATCGGCTCGATCAACGGCCAGGCCGGGCAGTACGGCCAGGTCAATTATGCCGCGGCCAAGTCAGGCATCCACGGCTTCACCAAGGCGTTGGCGCAGGAGGGCGCGCGCTTCGGCGTGACTGTCAACGCGATCGCGCCGGGCTATATCGACACCGACATGGTCGCCGCGGTGCCCGAGGACGTGCTCGGCAAGATCGTCGCGCGCATCCCGGTGGGCCGGCTCGGCAAGGCCGAGGAGATCGCGCGCGGCGTCGCCTTCCTGGTCGACGAGAATGGCGGCTTCGTCACCGGCTCGACGCTGTCGATCAACGGCGGCCAGCACATGTACTGATGGCGCAGTATGCGCCGCCGAGGAAAAGATCGGTGCTGATCGCCGGCCACCAGACCTCGATCAGCCTCGAACCGATGTTCTGGCGCGCGCTCGAGGCAGCAGCACGCGAGCGTGGCTGCCCGCTCAATGCGTTGGTCGCGGAGATCGACGCGGCGCGGCTCGACGCCGATCAACCGCCCAACCTTACGTCGGCGATCCGGCAGTGGCTGTTCGCGCGCGCGACAGGATCGAGCGGGTGAAGGACGCGCCGCCGTCGCTCGCATGGTCGAGGAACAGCGACGGTTCGATCAGCTCCAGCTCCATGATCCTGAGCACGCCCAGGTCGTCGGGGACGATGTCGACGCGGGCATAGCTCGCCGAGGCCGGCGCGGCGGCAAGCGCGTCCTGGGCAAGCCGAACGGCCCCAGCCGGCGGCGCGGTGCAGGGCAAAGTGACGCCGCCGTGATATTCCTGGACGCGGAAATCGCCGGCTTTCGGCTGCTTGACGACGGCATGGCTGTACTCGCCGTCGAACAGCATCAGCGAGAATTCGCCGGTCTTCGCGATCTCCTCGATCAGCGGCTGGATGATCATCGCTTGGCCGCGGCTGTCGCCGGGCAGGTCGTCGTTCGGACCTAGCCGGTGGGTGCCCATCGCGCTTGCCGAGATCGGCGGCTTGATCACCAGCCAATCGCTTTCGAAATGCCGCCGCGCCTCTTCCAGATCGGCATCGCCGCAGGCCTCCACGGCCAGCGTCGGGACGGTCGACACGCCGCGCTCGGCAAGCTCGGCGAGATAGGCCTTGTCGCCGTTCCAACGCAGCAGCGCGGGCGGATTGATCATTCGCCAATGCTCGCGTTCCGCACGCTGGAGCAGATCAAGCCAGCGTGAATAATCGAGGTGGTAGCCCCAGACGACCAGCGGCAGCACGAGGTCGAAGGTGGCGAGGTCGCCGGCGTCGGTCCAGGCGATCGACGTGACCTCGGCGCCTCCGGCGGCGAGCGCTTCAGCCTCTGGATCGTAGGTCCAGCGCCACGGCTCCGGATAGTCCGGCGCGGGGACCAGGATTGCGATGCGCATCAGCGCCCCAGGAGAATTCGCGCCTGGCCTGCGATCTGCGCCAGCATCGGCGCGCTCACATGGCCCTCGCTCCGCGCCCGGCCGACGAGCTGCCGGAACTGGGCGATGCGTTCGCCATGCTCGGCGATCCACTGTTCGACTCCGTCATCAACGTCGCCGCCGCGGCAACGGCCGAGGAACTCGATCCGCAATTGCTCGAAGTCGCGCGCGAGCCCGGCGGTGAGCAGCCGCTCCCACTGGTCGGAGGCGACGAAGCGGGCGACCTGCTGCTGCGCCCAGTCGAGGCCGAGCGCTTCGCCTAGCCGGGTGTAAGCGCGCGTCGCCTCCAGCTCATCCACCTTCTTGCGCGCCGACAGCGCGGCGACGCCGAACACCCCGTCAAGCTCGTACAGGCGCACCAGCAGACGCACGATGTCGTCGCTGGCGCCGAGCGCGACCAGCCGGTCGCGCCGGGCAGCGGCTTCGTTCTTGACCTCGGCGCGGATGAGCTTGGCGGCCGCGGCGGAAATCTTGGTCACGCCGGGCTCGAGCAGGGCGCAGAGCTTATCGACCCGCGTCTCGCCGCCGCCCGCCCGAAGCACGTCGGAGAGGTGCGAGCTGATGCTCGCCGCGGCGATCGAGAAGAGCTCGATCCGTACGGTCTCGGGCAGGTCGTCCTGCTCGATCTCGGCCCACAGCGTGTCGAGGTCGAGCACCCGCTCGGCGACCAGGAAGGCGGCGACGACCTGCTGCAGCGAGGCGCCTTCTTCCTCGGTGAGGTCGAACGCGACGCCCGGGCCGAGACGGTTGACGAGCCGGTTCGCGACCTTGGTAGCGATAATCTCGTTGCGCAGCCGGTGGGCACGGATCGCGTCGGCATGGGCCTTGCGCATCGCCTTGGGGAAGGCATCGAACAATTGCGGGCCGACCAGCGCGTCCTCGGCCAGCTGCAGCTCCTCGGCGGCGTCCTGGAGCACGAGCTTGGAGACCGACAGCACGACCGCGAGCTCGGGACGCGTCAGGCCGCGATTCTCCTGCCCGCGACGGATCAGCTCCTCGCTCGTCTCCAGTCCCTCGACCTTGCGGTCCAGCCGGCCCGACGCTTCGAGCAGCTCGATCGTGCGGACGTAGCCGGGCAGCGCCTGCGCGCCACCAGCTTCGGCGATCGACAAGGCCAAGGTCTGCAGCCGGTTGTCCTCGAGGACGATGTCGGCGACGTCGTCGGTCATTTTCGCGAGCAGGCTGTTGCGCTTGTCGAACGAGAAGCGCCCGTCGCGCATTTCGCGATTCAGCGGGATCTTGATGTTCACTTCATTGTCGGAGCAGTCGACGCCGGCGCTATTGTCGATGAAGTCGGTGTTGATCCGGCCGCCGCGTTCGGCGAACTCGATCCGCCCGGCCTGGGTGATGCCGAGGTTGGCGCCTTCGCCGATGACCTTTGCGCGAAGCTCGGTTGAGCTCGCGCGGAGCGCGTCGTTGGAGGGATCGCCGACGTCCGCCTGGCTCTGGTTCGACGACTTGATGTACGTGCCGATGCCACCAAACCACAGCAGATCGACCGGCGCCTTCAAGAGCGCATTGATGAGGCTGGCGGGGTCGAGCGCCTTGGCATCGATGCCGAGCGCCCGGCGCGCTTCCGGGCTGAGGCTGATCGACTTGTCGGTGCGGGGCCAGACGCCGCCCCCCTTGCTGATCAGCATCTTGTCGTAATCGTCCCAGCTCGAGCGCGGCAGGTCGAACATGCGCTGGCGCTCAGTCCAGCTCGTCGCGGGATCGGGATCGGGGTCGATGAAGATCTGGCGATGGTCGAAGGCCGCGATCAGCTTCAGCGACATCGACAAGAGCATGCCGTTGCCGAACACGTCGCCCGACATGTCGCCACAGCCCGCGACCGTCACTTCGTCGGTCTGAACGTCGACGCCCATTTCGAGGAAGTGGCGCTGGACTGAGATCCACGCGCCCTTCGCGGTGATACCCATCGCTTTGTGGTCGTAACCGTGGGAGCCGCCGCTGGCGAAGGCGTCGCCGAGCCAGAAATTGCGCGACAGCGCAATCTCGTTGGCGATGTCGGAGAAGGTCGCGGTGCCTTTGTCGGCGGCGACGACGAAATAGGGGTCGTCGCCGTCATGGATGACCACGGCTTCCGGGTGCACAATCTTGTCATTGACGAGGTTGTCGGTGACCGAGAGCAGGGAGCGGATGAAGATGCGGTAGGTTTCGGTGCCTTCCGCCAGCCACGCGTCGCGATTGGACATCGGCGGCAGCTGCTTGGGATAGAAGCCGCCCTTCGCTCCGGTCGGGACGATGACCGCGTTCTTGACCAGCTGGGCCTTCATCAGGCCGAGGATCTCGGTGCGGAAATCGTCGC
>JBDTZJ010000080.1:0-7530 GCA_040005255.1 Sphingomicrobium sp.
CGATGGACCGCATCGAATCGCTTCTCATCGACTGGATTCCCCGCTACTGGGCCGCGGGCAAAAGTTACGTGACCGTTGCGTTCGGATGCACAGGAGGGCGCCACCGCTCGGTGGCCGCTGCAGTCGAAATGGCGGAACGGTTACGGGCTGTCGGATTTGCACCGAATGTGCGTCACCGTGATCTCGCCTCAACGCCGACGGACACGATCGAACGGCATCCCGGGCGCGTTCCGGAGAGCGAGGACGAGTTGAATCGATGATTGGACTAGTGCTGGTGACCCACGGCCGGCTTGCGGCCGAGTTCGTCACCGCGATGGAACATGTGGTCGGCCCTCAGGAAGCGATCGAGGCCATCTGCATAGGGCCTGACGATGACATGGAGGGCCGCCGCAAGGACATTGCCGCTGCGGTCGGCCGGGTGGACCAGGGCCAGGGCGTGATCATCCTCACCGACCTGTTCGGCGGCACCCCGTCGAACCTGGCGATCAGCCTGATGAAAAGCGAGAACGTCGAAGTCATCGCCGGCGTGAACCTGCCGATGCTGATCCGGCTCGAGGGCGCGCGCAAGGTGATGCCGGTGCATGCCGCGGTCGCCGCGGCACGCGAGGCGGGGCGCAAATATATCTCCGTCGCCAGCGAGATCCTGGGCGAGGCCGCGGCTTGATGGCGGTTAGCCGCCCTGTCGCGATCACCAATCAACGCGGGCTCCATGCGCGGGCGAGCGCGAAGTTCGTCAACCTCGCCAGCCAGATCGACGCCCAGATCGAGGTCGAGAAGGACGGTCACCGCGTGTGCGGGACGTCGATCATGGGCCTGATGATGCTCGGTGCGGCAATGGGCGATTCGATCGTCATCCACGTCGAGGGCCAAGGCGCCGAGGCCGCGCTGGAGAAGCTAGTCGAGTTGGTCCAGGAGCGGTTCGGCGAAGAATAATGGCTCGCCAGGTCACCGCTTTTTCGAACTCAACCGTCAAGCTGCTGCGGTCGCTGCGCGCCAAGAAGGCGCGGCGGGCGGAGGGGCTGTTCCTGGCGGAGGGCCTGAGGATCCTGGCTGAGGCACGCGACAGCAATCGCCTGCCGGAAATCGTCGCTTTTTCGGCCGAAGGGGCCAAACACCCGCTCGCGGCCGAGATTATCGCGGCGACCGAGTCCGCCGGCGGCGACGCGATCGAGACCAGTGCCGACATCCTTTCGAAGATGAGCGGCAAGGACAATCCGCAAATGCTCCTCGGCGCCTACCGCCAGCCGGACACGTCGCTGGAGCGGATCGACCGCTCGACGGCGCCGCTGTGGATCGTGACCCAGGCGCTGCGCGATCCGGGGAACATCGGCACGATCTTGCGGACCGGCGATGCGGCCGGCGCGGGCGGCCTGATCCTGGTCGACGACAGCGCCGACCCTTATTCGGTCGAAGCGGTCCGCGCCTCGATGGGCGCCATCTTCACCCAGCAGGTCGCGGCTGCTCCGTGGGCGGAGTTCGTGGGCTGGCTGCGCCGAGGCGAAGGCCAGCTGGTCGGGACCAGCCTCAAGGCGACGCACGATTATCTCGATGCCGAATATGGCCGCCCCAGCTTCCTGCTGATCGGCAATGAGCAGCAGGGACTTCCCGCAGAGTATGAGGCCGAATGCGACAGCCTTGTGAAAATCCCCATGGCCGGACGCGCCGACAGCCTCAACGCGGCCGTGGCCGCAGCAGTGATGGCCTTCGCGATCAAGGCCAGCTGGCGATGACGGACCCGCAGGGCGCCGCAAAGTTGGTCGGCAGATGAAACGGCTGTTCCTTGCGTCGCTGTTGATCGCCGCGAGCGGCTGCGCCCCGCTGCCCCCGCCGCCGGCGCCGCCCTACCACGCGCTCGGTACCGAGCCGTTCTGGAACCTGCTGATCGACGAGCACGACCTCACCTTCACCCAGCCCGACGCCCAGCCGATCCGGCAGCCGACGCCGCCTGTAATCCACGGCTTCGCCGGTGAAATCTACAACACGCCGCGAATCCATGTGAACATCGTGCACGGCCGCTGCAGCGACGGGATGAGCGACCGCGTCTATCCGGACAAGGTTCAGGTCGACGTCGATGGCCGCCGCTTCAACGGCTGCGGCGGACTGTAGCCGCCGGGTCGATCGAACTGATGCGAACTTATTGAGCAGGCGTTTCGTCGTGTCGCGGCGAATCGAGCAGGCCGGAAACACTCCCGCTTTGCGCGAGGGTATCGACTGAAGGCACGTCCGCTAGCTCGCGGTTGCCCGTTTCAATATCGAGCTCCCGGAACTTGCGCCCCGTAACCACCAATCGTCCGTTGAATGAGTTGGTGAAGGCGTTGAAGTTGCTCACGGCGCTGTTGAGCCCGGTGCCGACCTTGCGCAGATCGTCGGCGACCTTGGCCAGGCGGTCGTACATTTCCTTGCCGAGTTCGCCGATCTGTCTTGCCTGCTTCGCGAGCCGCTCCTGACGCCAGACTGCGGCGACGGTGCGGGCGATAGCGATGAGGTTCGTTGGCGTAGCCAGCAACACGCGCTTCTCGAAGGCAAAATCCCACAAAGTCGGATCATGCTCGAGCGCGGCGGACAGGAAATGCTCGCCGGGCACAAACATGATGACGTAATCCGGCGCGTCGTCGAACTGGCTCCAATAGGCCTTATTGCCGAGGCTGTTGACGTGGTTGCGCATCGACGCAGCGTGGGCGGCGAGCCCGACCAGCCTCTCGGCCTCGTCGACCGCCCCGAACGCGTCCTGGTAAGCGTTCAGCGATACCTTGGCGTCGATCACCAGCGCTCGTCCGCCAGGGACGCGGACGATGGCATCGGGGCGCAGCCGGCCGCCATCCTCGGCCGCCATGCTGACTTCCGTCTGGAAATCGCAATTCTCGGTCAGGCCACAGATCTCGAGAACGTTCTTCAATTGCTGCTCGCCCCAGCATCCACGCGACTTGGGTGCGTTGCGCAGCGAATTGACCAGCTTGGCCGCCTCCGAGCTGACCTTTTCCTGGCCGAGCCGCATCTGTTCGATCTGACCCTTCAAGTCGCCGAACGCATCGCGGCGATCGGCCTCGACTTTGGCAACGCCTTCCTCGTAGCGCTTCAGCCGCTCCGAGACGGGCTGAAGCAGCTCCGACAACTTCTGACCGGAGGTTTCCTCCGACTCCTTGAACCGCTGGTCGGCGCGCTCAAGAAAGACTTTTTGCGCCTCATTCAATAACTTGCCGCCGATTTCAGAGAATTGAGCTGAAAGGGCCTCCTTGGCTTCCTTCAGCTCGGCAAGTCTCATCTCAAAGGCTTTGTCACGCTCGACTTCGGCGGCTCTCACGGCGGCCAGATCGTGCGCCGCCTGGCGGTTTTCGTCGCGCTCCTTCACCACCGCGTCGAGCTGGAGCCGGAGGTTTTCGACGGTCTGCTTGGCGCCAGCCGATTCGCGGCTCGCGTACAACCAGCCGATCAGCGCCCCCACCGCCAGTGCGACAACAATGAAAGCAATGACGGTCGCGTCCATGACCGCTACTCCCCGGAACATTATAGGAACTCTAGGCGCGCTGGAGCCGATGCTCAAGCTGGTTTAGAGACGATCGCAAGGAGAACAAAATGTCCATCCGCAAGATGATCGCCCTTCACCCCGACGTGCAGGGCCATGTCAACCAGCCGCTCGGCGATGCGGCGCACCACCTGATGTATTGCGCGCGCATGTGCCTCAGCTGCGCCGACGCCTGCGCGGCGGAAAAGATGGACATGCGCCAGTGCATCCGGGTGTGCCTCGACTGCTCGGAAGTGTGCGAAGCGACCGGCAAGCTCGCGGTGCGGCGGACGGGGTCGAACGAGCAGGTGCTGCGCGAGCTGCTAGAGCTATGCGCCCGAGTTTGCGACGAATGCGCGGCAGAATGCGAACGGCACGACCATGAGCATTGCAAGCTGTGCGCGCAGATGTGCCGGGAATGTGCTGCCGACTGCCGCGTCGCGGCGGAATCGCTCTAAAAGTCGCTCTTACCGAAGCGCGCGACGCCCTGGTTGTGGCCGGGCGGATCGAGCACGCTGACGTCAAGCTCGATCGGCTGGCCGATCCAGTGCGCGAGGCTGGTATGGTCTGCGAGATCGTCGTCCGTCAGCGGGTGAACGAGAGCCTTCAGGCCTGACGCTTCAATGGCAGCCACGACCTCCGGCCGAGCGCCCTCGAGGAAATGCACTTCGTATTGAGCGATGGGATGAGGGCCGACCCCCCGATCCATCATGCGGCCGACGAAAAGCACCTGGGTGGGCGTCGCAAGAAAGCGATCGCGGAGCGCCTCGGCAGCCGCGCGGTCGTTCTCAGAGTAATAGATGTGAGCGTGATAAGGCGCGTTCGCTCTCACGCGGCCTTTAATCCCTGCTCTTTCCGCCACTTGGCGAGCTTCTTGAGCACCATGTCGCGCTTCAGGCGCGAGAGATGGTCGATGAACAGCACGCCGTCGAGATGGTCCATCTCGTGCTGGAGGCAGACCGCGAGCAGCCCCTCGATCTCTTCCTCGTACGTCTTGCCCTTCTCGTCCTGCCAGCGGGCGCGGATCTTATCGGGGCGCATGACCTCGGCATATTGCTCGGGCACCGACAGACAGCCCTCGGTGTAGGGGACCTCGCTGTCCGAATGCCACAGGATCTCGGGGTTGATGAACACCCGGGGGTCGCGCACCGCCTTGCTCTCGGGATCGTCGGGATCCTCCGGCTCCTGGAGGTCGATGATAAGCAAGCGGATTGGGACGCCGACCTGGACCGCGGCGAGGCCGATGCCAGGCGCTTCGTACATCGTCTCGAACATGTCGGCGACGAGCGTCTTCAGCTCGCCGTCGAACAGCTCCACCGGCCTGGAAATCTGGCGGAGGACGGGATCGGGGGTCTCATAGATTCGGCGAATGGCCATGGGGAAGGATTTAAGGCCTCTCTCCCCTCCCTTTCAAGGGAGGGGGACCTTCAACCGGCTGGCGGCTCCCACAGCTCGATCGGATTGCCCTCGGGATCGTGGATACGCGCGAAGCGTCCAGTGCTGGGGTCGTCCCACTCGGGCTTGGTAATGACCTCGACATCGGCGGCCCGCAGCTTGCTCAGAAGTTCGTCGATTCCATCGACGCGCAAGTTGAGCATCATCTGCCGATCGGCCGGGAAATAGTCGGTGTCCGCCGGAAAGGGCGAGAAGACGGTGGTGCCGGCCTGCTGCTCCCACATTCCCCATTGGCCATCGCCAACGCCGAGATGGTCGCAATACCATCGCTTGAGCCCGTCCGGGTCCCGCGCCCGGAAGAACAGGCCGCCAATTCCCGTCACCGGCATATCTGCCTCCCCATTATGCGATCGGCCGCCGCGCTCTGAGCGCTTGGGCCAATGTGCCTTCGTCAAGATAGTCGAGCTCACCCCCGACCGGAAGCCCGTGCGCCAACTGGCTCAAGCGAAGGGGAAATCCTTCGAGGCGCTCGGCGACATAATGGGCGGTCGTCTGGCCTTCGAGCGTAGCATTCATCGCAAGCACGACCTCGTCGATGCCGCCCTTGGACACGCGGCCGACGAGCTGGTCGATGGTCAAGTCTTCGGGCCGGACGCCCTCAAGCGCCGACAAACGGCCGCCAAGCACATGGTAGCGGCCGGGGAACAGCCGCGAGCGGTCAAGCGCCCACAGATCGGCAACCTCCTCGACCACGCACAGCATCTTCTCGTCGCGCCGCGGGTCCTTGCAGATCGAGCAGGGATCGGAGGTGTCGACATTGCCGCAGGTGGAGCAGGTCGACAGCTTGTCGGCGACTTGCGTCAACGCGGCGAGCAGCGGCTGAAGCGCGGTCTCGCGCCTTTTCATCAGGTGCAGCACGGCGCGCCGCGCCGAGCGCGGCCCCAGCCCCGGCAGCCGGGCGAGCGCCTGGCTCAATGCTTCGATTTCCTGACTGGCCACGGCGGTGAGGTAGGCAATTCCGCCGCACTTCGCCATACGCCCGCGCATGCGCATCGTGTTCATGGGATCGCCCGACTTCGCCGTGCCGAGCCTCAATGCGCTTGTCGAGGCCGGGCATGAGGTGGTCGCCGCCTATTGCCAGCCACCGCGGCCGGCGGGACGGGGCAAGGCGGAGCGCAAGACGGCGGTGCATCAGCTCGCGGAGCAACTCGGCATCGAGGTACTGACGCCGCGGGCGCTGCGCGATCTCGAGGAGCAGGCGCGGTTCCGCGCGCTCGACGCCGATATTGCGGTGATCGCGGCCTACGGGCTGATCCTGCCCAAGGCGATCCTGGAGGCACCTAGGCAAGGCTGCGTCAACGTTCACGCATCGCTGCTGCCCCGCTGGCGCGGCGCCGCGCCGATCCAGCGCGCGATCCTTGCCGGAGACGAGACCAGCGGCGTCACGATCATGCGGATGGATGAGGGACTGGATACCGGCCCGACGCTGCTTCGACGTGAACTCGAAATTGGCGGCAAGAATGCCGGGCAAGTCACGGAGGAGATGGCACAACTCGGGGCTGCCGCGCTGATCGAAGGGCTCGTCCATCCAACCCCGCCCGAACCGCAGCCGGACGATGGCGTCACCTATGCGTCGAAGATCGACAAGGCGGAGGCGCGGATCGACTGGGCGGCCACTGCCGAGCAAATCGAGCGGCAAGTCCGGGCCTTCAATCCGGTGCCTGGAGCATGGTTCGAGGCCGATGGCGAGCGGGTCAAGCTGCTTGATGCAGCCGTCGGCAGCGATGCTTCAGGGAAGCCCGGCGAAGTGCTCGACGATTGCCTGAATATCGCGTGCGGCGACGGCTATATCCGGCCGCTGAAAGTGCAGCGCGCGGGACGCGGCGCGATGACGGCGGGAGAATTGTTGCGCGGGTTCGCGATTCCGAAGGGCACCATCTTGCCGTGACTCGCTGGCGCCAATGACCCGCTGGAAACTCACGATCGAATATGACGGCGGCCCGTTCATGGGCTGGCAGCGGCAGGAGCACGGCCCCTCGGTCCAGCAGACGCTCGAGGAAGCGCTGCAGCGGATGACCGGCGAGCAAGCGCAATTCATCGCCGCCGGGCGGACGGATGCCGGGGTCCACGCGCTGGCGATGAGCGCTCACGCCGACATCGAACGCGACCTGACGCGGCACCGGCTGCGCGAGGGATTGAACGCGCTAGTGCGCCCCCACCCGATCTCCGTGCTCGGGGTCGAGCCGGTCGCCGCCGACTGGCACGCGCGCTTCTCCTGCCTTGGACGGCGCTACCTCTACCGGATCCTCAACCGCCAAGCGCCGCCGGCGCTCGATGCCGGCAAGGTCTGGCACATCGCGGTCCCGCTCAACCTCGAAGCGATGCGCCAGGGCGCGGCGCACCTCATCGGACGTCATGACTTCACCACCTTTCGCTCGGCGCAATGCCAGTCGGACAGCCCGGTGAAGACGCTCGACCGGCTCGACGTCGTGAAAGCCGGCGAGGAGATCCACGTGACCGCCGCGGCGCGGAGCTTCCTCCATCACCAGGTCCGCTCGATGGTCGGTTGCCTCGCGCTGGTCGGGCGCGGCCAATGGCAGCCCGAGGACATGCTGAAGGCGCTCGAAGCGCGC
>JBDTZJ010000008.1:0-24768 GCA_040005255.1 Sphingomicrobium sp.
TCTAGAGCCGGACCAGCATCTTGCCCGTGTTCTCGCCCTTGAACAGGCCGAGGAACGCGTCGGGGGTCTTCTCCAGGCCCTCGACCACGGTCTCGCTTGATTTCACGACGCCATTGGCGATCCAAGGGGCCATCTCGGCGTAGAATTCCGGCAGGCGCGGGAAATAGTCAAAGACGATGAAGCCCTTGAGCGCAATGCGTGCCGCAATCACCCGCTGAATGAAGCGGAAGGCCATGGGCTCGCGCTGATTATAGCCTTCGATCATGCCGCAGATCGCGAAGCGAGCGTTGTTCCTGGCCACGGCGAATGCGGCATCGAGATGGTCGCCGCCAACATTGTCGAAATAGACGTCGATTCCGTCCGGCGCGGCCTCGGCGAGGCCCTTGAGAACGGGCCCGGCCTTGTAGTCAATGACGCGATCGGCACCGAGCGTGCGCACGAACTCGCACTTCTCGGCGCCGCCGGCCGATGCGATCACCGTCATCCCCTTGGCCTTGGCGACCTGCACTACGACGGAGCCGACAGCGCCCGCGGCGGCCGAGACGAAGACCACGTCGCCTTGCTTCGCCCGTGCCGCATCGAGGAGCCCGAAATAGGCGGTAATTCCGGTCACGCCGAGGACCCCGAGAAAACGCTCGGGCGGGGCGCCGAGTTGGGGAAGCTTTTGGGCCGTTCGGCCGGGGACGACGGCTTCGTCGCGCCAGCCCGCCATGTGCTGGACAAGATCGCCGGCGGCGAACCCATCCGCTGTGCTTTCGACGACCTCGCCAACCGCCCCGCCCTCGAGCGGTTCGCCGAGCTGGAACGGCGGGACGTAGCTTTTCACGTCGTTCATCCGCCCGCGCATGTAGGGATCGACCGACAGCCACCGGTTGCGGACGTGGAGCTGGCCCTCGCCAAGGGGCGGAAGGTCAATATCCTTCAGTTCGAAATTGTCGGACGTGGGCATGCCGTTAGGGCGGCTCTTGAGATGCCAGGCGCGGGCCATTATCGTTCCTCCTGCTGAACGACCGCATATGCTTTGCGCCGCTTGCACGAAAGACCCGGCGGCGAAGGGGATGACGCCGCCGGGTCTCGTGTCAGCCCCGCTGGCCGGGGCTCAGCCTTCTACCGCTCTAGCGGTAGGTGCCTTGGAAGCTGCGATCGAGTATGCGCGGGGCCCAATTCTCCCAGATCCTCACGCTCTAACAAACGAACCGGCGCTCGCGCTCGTTCCGGTCGTGAGGGCGCGCGAACAGGCCGAATCGGCGGGCTGACGCTGCCACGGGACAGGCGATTGCAAGGGTCATAAATCGCCGCTAGTGGAGCCGCTCCCCGGCGCCCGAACCCATCGGGCGCACCGGCCGGCTGGGGCGCGGGGCTGTAGCTCAGATGGGAGAGCGCTGCAATCGCACTGCAGAGGTCAGGGGTTCGATTCCCCTCAGCTCCACCAGCCCACAAATCGGGGTGGACCTCGCCGTAACTGCAGTGTCCGCCAAAGCGGCTTAGCGAAGACCCGGTACGGCACTAGACAGTCGGTGACGGGGGGGGCGCCTGCCTTCGCCCCAATCCTTGTAATATAACATGCATCCGTCGCGAGCCTTGGCATAGGGCATCTCAAAATCTCCTGCTTGTCCCCGCTCGGGGATTTCAACGTATGGCGAACGTCGCCGTTGCGCGCTTCACCGTACGGTTCTTGCCGTTCGGAAGATTTTCGGTGATTTCGATCAAATCATTGATGCCAATAACAAAATATTCAGTCCGCTGATGAGGATACAAACCGAGTAAGCGGCAATCTTCAGCCATTTCGGGTTGGCGTGGATTCCCATCATCCTTCGGTCGCTGGTGAATTGCGCGAGGGGGATCATCGCGAACGGGAGCTGCAAGCTTAGAACGATCTGGCTGATGATCAGGAGCTTGGTCATGCCGCTGTCGCCATAGGCAATCACCACCGCCGCAGCCGGCACAATCGCCAGGCTTCGGGTGATCAATCGCCGCAGCCAGGCCGGCAGCCGGATGTCGAGGAAGCCCTGCATCACGATCTGCCCGGCAAGCGTCGCAGTGACGGTCGAGTTCTGGCCGGACGCCAACAACGCGATTGCAAAGAGAGTGCTGGCAATCGCTCCGCCAAGCATCGGCGTGAGCAACTGGTACGCTTCGCGGATGTCGGCAACACCGGTGCGTCCGGCCGCATGGAATGTCGAGGCGGCGAGCACCAGGATTGCGCCGTTGATGAACAAGGCGAGCAGCAACGCCGCCGAGCTGTCAAGGGTTGCAAAGCGGATCGCTTCGCCTTTGCCTTCGTCGGTCCGCGGGAATTTGCGCGTTTGCACGATTGCGCTGTGGAGATAAAGATTGTGCGGCATCACCGTCGCTCCGACGATGCCCATCGCAATGTAGAGCATCGCCGGATTGGACACGATCGCGCGGCTCGGCACCAACCCGCTAAGCAGCGCCAGCGAATCCGGGTGGGAGAGCGCCAGCTCGAACGCAAAGCAGCCGGCGATGATCACCAGCAGCGCGACGACGAAGGCCTCCAGTTTGCGAAAACCGTGCTGCTGTAGGAACAGGATGAGCAGCACGTCGACCGCCGTCAGGCACACGCCAAAAACGAGCGGGATGCCGAACAACAGCTGCAGCGCGATGGCGGTCCCGATCACTTCGGCCAGATCGCACGCGACAATCGCGAGTTCGCAAGCGAGCCAAAGAGGCACACGGGCAGCCGGCGAATATCGCGCTCGGCAGGCCTGGGCGAGGTCCATGCCGGTGGCGATCCCAAGCCGCGCCGCAAGGGCCTGGAGCAGCATTGCGGCAAAGTTCGACAGCAAGATGACCGACAGTAGCGAATAGCCGAAGGCCGAGCCGCCGGCGAGATCCGTCGCCCAATTGCCGGGATCCATGTAGCCGACAGCAACAAGATAGCCCGGGCCGGAAAACGCAAATAGCCTGCGCCACAGGGCAGCGCTCGGGCGCGGCACCGCGATACTACGGTGCGCATCGCCGAGGCTCGGCAATACGCCAGGTTCGAAGATGGTTGCTGCGTCGGGAGGCGGCGTCATGCGCCGGATGGACCGGAATCGTGCGTTGATGCCTTCAGGGTCGAATCGGCGCTCATGGGAACCGGTAGCCCAGACCGAGCATCACTCGGTTGCGCACGGTCTCGTTGCGGTAGTGCGAATAGACATATTGCGCGTCCGCGTAAAAGTGGCTCGCGAGGGAATATTCCAGCCCCCCGCCCAGCTCATATCCGCTCTCACTAAATCTTGTGTCGCTCGAAGGCGGCGCGGGAACGAACTGGCCATTGACGTAGAAGGTGCTGCCGCTCGACGTGAAGATGTTCCGCTGCCGGTCGCGGACAATCCCGGCTTTGCCGAAGATCAGCAGCTGCGGCGTCAACGCGTAGCCGGCCCGTACCGCCGCGCCCAGTTCGTGTTGGCCCGAGGAATTGCAGAATGTCCCCGCGCCGCCCGTCAGGCAGTTGGTCACGCGCTTGGCGTCGCGCCAATAGCTGCCCTCGACGCCCAGGATGAAACGGCTGAGTTCAAGGTCGGCGCCGATCGTGGCCCCGTAGCCGAATTTGGTCCGACGCGTGTTCGACGAGCTGTAACGGTCGCCGCCGGCATTGGCCTCGACGCGAATGCCGCGCAGCGCAACCCCCGTAGACTGAGCCTGGAGTGGCGCGGACAGGACGCCGGCAGCGGCCAACATGATCATCCCCGATTTGCGCATAATGACTATCCTCCTGTTCGAATTGGTTGATTGATGAGTTGACGAGAGGATTATCCTCCGTCCTCCCGGGGCCGCGTGATCGCCACGATACGTCGGCGACCGCCCACCTTCTCGAGCTGAACGATGACGTCGATCATCATTCGCGCATAAGCGATGGTGTCGACGCGGCTGAGACCGAGCCCCGCTTGCATGACCATCAGCGCGAGTTGTTCGAGCGCACCTGCAGGCGAATTGGCGTGGATCGTCGTCAGCGACCCTGGATGCCCGGTATTGATCGCCCGCAGGAAGCTGACTGCCTCCCGGCCCCGCAACTCACCCAACACGATGCGGTCGGGGCGCAGCCGCAGCGCTGCCTGGAGCAAATCTTCGACCGTGACCCGCGCCTCGCCGGTGTCGCCCTTGACGGCAACCAAGCCGACGCCGTTGGCCGAGCGGAGCCGGATTTCCGGCGTGTCCTCGACGAGGATGATTCGCTCGTCTTCAGGTATCTCCCGCAGTAGCGAGTTGAGGAACGTCGTCTTGCCCGACGAGGTGCCGCCGCTGATCAGGATTGTTTGGCGCGTGCGCACGGCGTGCTGTAGAAAGGCAATCGGCCGCGAGGCGGGGTCGGGAGCGGTCTCGGTTTCCAGCGACGAAAGCGATCCTTCGTCATAAGCAGTGAGCGGCAAATCGACGAGGCGATGCTGGCGGATCGCCATTGCCCAATGGTCGCGCGTTGCGGACGGTGCGACGAATTGCACCCGGCCCCCCCCGTCGGGAAGGGTTGCGGCAAGCAGCGGGTTTTGGCGATTGATACCCTGGTGGCTCATGCGAGCGACTTGCTCGGCGAGCCTGCCAACATGCCTATCGCTGAATTCTGGTAGCCGGCAGCGTTCCATTGGCCCGCCACCGGCCGCCTCGATCCAGATTTCACCTGGGCGATTGATCACGATTTCGGTGACATCCTCGCGGCCGAGCCAGGGGCGCAGTGGCGCCAGATAGGCCTCGAGATAGACACTATCGCCAAGCGCGTGGACTTCGGCGGTCATCGCGATGCCTCGAGTCGGGGCACCGTCGAGAAGTCGAGGTCGCGCGCGGTGAAGATGCGGATCGGCTCGCCTTGCGACACGCGGATGGTCGGCGAAATGGCGCCGTCGTGACCGGCAGCCACCGATGCCGCGCTTTGTCCGCCGCCACCGGCGATCAGGGTTGCGCCGCCACTTCCCGCCGCGCTGAGGCCCCCAACAACCGACAGCAGCAGGGCCGAGCCGAACCGCTTCATGAAGTGTGAGTTGACCTTGCCGGCAAAACCCGACTCGCCGGAGAAATCCACGCCGGGCGAATCGAGCATAACTGACACACCGTCGGGACGGATCAGGCGCGTCCAGATGACGTAGGCCCGCGTTTGCCCGGCGGCGAGCCCCGACTTGTACTGCCCGATCAGGCGCGACGAGCGCGGGATTAGAATTTGGGAGCCGTCGAACGAGCGGACGTCGCGGCTGACAAGTGCCCGCACATAGCCGGGCAAATCGGTGTTGATGGACGTCTCGAGGACCGCGGCGATCAGCGTTCCTTGCGTAACTGTCGAGGCCGGGCTGCTGAGTTGACGCGCGGTCGCGACCTGCGCGTTGCGGCCTTCGATCCGGGAAAAGAATCCATCATCTTCGTTGCGGGCGTTGGCGCCATTGCCCGCCGTCGACGCTTCAGCGGCCGCGGCCAGGCCGACCGGCGTCGCCGCGGCCGACGGCGGCGGCGTGCTGGCCGATGCGGTTTCAACAGCCGGCGAGCCGCTGGCATCGAATACGATCATCGGGTCGCGCGCCGGATCGGTGCGCGCTCCCGGCCGCGTCTGAATCTGCGCCCACGACTGGGTATGGGGCAACATGAATGAGCCCGCCGGCGGCGCGGGCGCCAACGCGGTAGAAGGAGCCGGCCGCGCCAGCGAAAATTCGCGGGTGGGCAGCGTGGTCGACGCGGGCGCGGGTGACCGATGGCCGCTCATTGTCCAGAATGTGAGCATGCCGAGCAAAACTGCGACGCCCGTGCCAGCGGCGAGCGAAAGCGAATCGCGGCGCGGCCGCGTCGCCGCGACGATCGGATAGCGGTTGCGGCTGGCGTCGACGAGCACGCCCCCATCCAGCCGGCCGCGCGGATCAATATCGTTGAGCGGGTGGATCATCACCGCGGTCGACGGCTCGCGAAATCGGGTCATTGTTCGCTGTTTCCGGCGGCGGTTTGAAGCTGAAGCGGGGTGGCGCTCGCCGTCACGGTTGGCGCCGGCGCTAGACGGCGCAGCGGCGTTAGGGTCGCGACCTGCTTGCCGCTACGCAGCACGAGCTGTGCCGGAATGCCCTCGACCACGACATAATCGCCGCGCACCGTGTAATTGACCGGGCCCTCGGCTCCTTCGGGGTTGCGGATGAGGATCGCCGGCAGCGGCGTGTCTTGCGTCCAGCGCAGGAAAGTCGACGAGCCGTCGTCGAAATAGCTTGCGGGAAGCAGTTTCTTTTCGCCGGCGCCGCGCCAGCCGAAATTCAGCGTCGCGGGGATCGCGGGCTCGCGCGGCTGCGTCACCACGGCGACGGCGGTCGCCGCTGACGGCGGTGCGGCAATGGGCGCGCGTTTGGGTGCGTCGGGATAGCGGAACTGCAGCATATAGACCGGACTGCCGCCGGCCGAACTGACCAGGTCGAACAAATAGGTCCGCTGATCGGTAATGACGGTCATGTTGGTGCGCGCCCGCGCCGTCGCGGGTTTGACGAACACGACGTTGGCGCGCTTGTTGGGATTGACCTGCCAGGCGGACGAATTGCCAACCGCGATATTCTCGATGCGTTCGTCTGGGGAGAACGCAATCGCGGACTCGATGCCGGGCTTCCCGTGCACCGTGATGATCTGGTTCGCGGCATAGGCCCGGTCGCTGAAGCGCGGATCGCCTTGCGCGGCACTGGGGAATGCAAGCGTGGCGACGGTCAAAGCCGTGGCGAGACTATGGAGATGGGTCATGAAATCTTCTCCCTCGCCGAAGTGTCGGTGGCGGGCCGGAAGCGCCGGCCGACCTCGCCGGCGCGCGGGTCGTTGCGATTCGCCGGCCACGGCGGTGGCAGGCTCCCGCTGTTTTCCACCGACCGCAGCAGTTGCGACGTCGAACTCGTCGCCGCAACGCCTGCGCTCTCGCGAACGGCGGGTACCGCCGCCACGATGTCGCGAATTCGTGCGTCGCCAGCCGATGACGGGTTGCCAGAGACGGCGGCTGGCCCCGGCCCGTGAGCGGCGAAGGCCGCGGCGATGACGGCTCCGGCCGCCCGGTCTCGCGCGTCATCGGCCGCGCGTGAGCCCGGAATGCGCCAGCCCGCGACCACGGTCATCGAGGCCTTGAGCGCCATGAACATGAGCGCGGCGAAAATTGCCGAGCCGACGAACATGGTTCCAACCAGCCCGCTCGACGGCTCCTCGCCGGACTGCAGAAGCGCGCCGGCGATCGGCTCGAGCGCCGCGATCGCGCCGCCCCCGATCAGCACCGCAAACAGCGGGGCGAGCGCGAACATCACGACGGCCTTGAGCCATCCTTCGAAAAGGCCGCGGGTGCCGGCGAACAGCGCAAGCACGATGAACACAGGGCCGAGGGCAAGCAGCGCGGCAAGCGCGATCTTGGCGGTGACGAGGACTCCGACGGAGCCAAGCAGCAGGAGCAGCGCCGACAGCCACAGGACCGTCGATGCAGTAAAGCCGCCGACCATCGGCGTCGGCGGCGTGATCCCAGTCGACGTCGGCGGCGCTGGCTTCGAAGCGGCCTCGGCGCTATCCCCGATGGCTCCGAACAGGCCGTCGAGCCGATCGGCGAAGGCGATGGTCGCCGACCCGTCGGTGCCCGCGACCACGCGCGCGATTTCGTCCGGCGCGCCGGTAGCGAGCGTCCACACCACATTCTGATAGGCGGCCCACGACGTTGCGAATGTGAGGATGAGCCCAAGCGTCATCATCCGCGGCGTGAGTGCTCCGATGCCGAGCCGGGTGCGCCCGCCGAGCAACCCGATCGCGAACAGCGCGACATAGAGGGTGAGCAGGATTGTCAGCGCCGGGAGCAAATGTCCGCCCGGTCCGAACAGGCGGCCGAAGACAACGGACACGGCTTCACTCGTCCGACAGTCAACGCTCTTAAGCGATCCCGCAATCGTCATCGCGCTTTCGCTGACCATGGCCGGGCAGACGCTCATTCAGCCGCCTCCAGCCATTCGTCCTCGCGCCCCGGCCAAGTGATGCCCGCGAAGCGCGGCAACCATTCGGCGGGATCGTCGCCAACTTCAGCGCGAACGAGGTCGAGCGCGCGAACGCTCGGTTCGCGCCCGGAGAAGACCTTGAGGAGATCGGGCATGCCCGACAGGTCGAGCCGCGCGACAACCGAATGATTGGCGTGCCTGATCAGGAAGCAACGGCTGTGCGCGGGAAGTGCGCGGATCAGATCGAGTTCCTGGATCGAGAGACCGAAGCCGATGCAATAATCCTCGTTCCGCGCCTTGGGATTGGGGGTGAAGATCATCGTCGCGGTTTGTTCGACGAGCGCCGCCGCGATCCGGCTCGCCAAAGCGTCGTGCGCCGACTGCGTGGCAAACCCGACGATCGCGTTCCGCTTGCGCAAGGTCTTCAGCCAGTCGCGGATGCGGCCAGCGAACACCGGGTCATCGAGTGCCTTCCAGCCTTCATCGATGAGGATCATTGAAGGCGTGCCGTCCAGCCGCTCGTCGACGCGATGAAACAGGTACATCATCGCCGGGGTCCGTAACTTCGGGCTGTCGAGCAGCGCGGTCATGTCGAACCCGATCGTGCGCATGCTCAGATCGAGCCGATCCGCCTGATTGTCGAACAGCCAGACATGCTCGCCACTGGCCCATGGTTGCAGCCTCGACACGAGGTCGTCCGGAGCCGGTCGCCGGGCACCGCCGAGGAGTTCGGCGAAATGGCGCAGGCGTCGGAACGCGGGATCGGCTTCGAAGCAGGCGTCGATGGCGGCGGCGATCGACGCTTCCTCCTCGGGGCCGTCGGCATCGAGCAGAACCCCCATCCAGTCACGCAGAAAGGCACGGTTGATCGGCGTATCGGGTAATTGAAGCGGATTAAGGTTGCTCGGCTCGCCTGGGATCAATCGGCTGTAAACCCCGCCGGCAGCGCGAACGAAAATCTCGGATCCGCGGTCCTTGTCGAACAACACGGTGCGCGGCGCGAAACGCTGGGCTTGGCATGCGAGGAAGTTGAGGACCACCGTCTTTCCGGAACCGGACGGTCCAATCACGGTGAAATGGCCGAGATCGCCCTCATGGAAGTTGAAGAAATAGGGCGTTAAGGCGGTGGTCTCGAGGACCGTGACCGAATCGCCCCAATGATTGCCCGATGCGCGGCCGATCGGCAGTCCATGGAGTGACAGGAACCCCGCCGCATTGGCGGTCGAGATCAGCGCCCGGCGGACAATGTAGGCTTCGTTGCCGGGAAACTGGCCCCAGAAGCAGGGTTCGAGGTTGATGTCCTCGCGCACCGACACCGCGCCGATGTCGCTCAACGCTGCGGCGCCCTGGGCGATCGCTTCGTCGAGCGCATCGAGCGTATCGGCGCGGATCAGCAGCGACAAATGATGATCGCCAAAGCTGGTTTGCCCGGCGCCGAGCATATCGCGCGCGGCAAGCATCTCGCGCCGCTCGGCCCCCGCTTCTTCATCCGCCGACCGCAGCCGCCGGAGCGAGAGGTCGATCCGCTCCCGGGCGATCTGGCGATCGGTCAGGGCGAAGCTTTCGGTCAGCACCAATTCGTGCGGCAGCCGGAGGATGTTGTCGATCAGGCCGGCCCGCGTGCTGTCGGGATAATCCTTGACCGACAGCAGTCCCGCGAAGCGGCGCCCGTCCGGCCCCCGCGTTTCGATTGCGTCGAGGCCGAAGCTCACGCGGTTGTAAGGAATGTGATGGCCGAGATCGACGTCGTCTTCCGGCACCAGGGCGGGCCGCAACTCGCCGTTGTAGATTGCGGACAGCATTTCGAGCGGCTCGGAATGACGTAGCTGGTTGCGCTCGTAGACGCCGAGAACTCGCGCGCCATAAGGCTCTAGCGCTGCGATCAACGCAGTGCAGGCGGCGTCCAATTCGCGGGCTTCGGACGCGTCGCCGGCAGACGCTCGGCCACCGCTGTGCCGCCAACGGTCGATCAACCCGGTCTTGCCGCGCGCCGGCCGTCGGACGAGGCTCAGGAACTGCTCATTGACGTAGAGCCGGCGATCATCGAGGCGCCGCTGCCAACGCTTATTCACGATTTCCGCAAATGGATCTTCGAAATCTCCGTCGAGCGCGACGTGTACGCGCCGGCGGATGACGTGGTGGTAGAGCGCAAAACGGGCATCGAGGACGCTCCGCAGCATCGTTTCCCGCACGTTGAGATGGTGATCGAGGGTTTCCCACTCGTCGGTCTCGAATGGCAGGCCGGGAACCCGGATCATGCGCAGGAGCGACCCGTCGCGCAGCAGTAGCGTATGATCGTCCCAGTGGCGCGCGTAGGGCAGGCGATCGCCGGCGCGGACTTCGCGCTTGGCCCAGGAGGCGGGCCCTGACCAGCGGAGGCGAGGCGTGCTGCCGGTCATGGTGTGTAGCTGTTGCAACCCCAGCGCGTCCAGTTGCCGACGCGCGGGCAGCGCCGAACCTTGGTCAGCCAGAGGTCGAAAATGCGCGGCTCGCGCAAGCATGCGAAATAGCCGACCGCGTGGACGAGGAGCGCGACCGGAAGCGCGAGGAAGCTGCGCGTGATCAGGAACGCCTCGGTCGTGATCGCCGCGTTGAGGATGAAAAAGCTGTAGGTCACGCCGGCGAACATCTGCGGCCGGGTGAGCGCTCGAAAGACCGGGGAGCGGGCCGCCATCTACCGCGCCACCATCGTCGTCGACTGGATGCCGGAAACGATTGCCGAAGCACCGAACAGCACGAAGCAACCGACGATCACCGTTGCGCCGAACCGCCAGTTAAGCCGACCGGTCAGCATCATGAAGCCGACCATCGCCACGGCGATGACGGCAACTGCCGTCGCCACATTGCCCAGCAGCGTTCCTTGAAGCCAGCTCAGCGCGGCGACGATCGGGCCCGAGCCTTGCGGATCGGCCGCGGCCGATTGCGCCGAAGCTGCGCCGGCCGTCACCAACAGCAGCGATGCCGCGATTGCGTGGATTTTCATGTCATCTCCCTCCTTCGCCGGCGGCTACGATCCCCAGCCGGTCGACAATGCTGGCGACGTAGGCGCGCGTTTCGGAAATCGCCGGGATGCCGCGGGCGCGAACGACGCGGCCGGGACCGGCGTTGTAGGCGGCAAGGGCTCGTTCGATATCGCCGTCGAACTGGTCGAGCAGTTGTCGAAGGTAGCGCGCGCCGCCATTGAGGTTTGCGGCAGGGTCGCGAGGATCCACCGCCAGCGCCCGTGCGGTGGCCGGCATCAGCTGTGTCAGGCCGATCGCGCCTTTTGGCGAGACGACCGAAGCGCGCCACGCGCTTTCCTGGCGCGTCAGTGCCGCAAGCAGCCGCGGGCTTACACCATAGCGGGCCGAGGCATCGATTAGCGGCGCTCGATAGTCCGGCGGGACCAGCGGCTCTGCAATCATCGTGATCGCCAGCGCCGGTACGTCGGGCGCCTGTTCCGCCGGCAGCGCCCCATCCTCGCTCGCCAGGCAGCCGCGGGTGTCCCGCGGGCCGACGCTGCAGTCGCGAACGATCCCGTCGGTGCCCATTTCGTACACCGTGGCGGACGCAGGCGCCGCGGCCAGGCTTAGCGCCGACGCCGCGATCGTCAGCTTGGCCACGACACGCGATCGTGTTGCCTTGCCCACCGTCAGTTCCATTCGTGTCGGGTCGAACTGCATGAGCTGCGCGATCTGTAATTATCCAGCCGTGCTGGTGTTGATCGTTCCGTTGACGCCGTTGGGGAAAAATCCGCCTTTGTTCGCCGCAGCCGCAGTCAAATAGACGATGTTGAGCACATCCCCGGTCGTCCGGCTGTAAGCGATGCTGTCGCTGTCGGCGGGCACGATGTTCGACGCACCGTTCGCCCCGCGCACGCCCTGGTCATCGTCGATCGGATTATCGAGCGCATCCCGGGCATTGGAGATTTTTTCGGTCGCGTCGACCAGCGCCGGGGCAGCGATACCCTTGCCGTAAAGGACGGTGCGGATGAGCCCTGCGTGATAGGCTTCAGCGGCGAGGATGCCCGCGGCCGCCTCAAGGAAGGTCGCGCTCTTGAGCAACGGCGAAGCGCCCTTGTACGCGGTCACGCCGACATCTTCGAAAATGAACGCCCCGAGCAGGAAGTTCTCGTCGCTCGCATACGGATCGAAGGTCTGTCCCTGGGCGATCAGGCCGGCGGCGACCGCCGCCTGCGAAAAGGCGCTGGTCGGTGTCGCGCTGATGTCGATCGCGGGTTGCGCAACCGCAGCCGAACCAATCGCGGTGCGCAGGAAATTGACATGCGCTCGTTCGTCGCCGGCAATTTCGTTCGCATATTGGCGAACGAGCGTATCGGTGAACGCGACCTGGCGGCCGCCAGTCACCGCGCCCTGCGTTCCAGTGCCGGTCAGAAGGGTCGACGCGAGGCCGGCCCCGGTTGCCGCGAAACTGTAGAATTGCGCCTCGAGATATTCGAGGTTGAGCGCGAAGTTGAGGATTTCGACGTCCGACACTTGCGGGCCGACCGGGTTGACGATGTCGCTGCCGCGCGTGGATGGTTTCGGATCGCAGGCCGCGAGCATTGACGCCCCGGCCACCGCTGCGGTTGAGGCCCCGGCGAACTTCAGGAAATTCCTGCGCTCAAGGCGCCGCAGCGCCTGGCGTTCGAAAACTTCGGCAATGAGATCGTGCTGGTTCATGGCGATGGCTTTCCTCTAATTCGCGCTGCTGAGCGTGATGTTGCCGTTCACCCCGTTGGGGAAGAATCCACCCTTCGAGACGGCGCCGGGGTTGAGGTAAACGATGTTCAAGACATCGCCCGTGGTCCGGCTGTAAGCGAGGCCATTGGCGTCGAGCGGAGCAATGTTGCTCGCATTGCCGATGGGCGCGATTCCCTGATCATCGTCGATTGGATTGTCGAGGCTGTCGCGGGCGTTGGAAATCTTCTCGGTCGCGTCGATCAGCGAGGGCGTCTGAATGCCCTTCCGGTAAAGGGTCGTCCGGACAATGGCCGCGTGATAGGCCTCGACCGCAAGAATGCCCGCGGCCGCTTCAGTGAATGTCTTGTTAGCGAGAAGGGGTGCGGCGCCTTTGTAGGCCGTGACCCCGACATCTTCGAAAATGAAGGCGCCGAGAAGGAAGTTCTCGTCGCTCGCATAAGGATCGAATGACTGACCGGCACCGACCAGGCCGGCTGCACGCGCGGCCGTCGAGAAAGCGCCATTGGGGTCCGTTCCAACGTCGATCGCGGGCTGGGCAACCGCCGATGATCCGAGCACCCTTCGCAGGAATTCGACATGGGCGCGTTCGTCGAGCGCGATCTCCTTCGCATATTGAGCAACCACCGGATCGGTGAAGTTGACCTGGCGACCAGCGGTTACCCCACCCTGTGTACCGGTTCCGGTCAGATCGCTGCTCGGAAGGCCCGTGCCGAATACCGCATAAGTATAGAATTGCGCCTCGAGATATTCGAGATTCAACGCGAAATTGAGAATATCAGAGTCGGAAACCGCTTGGGCGGAGACCTTCGTTCCAAGCATCGAAAAGGCGAGTCCGGCTGCCGCGTAGGCGCCGAACGTCTTGAGCACCTGGCGTCGCTTGGCTCTGCTCTCCAACGCATCGAGCATCAGTTCTTGATCGGCCATAGGTCGCCTCCGGATGGACAAGTCGATTGGTTACCGCATTGAAAATTCCTTACTTTTTGCGAAATATCCAGCCCTGGGGCCGCCCGGTACGGATTCGTACCCCGGGCTTGGTCGCGCCGTTAAATTTCGAAAAAGTTCCGGTGACTAAAATTTCTTTTCGGTCGCGCAGGACAGTTAACCCAGGACGCGTCGCATCCATTGCTAGTTATCTACCGTATGTTCTGCATGGAACCGGAAATTCTTAGTCCAATGTCGGAGCGATTCGGCGAGGCACCTGCTCTTCCGCTGACGTCAAACCTGCTTTTGAGGCAGCTTGCCGGAGCGGATCGGGCCGTCTTCGAACGGCATGTCGAACGGCATGCGGTGACAGCCGGATCCATATTGTTCGACGCCGGAGAGGTGCTCGAACATGCCTATTTCCCAATCGACACGATCGTGTCGCTCGAGCAAACCGGCCGAATCGAGGTCGCGCTTGCCGGGCGCGAAGGAATGTCGGGCTGGACCGCCATCGCGGGATTTTGCCGCTCTCCGTATCGGGCCATGGTCTGTTGCCGCGATGGATCGTTGCTCAAGATCGAAGTCAATGCGTTGCTGGCCGCCGTGGCGGCCAACCCGAGGCTAAGCACGATCCTTTGGCAATATATGGTTATCACCGCCGTACAGATGGCCGAAGGCCTGGGCGCACATTCCCATCACCGCGTAGAAGCAGCGATCGCGCGGTGGCTATTGATGCGTCACGACCGCGTCGGCGGCGACTGGATTGAGGCCCAACATCAGGAAATAGCGGACTGTTTGGGAGCTCGCCGCGCAAGCGTCACCGATTGTCTCCACATCCTCGAAGGCGACGGGCACATCCGCTGCCGGCGCGGCCGGATTCTCATTCGCAATCGCGACGATCTCGAAACGAGGGCAAATGGGGCATACGGCACCGCCGAGACTCTCTACCGCGCGTCGCTTGGTGCTTTCGGAAAATCCTCCAACGCGAGTGAACGCGCGACGGAATATCCGACCGTGGATCCTGCCGGCCAACGCCAAAGAGAATATGCATTCAACTCATGGTCAACCCGAGCTTAGATCATTTGCTGCGCCGAGCGGCGGGCGCGACCAAGCTTTCCGCAGAATGGCTCGATGAACGTGGAGGTCATGCATTTGGGGCAATTCCGACGTGTTCATCAACCCATGTTGGGCTCGGCTCATCCCCATTTTTGAACCTAGCATACGGCAACGCTTAAGACCGTTCGAGCGCGAGAACCTCCGCTTCATGAAGAGCGGTAACGGCTGGGCCGTGATGGACGAAAGGATGGGAAGACACGCACGATTGCCAACGTTACGCAGTGGAGCGGCGTCATTCACATTGTCGAATCCGTTCTCATGCCCTGATCCATGCGCGCATTCGGCGAAACCCTCTTCGTCGGTTGCAGGCCGGCGGAATACGTCGCAAAACGCAGGCTACCGGCCTACGGCGATGTTTCCGCCGGCTTTCATTTTGCGCCGCTTCCTTGGCGGGACATGAGGGAAGGAATGCATTTAGTAGAGGGCTTGGACGATGCGAATAGCGCACGCTCCGAGCTGGCTCGTCTGATGGCACGCGTGGCGGACAAGGATTCAGCTGCGTTCAAGTCAGTTTACGAACGAACTTCCGCGAAATTATATGGCGTTGCTCTTCGACTCCTGGGCGACGAGGCCGAAGCGCAGGACGTGCTCCAAGAGGTTTATATCCTCATCTGGCGCAAGGCCGCGTTGTTCGACCTCGCGAGGGCTGGAGCAATCACCTGGCTTGCGACCCTTGCGCGCAACAAGGCGATCGATCGGTTGCGTGGCAGGCGCGCGCCTGAGGGCGACGCCGACGATGCGGCCAGTCTTGCCGACGACAGTCCCTCTTCGCTCGATATGCTTGAGAAGGCTGAGGACGCGTCGCGCGTTCGGCAATGCCTTGAGGAACTGGAGGAGCGGGCGCGCACGATGATCCGTTCGGCATTCTTTGATGGCGCAACCTATCCCGAGCTCGCCGAAAAGACGGGCGTTCCCTTGCCGACGATGAAGAGCTGGATCCGGCGCGGGTTGCAGCACCTGCGCGGGTGTCTCGAGCGATGACCGACGAACGCGGCCAGACGAGCGACGCGGCGGCCATGGCGGCCGAACATGCTCTTGGGCTGGTGACAGGCAATGAATTGCGCGCCGCCCGAGCGCGTGCGGCCTCGGAGCCGAACTTTGCTGCGGAAGTAGCTCGTTGGCGCGGGCGGCTGGCGCCCCTGCACGAGGAGACCGAATGCGTCACTCCCCCTCCAGAATTGTGGCGCAGGATCGAGTTCGCCACAATCGGACGGTCAGCTTCGAACGACAATGTCGCCATCCTTCGGCGCAAGCTCGTCGTGTGGCGCTCCGCAACGGGCGCGCTGATCGCGGTCGCCGCCTCGCTCGCGCTGGTTGTTTCATTGCAGCTTCGGCCAGCACCCGCTCCGCAGCCGCGGGTGCAGCAGCCCGCGGCCGTACCGATGGTCGCAATGCTTGGCGACAAGAGGTCGATCAAGGTGGTGGCGAGCTGGGATCCGGCGGCTCGGCAACTGGTGCTCGCCGTTCCCGGGCAAATTCCCGCCGACACGGCGCACTCGCGGGAGCTGTGGGTCATTCCGACCGGAGGCAAGCCGCGCTCGCTCGGCACCATGGGCGCGGCCAAGCAAATGCACTTACAGCTGGCCGATGCGCTTGCCGATCTGCTTCAGCATGGGGCAACGATCGCAATTTCGATCGAACCGCCGGAAGGATCGCCGACCGGCGCGCCAACTGGGCCGGTGATCGCATCGGGTCCGCTCACCAAGGCTTGATCGGTGCATCCGGTTCCCGGGGCGTCCTCGGTGAGAACTACACGGACCTGGCACTCCTCCCGGCTCAAGCTCGCGCGCCTAATCAGTCCTACCTATTGAAGGCGGTCGACGAACTCGGATGCAGGTGAGGTCGAAAAAAAATGACGGTCGGCTATTCGCTGCGATCCGGATCATCCGGTCGCGCATTCGGCGATGAACACACTGTCGGACACCCGACAGTAGGCAAATGCGTATCGAGGGCCTCAATCAACTCCCGTTAAAGCCCGGTCGTCGGGCTGATCTCGACGCTCCTAATGTCCGCAATGGGTCGAAAGCATGACACGGGCAAATGTCCGCCGCGGCTCCTGATTGGAGCAATGTCTGCAATGGGTGGAAAGCGACATAAGCCTGTTGACTGCGGAGTGTTGCCGCTTGCGGAGCCTTCCGCTGCGGTGATCCCCCTATCGCCCCGGGCGGGCAGCAAAGCATCCGAACTGCGGCCTCGCAAGCCGCTGAGCACAAGGCGTCGCGCGGCGCTTCTGTCTGTGTGCTGCCGTTCGTCAACATGAGCGGCGATCCCGAGCAGGAATATTTCAGCGACGGGATCACTAAAGACATCATCACGGATTTGTCGAAGGTCTCCGGGTCCTTTGGGCCCCCCGCCCTCATGCGAGTTTGCGGGGCTCGGTAAGCGCTAATCAACCGTTAGCCACGTCTGTTCGGCTGCCGTTCAATGCTGGCCGGTAAATACCAACTCAGGCAGCCCGCTCACCTACCCAAGCTGCCGTTGCAAAAGTCGCCCTGCCCACACCCCCCAAACCGCTCGTGGGCAGGGCATTTCGCCGGAGCCAGTAAGCGCATGACGAACATCTCACCCAAGGAAGAGGCCGAAGACTGCCGGCGCAAGGCGCTCGAGTACGTTGGGCGTCCTGAAGCGCCGTTCCTTTTGAGGATCGCGCGCGAGTTTGAGAGGATCGCAGCGGAAGCTCGCCGCCCGAACGACGGGGCGTAGCCTAATCGCAATAGCTGACGGGAGGTTGATCAGTCATCCCGGTCGATCAGCCCCTCCGCCACAAGAGCAGCAACGCTGCCATGATCAGGACTATGTCCTGCCACGCCCTGACCGCCACTTGCAAACAATTCACGGCAGCGATGGGCCTTGCATCGGCCTTTTCAAACTCTGGATTTGCTGTTTACGGTCAAGAGCCACAACTGGAGCGAGTTGCTGCATTGGCGTTGCGGACCTTCATTCAACTACTCCTCACACGCAGCCCTGTCGGTGCGTGGAGAGCTGCGCCGACGTCGCTTAGTGAGATTGATCTCGGGGCAAAGCCATTATCCACGGGCAGCTTGCCAGGAAAACGCGTTGAACAGGTATCAGACGCGGCAATTGAGTGGCCCCTGCCAAGCCAGGACGACCTGATTCTAGAAAGCCAACTTGAGCGACAGCGTTCTGAATAAAAGCCATTGGGAGTGCTCATGTCTGCTTTGGGTCGAAAGCGGACCTAAGCCGCCCATGTCCGCACCGGGTGGAAAGCGGACATTGCTTGGCGACTCAAAGGAAGAAGAATAGCAGAAGGGCATAGACGAGGGAGGTCCTCATGGAAGCTCTAGGAATCGACCCTGCGCGCACGGCGCTTTTGAACGTCGACATGCAGAATTGCTTCGTCGAGGGGTATCCAGTCTCTGCGCCAGGCGGGCCGGTGCTGTTGGGTCGCATCAACGAGTTAACGGAGGCTTGTCGGTCGGCCGGGGTGCTCGTGGTGCACGCACGGCACGTTCTTCGGCCGGATGGATCGAACGCTGGGCTTCTGGCCGAAATACCGCCGGTTGCGGCGGGAATGATAAACAAGGGAAGCCCCTCGGCAGAGTTCCATTCAAGCTTGGTGATCGATCAGGCCGACGTGGTGCTCGAGAAGCCTCGGTTTGGAGCTTTTCATGGCACGGACCTTGAGTTGCTGCTTCGCTCTAAAGGGATCGACACCGTCATCATCTCGGGCATTTCGACAAACGTGTGCTGCGAGACCACTGCTCGCGAGGCCGCCGTTCGCGACTTTCGAGTGATTTTTTTGAGCGACGGAACCGCAACCTTCGGCATCGGCGACTTGAGCGCCGAGCAGATTCAAAAAGCCGCGTGCACCACAATTGGTTTCGTTTTCGGGCGTGTCGCGTCGATTGATGAAGTACTTGCAGGACTAAGAGAAACGTCCTCCGCACAGACGGCTATGCCAATGACTGCTTCCTAACGGTCGGCTGCGGTTCGTAATGTCCGGATTGGGTCGAAAGCGGACATTAGCGTTGGCTCGCCGTCAACTGTCGGGCGTCCACCACAACGACCACTCCAGCCGACCGGAACGCGCGGACGTCTGCGGACAAACGCGGAAACTGCCCCATATGTAGCGCTCGAACGACGGTCCCCATTCTCCTAGCCTTGGCAGGCAGAATGTCGGGCGTCCCTGCTTCCTTAAGTGGCGGCGCACTCTATTGCGGCGCGCAAACCACCGTAGGCTTGCGAACTACGGTGCGTGTGGAGGTGGCAAGATGCTGAGGCAGTGCGACGTCGATCGGATTGTGTTCGGCTGTGGCAATTTCGGCGGAATTGGCTCGTCGCCCAACTTGCGCGGCGCCGGCGACAGTGAGGAACACGCCTTGCAGCTGCTCGATCACGCGCGGCGGGTGGGCCTTCGACGGTTCGATACCGCAAACACCTACGGCGGCGGAGTAAGCGAAGTGGTGCTTGGCAAGTGGCTTCGGTCCCAGGGTGCGTCCTTCCTCCAGGCCGCGCAGATTGCGACCAAGATCGGCAATCCGCACGGCTGCCCCCGGGGGGAGACGCCACTCAGCCGGTCTCAGATCGCCTACCACCTCGATGTGTCGCTGCGCCGGCTCGGGGTCGAGCGGATCAATCTCTATTACATTCACGAATTTGATCGCGGGACGCCTCTGGAAGAAACGCTCGGCGCCATGACGCGAGCTGTTGAAGCAGGGAAAATCGCCCGCTTCGGCGTTTCCAACGTCTCGCTATCCGACGTGGAAGCGGTCAGGAGCTTAGCTGGCAGCAGCCTCGCGTCGAGCTTTGAATATGTGCAGAACGAGTACAACCTGCTCGCTACCGCGGACGCGCAGGAGCTGATCCCCTACTGCGCCGAGCATAGCCTCCGCTACACGGCCTTCAGCCCGCTCGCCGGTGGGTTCCTGAGTGGCAAATATCGGTTCGGCGAGGACCCTCCATCTGGCAGCCGCTTGGCCTGTGCGCCGGAGGCTTGTGCCGCCTATTTGAACGAGGAATCTTTCGCTGCGATCGAGCGCCTGAGGCGATCGGCCGACGCCCGACAAGAGACTATGGCCGGCGCGGCCCTGCGCTTCGTGCTCGACACGCCCGGAGTGGATGGCCTGATCATCGCGCCACGCCGGGTCGAACAGTTCGCCAATTTGGGCTTCGAGCCGCAATGACGCCTCGCTCTTTGCTGCAATTTGGTCGTGTTCTGGATCTCCTCCTCAACGCGTCGTTGGTCGAAGGTCAGCCGTTCAAATCGCCGATCAGATCACAGCGGCTGCTGTTTTGAACAGGCGACGTCGTACTGGGACACGCTGGCCGTATTGCGAGAGTTCTGCGGCTGTTCGCCCGCATAATGAGCGCCCGCGGTTCCGCCCGGGTCTTCATTGAATGCTGAACCGGGCGCACTGGTCGAGTGCCCCGGGAACGCTCCCTCGCCGCTTGTCACCAAATCCACGCAGTCCTGGCCCGGTTGGCCGTTGGCCTTCCCGCTGTTCGAATGCCAGTAGTTGGTGCCGTTAAATTGACCATTGCCTGGCGCCGTTTGGGCCGAAGCGAGCGCGGGCGCGAATGCGAACGCGGCGGCGGCGATCATGAGGATCTTGGCTTTCATCGTTGGAAGCTCCTTCTGACGATGCTCGCCGAGGCCAGGTCGCGTGCGTCGGGGGCTAATAATCATGCGGCCTGGCTCTCGGCGGCACTAGGTAAGTGCCGCGGCAGCCGCGATCGGTTCATGCCGCAATGATTGAGCTTCGCTTACAGCACCGTGCTGATGCCGACGATCACGGCGGTCCTGCCGTGTCCCCGGCCCGCATAAATGTCGGCATCCCCGCTATGCGACGTCACCGTCGCGTGGAGTGTTACCGGGCCCAGTTGGCGAGCGATCCCCACGCGGGCATCCAGCCGCGGCCTCGATCCGCCCTGGTACCCACCGCTGCCGAGCGGAACCAGGAAGCCGATCTCGCCATCGAGCAGCAACCGCGTCGACAGGTCGATGTGACCGTTGATCTCGCCGTGGAGCGTCCATCGCGGCGCTCCGAGAAAATTGGGCGAGATGGAAAGGCGCGCACCGACGAGCTTGCCGGCCAGCCCGGCATAGACTTCCGTGTAGGCACGCCCCGACGCCACTCCCGAATAATGCGAATAGCGCGAATGAACGATTCCAACGTCGGCGGAGAGGCCTGAGCGAAAGTGCGTCGCGTAGCCGCCGTTGAGCACGAGACCGAGGGCCTTTAGCCCTTCGCCGCGGGTATCGACGACGCTGCTCGAGACCGCGCCGTACAACCCGCCTGGCGCATCGTACGACAAATCGAGAATACCGACCGGCCGACCGTCGCTGAGCGAAATCCCGCGAAAACGGTCGTCGCTGAAAATTGAGACGACTGCACCGACCTGCGCCTCGGCAGGCGTAGGCGAAATGGCAAAAAGGACCGTGAGAACGACGCCGGGCGTCCGCCCGGCCACGCGCCTAGCGGCGGCGCCCCGCGATCGCGGACCGGATCGAGCCGCAGGAACAGTCACAAGCGCCTCGCGCCCGAATCAGTGTGACGCAGGCATCGATCGGTCCGCCGCCGCGGTGCTGCGACACCAAAGCGACCGGGGCCGAGCGGCGACGCTCGCGGATCAATGCGACAAGACCGCTGACATGGGCTGCGGCGAACGAGCTCCCGTTGACGAGAAACCATCGACCTCCTGGCTCCGTGGTCGGCACGTCCCGCCCCGGCGCAATGTAAACGTCGCTGGGTGACCCCGCCAGAGACGCGTCGGAAACCGGGATCACGCCGGGAACAGACGCGGGAAAGCCGCCGCCAGGAAGCTTCGGGTCGAAGGCGCTGACTACTGCCTGCTTATGCCCAAGCGCCAGGCCGACGAGCTCACGCAGCAACCGATCGTCTGGGCCGCTGAGGCTGAGGTTGACCACATCGGCACGGCTCTCGACGGCGAAATAGAGCGCCTTGGCGAGGCTAAGCGTATCGCAAACTGTGGAATCAGGCCCACGGCCCTGCCAACAGGCACGTAGCCCCAGCAAGCGCGCAGCGGGTGCGATGCCCACGATGCCGATGCGATTATCGGCCCTGGCGGCGATGATTCCCGCCACGGCGGTGCCATGCAGCTCGGGTACCAGCGACTGTCCGGAGACGAAGTTGCGGTTGACTGCCACCTGTCCGGCAAGATCGGGATGGCCGGCGTCGATCCCGCTGTCGATCACCGCCACCCGCGTCCCGCGGCCACTCGCCATCTGATGGAGGTCGGCGAGATGCCATTGTGCCGCAGCAGGTTCCGCTGCGAACAAAGGATCGTTCGGCGCGGGCGCGCCGCGAGCGCCGTACAGCGCGACCGGCTGCGCCCAGGACACGGCAGCGTCATGGGAAACTTGTTCCGCCGCTGCGCTGGTCGTGCGGCCATCGGGCACCAGCATTACGAAACAGTCGACGCCGATCATCGGCATCGGCCAGTCCCCGACGAGCGTCAGCCCATACTTGCGCGCAATACTGCGTGCGATCCGGTCCCGGGCGCTGCGGGCGAGCTCGTCGCCATAGCTGCCGCCATAGGCGCCGCTCGCACGGTAGTGATCCGGCGGATGACGGACCATGACCAGGATCTGGCGGTTTGGCGACGCGTTCGGACTTTCGCTTGCGTTAGCGGGCGCGACCGAGATTGCCGCAAACGTGGCCAGTGTGAGCGCGAGAAGCCGCCAAAGCCGCCTCCATATCATGATCCGGCTCCGTCGATCGGCTCGGCCATCTGCACATTGTCGTCGGACTGCAGCTTGCCCAGCACCATCTGTCGCTGTCCCGGCGCGACGTGCAGCAGATAGGCATTCGCTGCCGTCGGTCCGCCGACGATCGACGCCCCGGCGGCCTTAAGCACGGCGCGCACATCCTCCTCGGTCGCATCGGCGCGGAAAATGACGATGACGTTAGCCGCAGCGGAGGTGGGTGCGGAAGCGGAGCTCAGAGTATGATAGTCGGGCCGACTCAATGAAATGAGCGTCCAGCCCGCGACAATGACGAAGGCCAGCTGCGCCACGACAAAACCCGCAACCGCCGGGCGGCTGAGGGAAGCCCAAAACTCCGCAAACGCGCTCCGGTTCTTCGGCCTGACAGGCACTGGCGCTTCAATTCGCGCGCGCAGCCTCCCCCATCCAGACTCGACTTCGGGCGTCATTTCCTGGAACTCGTCAATGAATCGCAGCTCCAGTGCCAGCTGCTGGCGGCAGTAGGCGCAGGAGGAAAGATGGGCGTCGACCCGCGCGCGGTCGGCCTCGTCAAGCTGGCCGTTCGCGTACCATGGCAGCAGTTCCTCGGCCTCGTCATGAGGCTTGCGCTCGGTGAGATTGGGGCCAAGCATCGGCACCTTCCTAGATCCAGTCGGCAAAGCTGCCCGACAACGCCTGCTTGAGGCGCCTCCGGGCATGGAACATCCGCGTCTTCACGGTATCGACCGGGCAATCCACGATGTCGGCGATCTCGCGATAGCCCATGCCATGAAAATAGGTGAGGTCTACCACCGCGCGTTGCTCGGCAGAAAGCTGGGCCATCGCGTCGACCAGCGTCTCGCGGAGCTGATCCTGGTAAAGCCGCTCGTCGGGCGCCGGGTCGTCGCTAACTTTCGCATCCAGCTCGTGATCCTCAATCGGATCGGGCCAGCGGACCCGCGCTTTCAGCGCCTTGCGATAGGCAATGGCGAAGATCCAGGTCGACAATTTGCTTGCCCCCCTGAAGCTTCCTGCCGTCTGCCACACTGCCATCATCGTATCGTCCAGCACTTCTTCCACCAGTTGCGGGCGCTGCACGAGGGTGACCAGGAATCTGGCTAGGCGGGGCTGGTAGATGCGATACAGTCGCTCGAACGCGTTCACGTCTCGCGCCTTGACCCGGTCAAGCAGCGCCCGTTCTTCGAGCACAGTTGATCGTGCGGACTCAGTCCTGGGACGGCTCACCATCCCGATTACACTCAAATCCGGACCCTCCCGCATCACGTGGGTGTCGTCCTTGGCGGCAAAGGTTCACTTCGATTGCAACGCTATAGCACGAAGACTGCGCACGACTGCGATTTGCTACCCCGATCGAGACAGCTGTGTATTCCGCTCCTATGGAGACGTGCCGTGTCCGCCCATTCAGGATGCGAATAAGAATGTCCGATAGGGTTTGCTGTTCCCCGTCGTTATGTCCGCAATGGGTCGAAAGCGGACATTAGCCGAATGTCTCGAATGGGTGGAAAGCGGACATCCGAGTAAGAAAGTATGTAAGCAGGCTCTCGACTAATGGCCGAGCGCCGAGCGCTTCGGCCTGTCACTGCGCACGACGCGCCTTAATCTCGATAAGGGACTGCACTCGCTTAACACAACATTCAGCCGCCCCGTGCGTTATTGGTCATGTAATGTTTTCAGGAGGTTAACTGAACATGCGTAAACAGATCATCACAGCAGTTGTATGCGCGGCACTCGCGACATCCGGAAGCGCATTCGCCCAGGGGCGCAGCGGCGGTGCCGGTGGCGGACCGGGCGGTGGCATGGGTGCAGGGCCGCCGATGACTCCTCCGGGTCAGATGGGCGGCATTGGCGGACCAGGTGGAGCATCCGATTACGCCAGGGACATTGCTTCTCAACGGGGTCAGTTCGGCCGTGACTTCGCAGCGCAGCGGCATCTCACGCCGCAGCAGTATCAGCAGCAGGCGGCGCAGCGTCGCGCGGACGCGATGGTTCTCGCCCAAGCTGCTCGCGATGGTCGGCTTCCAGCAAGCGCCGGTCCTCGCATTCGCGAAGCGCTCAATCAGGATATCGACGCTTGGCGGGACCAGTTCCAGGTTGATCGCCGGTCGTGGCAGGCAATGCGGGACCAGTGGCTTGCGAACCGCGGTACGATGACGGCACAGGATTGGGCCGTCCAGCGCGCCAACTGGTTCGCGGCCCGCGATGCGTGGATCGCTAACCAGAAGGCGTGGGCAAGCGCTCGCCGCCATTGATTCGACCAATATGAATTGGAAGGGGTCGGGTATTGCTCGGCCCTTTTTATTGGCGAAAGCGAGCTGCGGGTTGGCTACAGCTAATGTCTGCTTTGGGTCGAAAACAGACACTCCGCTAATGTCGGCTTTGGGTGGAAAGCAGACATTGGAACTTTGCCAAGGCGCGACCAGCACCGGCGGGTCGCTTCTTTCCTTTTTAGGCCCTT
>JBDTZJ010000081.1:0-7480 GCA_040005255.1 Sphingomicrobium sp.
GTCTGCGGCCGATACTTGCGCGCCAGCACCCGGTACGGGGACGCGGTTGTGGGTTGCGCGGGCTCCTCGGGAAGATCGAGCCCCAATCCGGGCGATTCGTCGTCGTTCACAACAGCGGTTTAGGGGGTGAGGCTCGCCATTGCGAGCGGTGGAAGCCGACGACCCGGCACGAAATCGTTGTGGCTGCTTCCTTCCGGACCTGACCAGGTTGGCGACAGCGCCGTCCGCCGACTTCCGGACGGGGATATGGGCGATGACCCTGGACAGCGCAAGTTTGGGCAGGCTGCTGGTCGATTTCATTTGCCATTCATTTCCCAGAAAGCCGCCGCAATGCTTCACTTCACCATGGCTATGCTCCCTTTCCTGCTCCTTGCGGCATCCAGCGCCGCCCAGGCACCCGCGGCGTCCCGGCTTCCGGCTCCAACTCCGGCTTCAACTCCAGCCTTTGCCTTGCGCCGCGGCGGGCGGCCGTTCATCAGCCCGATGGGAGAGCCCTTCCGGCCGGCGACCCGCGACGAGAGCGGGCTGGCAGACTGGTTCCGCCAGGCCGATCGCAACCATGACGGGCAGCTGACGCTCGATGAGATGCAGGCCGACGCCGACCGTTTCTTCGCGCTTCTCGACGTCAATCATGACGGTGAGATCGATCCCGACGAAATCACCCACTACGAGACGGTCGTTGCGCCCGAAATCTCGAGCGGGCCGCAATTCGCGATGGCGGCGATGGACAGCGCCCCGCCGGAAGGTGGCGATGGCGGTTGGGGCCACGGCGGCGGTGGCGGTGGCGGTGACGGCCATCACCGGCCCGATGGAGGTGGAGGAAAGTTCTTCCGGGGCGGCAATGACGAGCACCAAGGCGCCGCGCGGTACGGCCTGCTCGACCTTCCCGAGCCCGTCACGGCGGCGGATTCCAACTTTAACCGCGGCATCTCGCCCGAGGAGTTCAGGCAGGCGGCCGGGCAGCGATTCCTCGCGCTCGACCTCGATCACCACGGTCTGCCGACACTTTCCGGACTGGCGAAGATCCGGCCAGCTCCTCCGGCGCAGCCCAACCGCAAAGGCACCGCGGGCCAGGCGCCGAGCGACGATACGCCAGATTCGGATGCGGCCGCGCTTCCCGCGAACTATTAGGCCCTGGTGTCGCCAGCGTTCATCCTCCCGCTGCTCGCGGCCGCCGCGACGCCCGATGCCAAGTCGGCGCCGATCAATGTCGTCGGGCACGCCTGGGCGCCGTTCATCAGCCCGATGGGCGAGCCATTCCGCGCACGCACCGCGACCGACGACACGCTGGCCCGCTGGTTCAACCAGGCCGACCGAAACCATGACGGCCTGCTTACCCAGGATGAAATGGTGGCGGACGCCGCTCGCTTCTTCGCCGCGCTCGACAGCGACAGCGACGGCGAGATCGAGCCCGAAGAGCTGATCCACTACGAATGGGAGCTCGCGCCCGACATCCAGCTCAGCTCGCGGCTCAAGCGCTTGCCCGGCGAAGCTGCGCCGGCGAAGCCATCGGAGGATGCCAGCCAGGACCTTGAGGGCCGGCGACCCAGGCGCGGCCGCGGTGACGCCGACTGGCTCGCCGGCGGACTTCAGGGCGCCGCCCGATACGGGCTGCTCAACATGCCGGAGCCCGTTGCCGCGGCCGACGCCGACTTCAACCGCGCGATCTCCCGCGCCGAATTCGACCAGGCAGCGGTCGCGCGCTTCCAGCTGCTCGACCGTGACGATCGCGGAGCGCTCACGCTCGCGGCGCTAGAATCAATGTGGACCGGCGTGCTTGCGACCCTAAAACAGCGCAAGCGCCGCGCGGAGCCGCTCGACACGCGGGTCGGGGCCCCGCTCCCGCCGGACCGCTAGCGCCCCATCCAGTTGCGTGCCTCGGGCGGGACCCGCACGCTCAAGGACTGGAGGCCTTCTGTGAGGATGATCTGGCACGCAAGGCGCGAGGTCCGCGTTGCATGCGCCGCCAGGTCGAGCAAATCCTCCTCCTCCTCGCTGGCAGGTGGGAGCCTGGCGAAATCCGCAGCGTCGACGATGACATGGCAGGTCGAGCAGGCCATTACGCCTTCGCACGCGCCTTCCAGCGGCTCGCCCGCCGCCCAGGCGACGTCGAGCAGCCGCTGCCCCGGCGCCGCGTCCACTTCCTTGTCGAGGGTTCCGTCAGCCTTGAAGAAACGCACGATGGTCACGCGTCGAGCTTCTCCTGCGTAACCGCCTGCGCCGCGATCCGCTTGCACGCATCGACCAGCTCGTGCTGCGTCGTGTAGCGGCCGAAGCCGAGGCGGATCGAGGAACGCGTCGCGCGATAGTCGAGCCCGAGCGCGCGAAGCACGTGGCTCGGGCGGCCCGACCCGCTGGCGCAAGCGCTCCCAAGCGAGAAGGCGATATCACGCAGGTCGGCAAGAAGCCGTGCCGCGTCAACACCTTCGCGGCGGATGTTGAGATTGCCCTTGTAGCAATGCGCGCTGCTGCCGTTGATGATCCAGCCGGGGCCCAGGGCGTCAACTGCGGCGGTCCACAGTTTCTGCACGTGGTCGTAGTCCCGCGTGCAGCGCTCGTCGGCGAGCTTGGCGGCAGTGCCGAAGCCGACGCACAGCATCGGCGACAACGTCCCCGACCGCAGCCCCTGTTCCTGCCCGCCTCCGTGAAGCAAGGCCGCGGGCTCCTTGCCCTTGCGCATCCACAATGCGCCGATCCCCTTGGGCCCGTGGATCTTGTGCGCGGAGACCGCGACCAGGTCCGGGCCCTTGCACAGCTCGATTCGGCCGAAGGCCTGGACCGCGTCGCACAGCATCAGCGCCCCGGCCTCGTGGGCCATATCGGCGATTTCGGAAATCTTTTGGGTCACGCCGATCTCATTGTTCACCTGCATGACGGCGACCAGCAGCACTCGATCGTCGAGCTCGCGAGCGAGCAGGTCGAGATCAAGCCGTCCATCGGGCTGCACCGGAAGCACCGTCAGGTCGATGCCCTGCCCCGCCAGCCACTCGCAGGTGTCGAGCACCGCCGCATGCTCCGTGGCGACCGTGATGATCCGGTTGCGCCCCTTCGGCGCCTTTTCAACCGTGCCCTTGAGCGCCCAGTTGATCGCTTCCGTCGCGCTTCCGGTGAAGGCGACATTGCCGCCCTTCAGCCCGATCGCCCGTTCGACCTGCTTGCGTGCGACTTCGATTGCCGCTTCGGCCTCGTTGCCCCAGCGCGACGGCGAATGCGGGTTGGCGAATTTCTCCTCGATCCACGGCTGCATCGCCTTGGCGACTTCGGGCGCAAGCGGCGTCGTCGCCTGATAGTCGAGGTAGATCATGCCGCTTCGGCTTTCGCGCGAGAAGCGATGCGCCGCCATTCGGCCGTGAGTCGCTCAACGTCAGCTTCGCTGGTCGCTGGGCCGAAGCTGACGCGGATCACCGATCCGGCGACCGCTTCGGGGACGCCCATCGCGGCGAGCACCCGGCTCGGCTTCATGCTCCCGGACGAGCAGGCGCTACCCGCGGAAACGGCAATTCCGGCGAGGTCGAGCTGCGCCAGCTGGCTCGCGCTGGCGACGCCGGGCATCGCATAGGCGCCGATGGTCGCGATCCGCGCCGTGTCGGCAGCGATGGTGAGCCCGCCCGCGTCGGCGATTTCCTGCTCGAGTCGGGCTCGCAGCTTTGCCAGTCGCGGCATGGCTTTCGCGAAGGCACGGCACCCGAGCGCTGCCGCCATTCCGGCGACCGCGGGCCCATTCTCCGTCCCGCGCCGGTAGCCCCGCTCCTGCCCGCCGCTCGGCTCGAGCATCGACAAGTCCCTCACCAATAGGGCTCCGACGCCGGGCGGTCCGCCGAGCTTGTGCGCGGAGACGGCAATGAAATCCGCCTCGGGCAAAGCAATCTTGCCGGCTGCCTGGGCGCAGTCGCAGAGCAACAGCGAACCCGCGTTTCGGACGATCTCCTGGATGCGCTCGATCGGCTGGATCACCCCGGTCTCATTGTTGACCAGCTGGACCGCGACCAGCGCCGGCCCCTGGGCCAGCGCGGCCTCGAGGGCGTCGAGGCGAGTCAAACCGTTCGCGTCGACCGGCAGCAGCGACGCTTCTGCGCCCATCGCCGCACCAACCGCGTCATGGTCAGTCGCGCCAACGATCCGCCGATCCGCCCTTGCGCGGCCTGCGACGATCTGGATCGCCTCGCTCGCGCCCGAGGTCAGGATGACGTCATGACGCCAGCCAAGTTCTGCGGCGATCGTCCGGCGGGCTTGCTCGAACGCCGCTCGCGCCCGGCGGCCATCGGCATGGGGCGAGCTGGGATTGGCCCAGCCCTCCATCGCCGCGACGACCGCGGCCTGGGCCTCGGCCACGATTGGCGTGGTCGCCGCATGATCGAGGTAGAGGCGCACTGCTCCGCTCAAAACCGCCGATTTCCTGCCAATTGCCACCTGAACGCCCGGCCCTATATAGGACCCGACGCTGCTGCGCACCCGCAAGCGGCACCTTCATAAGCGAGCATATGCCCGAAGTCATTTTCCCCGGCCCGGAGGGGCGCCTCGAAGGACGTTTCCACCCCGGCACTCGTCCGCGCGCCCCGGTCGCACTGGTCCTTCACTCGCACCCGCAGGCCGGGGGCACGATGAACAACAAGATCGTCCAGCTGCTCTATCAAACCTTCGTCAAGCGCGGCTTTGCGACCCTGCGCTTCAATTTCCGCGGTGTCGGCAAGAGCCAGGGGCTGTTCGACAATGGCATCGGCGAGCTTTCCGATGCCGCAAGCGCGCTCGACTGGGTGCAGTCGATCCACCCCGAGGCCGAGACAACCTGGGTCGCCGGCGTCAGCTTCGGCGCCTGGATCGGCATGCAATTGCTCATGCGCCGTCCGGAGATCCGCGGCTTCATCTCGATCGCCCCGCCAGCCAATATGTACGACTTCAGCTTCCTCGCCCCCTGCCCGTCATCGGGCATCATCATCCAGGGCGAGGCCGACGAGGTGGTGACGCCAGGCGCGGTCCAGAAGCTGGTCGATAAGCTCAGGACGCAGCGGCACATCACCATCAATCACGACCTGATCCCGAACGCGAACCACTTCTTCGCCAATGAGCTCGATCTGCTGATGAAATCCGTCGACGACTATCTCGACATGCGGCTCGCCACCGACCCGATCAAGCCGGCTATACCGTCCAGATCATCACGTTCGTAACGATCACCAGGGCCGCGACGATCATCAGCACGCCGCGCGTTCGCGTCTGACGACCCAAAACAAGCTTCACGCCACCGACGAGGAGCAGGAAGGCCGCGATCATCGCTGCGGTCATCGCGATCGATGAAAATCTATCCATTGCCTGCGCCGAATTTCATCAAGACTTAACCAAGATCAAAGATAACACGCTCATGCCCAAGGTTGAGCAGCAGGCGCGCCTCGACGAGGCGTTCGAGCGTATCGAGGAAACCATCCTGCCGTGCATCGCGATGATGCTCGACACGCTGATCGACGCCTCGGAATCGGTCGCCGAGAACGAGCGCCGCTTTCTTGCCGCCGAGCTGCAGACGCTGGCCGCCGAGCTCGAGGAGCTGACCAAGGCGGTTGAGCGCTCGAGCCCGGTCCACGTTGAGCCGGGCGAATATCGAGCCCGCAACGTCGGCTAAGCGCCGATGATCCGTGCGTGAAGCGCCGGATCCACATTCCCGCCCGACAACACGACGACCGTATCGTCCTTCGGCGCGAGCTTGCCGGCGATCAGTGCCGCGAGCCCGACCGCCGCGCCCGGCTCGACCACCAGGTCATGCCTTCCCCACGCAAAGCGGATGGCCTCGGCCACTTCGGCATCGGTCACCGACAACGCACGGGCCTTTCGGTCGCGCAGGATGCCGAGGGTGATCGACGACACGCGCGGCGTCTGGATCGCGTCGCAGAAGGTGTCGGGCGCATCCGCCGCTACCGGCACGATCTCGCCCAGCTCGAGCGAGCGGGCCATGTCGTCCCAGCCGTCAGGCTCGACGACGACGATTTCAGCTTCGGGCACGGCCAGTGCAATGCCCGACGCCAGTCCACCCCCGCCGCACGGGATGACGGTCCGCGCCGGTGACCGGCCAAGCTGCTCGAGGATCTCGAGTCCGGCAGTCCCCTGGCCGGCAACGATCGCCACATCGTCGAAGCTCGGTACGACCGTCGCTCCGCTCTCCGCCGCGATCCGCGCCGCAATCTCCTCCCGGCTCTCGTTGCGGCGGTCGTAGAAGACGATCTCTGCGCCCTCGCCGCGGGTCCCCTCGATTTTCACCTGCGGGGCATCGGCCGGCATGACAATGATTGCGCGGATGCCGAGCCGCCGAGCCGCGATCGCCACACCTCGCGCGTGATTGCCCGACGAGAAGGCCACCACGCCGCGTGTCCGCTCCTCCGGCGACAGCTGCAAAAGCCGGTTCGTCGCGCCCCTCAGCTTAAACGAGCCGCCGGTCTGCAGGCACTCGCATTTGAGCCAGGTGCGGACCCCGGATACTTCGCTCTCGATCAGCGGCGTCCGCTCGACCAGGCCGGCGATGCGATCGGCGGCGGCCAGCACATCGGCGCGGCTGACTCTCGCTTCTTCTATTAAGCTACTGATAACCTTGTCCTTTCGCCGAACCGTTGCAGTTTAACGACAAAACTGGCTCAAATTGCCCTTCGAAGTCCAAACAACCTTTACAGGGGGGACCCCCACACATATATCGCGCTCCCGCTGCCCCATGGGACTTCCAACCGCAAGGCAGCTCTCGGTTGAACATGCCTGTTGGAGGTCCCTTGAGTTGCACAAGCATCATCGCGCGCTGGGGCTAGCGTCCGCCCCGACCGGCAGCCGGGGGGCTGCCGCTATCGCCAAGCTACGCCCGGTCCAGCCGGTCACGCTCCTGCGCCCGCACGCCGCGCGCCGAGCCGCCAGTTACTTCGTCGAGAAGTTTCCCGGCAGGTCGCTCTATGCGGTCAAGGCGAACCCGTCGCCCGATCTGCTGAACATCCTGTGGGAAGCCGGCATCACCCACTATGACGTCGCGTCGATCGGCGAGGTCCGGCTCGTTCGCGAAACTCTGCCCGACGCGGTGCAATGCTTCATGCACCCGGTTAAGGCCGAGGAAGCGATCGCCGAGGCTTATTTCGACCATAATGTGAAGACCTTCAGCCTCGATACGATCGAGGAGCTGGACAAGATCGTCCGCGCGACTGCCACCGAAGGCGTGCCGGCGAGCGACCTCAACCTGCTGGTGCGCATCCGCGTGAGCTCGGATCATGCCAAGCTCAGCCTCGCGGCCAAGTTCGGCGCCGACCCGCGCGACATTGGCACCTTGCTGTTCGCCGCCCGCCAGGCGGCTGACGCGCTTGGCATCTGCTTCCATGTCGGCAGCCAGGCGATGACTCCGGCCGCTTTCGCCGAAGCCATGACGCGCGTCCGCCAGGCGATCGTCGAGGCGTCGGTGACCGTCGACATTGTCGATGTCGGCGGGGGCTTCCCCTCCTCCTATCCGGGGATGGAGCCGCCGCCG
>JBDTZJ010000082.1:0-7476 GCA_040005255.1 Sphingomicrobium sp.
CGGTCGAGGACACGATCTCGATCCTGCGCGGCCTCAAGGAGAAGTACGAGCTCCACCACGGCGTCAGGATCACCGACGCGGCGATCGTCGCCGCGGCCATGCTCAGCAACCGCTACATCACCGACCGCTTCCTGCCCGACAAGGCGATCGACCTGATGGATGAAGCCGCGAGCCGCATCCGCATGGAGGTCGAATCGAAGCCGGAGGAGATCGAGAATCTCGACCGGCGGATCATCCAGCTCAAGATCGAGCGCGAGGCGCTCAAGAAGGAGCAGGACCGCGCGTCCAAGGACCGGCTGGGCAAGCTCGAGGAGGAGCTGGCGAACCTCGAGCAGCAGTCGGCCGAGCTGACCCAACGCTGGCAGGCCGAGAAGGAGAAAATCTCGGCCGAGGCCAAAATCAAGGAGCAGCTGGACGCCGCCCGGCTCGAGCTTGAGCAGGCCCAGCGCGCCGGCGACCTCGCCAAGGCGGGCGAGCTCCAATACGGGCGCATCCCCCAGTTCGAAAAGCAACTCGCCGACGCCCAGGTGGCGTCAAAGGGCGCAATGCTGCGCGAGGAAGTCACCGACCAGGACATCGCCGGCGTGGTCAGCCGCTGGACCGGCATTCCGGTCGAGCGGATGATGGAGGGCGAGCGCGAGAAATTGCTCCAGATGGAAGCCACGATCGGTGCTCGCGTGATCGGCCAGGAAGATGCGGTAAAGGCCGTCTCCGCCGCCGTCCGCCGCGCCCGCGCCGGCCTCCAGGACCCCAACCGGCCGCTCGGCTCGTTCCTGTTCCTCGGCCCCACCGGCGTCGGCAAGACCGAGCTCACCAAGGCGCTCGCCGAATTCCTGTTCGATGACGCCACCGCGATGGTCCGCATCGACATGAGCGAGTTCATGGAGAAGCACGCCGTGGCGCGGCTGATCGGCGCGCCGCCGGGCTATGTTGGTTACGAGGAAGGTGGGGTTCTAACCGAAGCGGTTCGCCGCCGGCCGTACCAGGTCGTGCTGTTCGACGAGGTCGAGAAGGCGCATGGCGACGTGTTCAATGTGTTGCTGCAGGTCCTGGACGACGGCCGTCTAACGGATGGACAAGGCCGGACGGTCGATTTCACCAACACGATCATCATCCTGACCTCGAACCTCGGCTCGCAATATCTGGCTGCGCTTGGCGAGGATGAGGCAGTCGAGAAGGTCGAACCGCAGGTGATGGAAGTGGTGAGGGGGCATTTCCGCCCGGAGTTCCTCAACCGGCTCGACGAGATCATCCTCTTCCACCGGCTGTCGGCGGGCCACATGGGCCCCATCGTCGATATCCAGGTCGCGCGGCTGCAGAAGCTGCTCGACGACCGCAAGATCAAGCTCGAGCTGACCGATGCCGCGCGCGCCTGGCTCGGGCGAGTCGGATACGACCCGGTCTATGGCGCTCGGCCGCTCAAGCGCGCGGTGCAGAAATATCTGCAGGACCCGCTCGCCGACAAGATCCTCGCCGGCGAGATCGCTGACGGCTCAACTGTTCGTGTTGACGAAGGCGACGGGCAGCTGGTGCTCACGCTTGCGGGTGAGCCGCTCCGCGAGGCGGCCGAGTAAGCTCCGCGTTCAGGCGCTCAGCAGCCTAAGCGCAATCACTCGGGCTAGTGGCTGCCGCACTGTCCGTTGGTATCCAGTATGCACGGGTTGCGCTGGATGGCATCGACCGTTTCGCGATCGTCTTTCTTTTTCGCCGCCCATTCCGCGCGCGTCGCGCAGATCCGCCTCGTCGCCAGGCGCGAACCGACGACTGTAATGTCCTGACAAATTTTCTGATTCGGGTCGGCGGTCGGACGAACTTTCTGGCTCTCGACTTGGCCAGACTGCGCCGCGGCCGGTGTGCCGACGGCGCAACCGACAGCGGCAACGAGAAACACGGCTGATTTGATAGTCATCACTCCAACTCCGCTGCGCATTTCCTAGACTATCACCACCTGGCCGGACGGGCCAATTGGTCTTCAACATTATAGAACAAAGCGGCCTAGCAAGCCGGTGCGGCTCCGGTTCCATGCATCGCGTCAACACACGGCCGGCCCTGAAGGCGTTGTATGTCTTCGACCGCGTTACGATCTTGCTTGCGCCGCTCGGCCCATTCGGCGCGCGTCGCGCAGATTTTCTTGGTCGCCAGGCGCGAGCCGACCTGCGTCACGTCCTCGCAAATCTTTTGGTTCGGATCGGCTGGCGGCCGCACTTTGTGACTGTCGACTTGGCTGGGCTGAGCGGCGAACGCAGTTGAAGGGATCGCCGTCCAGGCGATTGACGCGATTGCCGAGGCGCAAAACTTCAGGTTCATTGCCCGATCACCTGGCCTACTTCCCCGGCATGCCTAGGCTCGTCTGCGCTTTATCGACCATTTGGCGGTCCTGACTGCGCAAGTCGGCCCATTCGGCCCGCGTGTGACAGACTTTTGCGACTGCGAGGCGGCTACCCGGCTCCTTTTGGCGTTCGCAAACCATCTCGTTCGGGTCCCTGGCCTTCTTGGCCTGATCGGCCTGAAGCGCTGGCACAGTCTGCGCAACTGCTGGGGAAGCCGACATTGAGGCCGCAACGGCAATAATAAGGCTAGTGCGCAAGTCCATCAGAAGGCTCCGTTTTTTCCGAGCGCTTATCCGAGTCGCGGATGTTGTTGGAGCATGGTCCAGAAGGCAATACGGCTTCGACGAGCGGTGGCCACAGCGGCGGTTGGACGTCGAAGGCGATGGTCAGGCGCTCGCCTTCCGAGAACGGAATGGTGCCGTGCCAGAGGTAGGAGGGAAACAGCACCAGCCGAGCAGGAATGGGCTCGATGGCTCGTGATGGACCGATCGAGAGCCCGAGCCGTTCGTCCGGATCGCCGACGGTGAACCAGCCGGCATCATCGCACTCATCTGCGGTGCGCGCCGGGAGCGCGATGTACAGGGCAGAGCTGATCCAACCCTGTGGGTGGACGTGGTTGGAATGCTTGCCCCCGCTTCGCAGCCGGACCGACCAACTGCCGGAGAAGCGAACCGGGCGGTCGCGGCGGCGGCCGAGCATTGGATGCCGGGCATCGATCGGCGGCAGGTTGCGCACATAGTCCTCGACCGCGGAAACGGCGGCTGCGCGGACCTGCCGGATCAGCGGGTCGATGCGGCTGAACAGCGGGCCATCGGTTTGGGTCCCCCCGCGCACCGACTGATCCAGATACTCGCCGCGGGCGCGGTGCAGGGTCCTGAGGAATGCGGCCAGTTCGTCGAGCGACGGCAGCGCTGACCCGAGATCAATGACCTGGACCAGGGCCGGCTGCCCGGTCAACCATTCGAAGCGCTGGTCGCCGACCATGCGCCATACTGTCGCGGCGTAGGCCCAGAGCTCGGCCGACTGCGAACCGCCGAGCCCCCGGTCGAGAATTGGCAAGGTCGCGGCGGGCTCACCGACGCGAAGCAGGTGGCGCACGCGCCAGGTAGCGAGGGCTTCATCGAACGGGCCAGATGCCGGCCCGAACAGCGCTTCGGGGTAGACGGCATCATCGTGCTCGGCGGCGTAGATCGCCTCGTAGAAGGCGAAATCGGGCAGATCCACGCCTGCTGCTCGGCTTTGGTCGACGAGCTCCTTCAGCCGCTCGTAGCGGCCACTGCGCAGCTCCAGATTGAGCAGCGTTTCCCGCAGCATCGGTTGGCGCGGAAAGCTGGCGATCGCGCGCTCGAGGGATTGTGTGGCTTCGCTGCCGCGGCCGAGCGTCGAAAGCAGTTGGCCCAGCTGTTCATGGCCCCGTAGCCACATCGGCGAGCCATCCAGCGCCTGGCGAAGGCGCTCCGCCCCGGCATCACCTCGACCGACGGCGGCTTCCGCCGCAGCAAGCCCGATGAGGACCGCCTCGTTGCGTGGTGCCAGCGCGCGGGCCTGCTCAAACAAGGCGACGGCGTCCAGCCCCGCCTCCATCGCCGTGTGGGCATAGCCATGCGCAATCTTGAAATCGTCCGGCGCGAGCCGCGCGGCCTGCGCGAACGACGCCAGCGCCGCTTCGTGTTCGTCGAGCGAGCGCTGGAGCAGCGCGGTCCATTGCCACAGAACCGGGTTCCGCCCGCGCTCTGCGGCCGCCCGCACGATCGGGACCGCGCCGGCTTCCTCGCCACTTTCGAAAGACCGCTCGGCAAGGCTCGCAACCGCGTCGTCATCGAGCGTGACCGAAGATTTCCCGCTCACAGGCTCCCCGCCCCGGGGCCGTCGGCCTCGATCAACGCCCGGACAGCATCGCGCTCAACCTCGCTCAAGTCCGGATGCCAGACGTCCAAGATGAACACGACGCGCAGTTCGTCCGAAGGATTCATCGCTTCATGTTCGATCGTATCGTCGAACACGAACGCCTCGCCGCGCTTCCAAACGTGTGTTTCGGCGCCGACCCGGAACCAGCACCCATCCGGCACCACCAGCGGCAAATGGCAGACCAGCCGCGCATTGCTGACTCCAACATGCGGCGGGATTCGGGTGCGCGGTGCAAGCAGCGAGAACATGGAATTCGGACCGGCTCCGGCCACCCGCGGCTGCGGCAGGTCCGCCAATAGCTCCATCGTGTTCGGGCAATGCCGGGCGTTGGCCTCGACCCTTTCGCCATTCTTCCGCAGGTGGATCGCGGTCCAGTCTAGACTCTTGTTGAGGGGCTTCCACTGATCGAGCGGCAAGTGATCTTCATACTGGATATAGGGGACCAATTCGGCCCGTTCGGCGGCCATAACGGCGGTGAGCTCTCGGGCAATGGCGTCGGTCGCCCGCTCAACGCTTTCTAGCCACGGGAACAGCGCGCGTGGATGAAACTCGCGCTCGGCCAGCTCCGGAAAATGAAAGTGGGTCGGCTGTGAGTGGAAGGGCTTCGTCCGGCGCAGCACATTGTTGCGAAAGCGCTCGATACGCCTGCGCTCGTCGGAGTTCGCGACCGCTTCGAAGGCGGCCATGTTCGCGGCCATCCGGCGCTCGCGTTCGGCGAGCCATTCCGCGTGGCGCTGCTCCCCGCGGGCGACCGCGGCAGCCAGCGGGGGCGGCAGTTCGCCCTCGGGCTTGTTGGCGAGTGCATTGCCCCAAGCCTCCGGTGCTGCAGGATCGCCCAAGGCATCGAGCAGGCTCGCGCGGAGCATCAAAGCGGTGAAATCCAGCGGCTGGAGCGCGAGCGCACGGTGGACTGCGTCGAGCGCCGGTCGAGGGCGGCCGCTGCGGCGATGAAGCGCGGCGATGCGCAACCATAGGTCGGGCTCGCCGCCATCCTGCTCAGCGACCTGCTGGAGCAACCTGATGCCTGTCTCGAGGTCCCCGGCCCCAACGGCTTTTTCAGCCTGGGCTAGGAGGGCACCCGCATCCATCGCTCAGAGCTCATAGCCGAACTTCTCCACCCACGGGCGCAGGACCGGAAAAATCGGCTCGAGATGCTTCCGGTAGTGCTGCCAGCGGCCCGCCGAACGCTGGTAGATCGGCTCCGTGACCTGCGCATAGCTTGCAGTCTTGATGCGGCCCCGTCTGAGCGCCGTCGACTGATGGTCGAGCACCGCGTCGTGCCAGTCGAGGCCGAGGAAGTCGAACAGGCTGCGCAGCTCGCGATCGCGGTCGGCAACGACGTTTTCGTAAACGACGGTATGCGCCGGCATCGGCATCAGCTGCTGGCACCGTTCAAAGTACGTGAAGCTCAGGTCGTACAGCTCGGCGGCGGTATCAAGGTGGACGAAGTTGGCCATGCCATCATTGAGGCTGAAATTAGTGACGTAGCAGCTGAGGATCACGTCGCAGGGATGGCGCAACGCAAGGATGACCCGGGCGTCCGGGAACAGCCTGCGGATGAATGGAAGCGCGTTCATCGCCAGCGGGTTCTTGTCGACAAGCAAATTGCCCGGCTGGAAAGGCGTGAGGCGGGCCGCGGTTTCGAAGTATGCATCGCGCGCCGTGCGGATTTGCTCGTCCGTCGCAAGCGGCAGTGCGTCGTGATCCTGAAGGATATGGAACGCCTCAAGAAGGGTTGGCTCTTCCTCCAGCACTTCAATGCCGGGGTGACCCATCAGCATTGTGTCGAGGAGCGTAGTCCCGGATCGTGGGAAGCCGACGAGGAAGACCGGCGCAGGGCGGGGATCCTTCTTCGCCTCCGATCGCCAGCGCGACACCCACTCAAGGGTCGTCGCCTCGAGGCGCTCACAAATGAGCTTGCGGTAGTTTTCGGCTCGCGGCTCGGGCGGAAGGCCTTCGGCGCTGCGCAGCTCATTCATCCGCGTATAGGCCTCGAACGCCTCGTCATAGCGCCCGACGCCTTCGAGGAGCTGGCCCAGGAGGTGCGAACGTCTCGCGCTGTCGAGGTCCGGGGGAACCTGCTCCAGCGCTGCCAGTCCCTCCGCGAACCGCTTGGCGCGGCGATGATCGAACGCGCGAATGAAGTTCAGCGCGTTCGGTCCGATGCCCTTCGCCTCTGCTTCGGAAACGAGCCCGGAAAGCTCGTCTGTCCGATTCGTAACGTCCATGCAGACGGCGATCCCAAGATAGGCGAGTGAATTGTCAGAGTCGATTTCGAGCACGCGCCGGTAAGTAGTCTCCGCTTCGTTGGCCTTGATCATCCCTGACAAATGAGCTGCGCGGCCCAACAAGAGGTCCAAGTTCTGAGGATCTCGCTCAATCGCTTGATCAACACACTCGAGCGCTTCCTGGTCGCGAGCCTCGTGCCTGAGGATTTTGTGCAATTCGCGCAGCGGGTTCGGATCGTCGGGGAAATCCGCTGCGATCTTGCGCAGCTCGTCCTCGGATTGGTCCCATTCCCCCGCCGCGAGCAGCGCATTCGCAAAATTGAGGCGGATCGGGGCCGAGCCCGGGTCGATTTCGGCGGCCCGGCGAAGCGCTGGGACGGCTTTCTCCGGTTGACCTGACGACTGGTAGACGTTGCCGAGATTGTTCCACATCTCGCAATCGGCTGGCTCTGCAGCAACCACCTGCTCGTAACAGCGGATCGCGAGATCGAAATCGTCGGTCATCTGGGCGAGGAAAGCGCGGAGCTTCAGAAGCTGGCGCGTTCGATCAGCTGCGACGAGCTCATCGGTGATGATTTCCAGAGCCTCAGCTCGCCGGTCGAGCCTGGCCAATTCCGTCGCGAGGTTGTTCGCGATGACGGGGTCGGCAGGACGAGCGCGATGGGCCACACGCAGGTGCTCGATCGCCCGCTCGGCATTGCCGGCCTTTCCCTGCAGCATTCCGAGCATCGCGTTGAGGGCCGCTACGTCGCCGCCCTGGACAAGTGCTCGCTCTCCCACTGCACAGGCATCCGCGAACCGCCCCGCCGCCGCGGCGCTTAGGGCTTGACGGATTGCGCCCGCCGTTAGGTTGTCCATCGAAGGTTGGGTGGCCATCGATCTAGCTTAGCCGGGCAGCGCGACCGGCGACAAGGTATGCACCGTCGGGGCACGTCAAAGAAAAGGGCGGCGGATCCGTAGACCCGCCGCCCTGAACGACTTGGAGTTAGAAGTTGAGCGTCACGCCCGCC
>JBDTZJ010000083.1:0-7457 GCA_040005255.1 Sphingomicrobium sp.
ATTTCCGAAGGTGGTGTGATGGGCGACGGTGTCGACAAGCTCGTTCCCGGCGCAATGGTCGATGTTCGCTTCGAGGGCGGCATCTTGGTCCCCGCGGTCGTGAAATGGGCCGAGAGCGGCCTCGTTGGCCTCGCCTTTACGGCGCCCGTGATGCTCGACCGCTCATCTCAAGCGGCTAACTGATCCCAGCTCTTACCGCGTCGCCACCTGGTTCGCGGGCTTCGGCTTGGCTTTCGGCTTCGGAAGCGGCCCGGAATCATTGTCCTTGGGTATGGGCAAGCTCGCCCCGCCGTCCTTCATCAGCAGCGCCGCCATCCCCTTGGCGTCACGGCCGTAGAGGTCCTTGTAGTCGACGATGCGACCGTCGTTCAGCGCCGCCGCGCTGAAATAGACGATGTAGACCGGCACCGGCTTCACGAAGCTGGCCTGCACGCTTTTCTTGCTGTCGAGCGCTGCCTCGATCCGGTCCGGGGTCCATTCGCCGGCATCGTCGCCTAGCAGTTCAGTCGCGAGGTCGAGGATGTGCTCGGTGCGGACGCAGCCGTGGCTGAGCGCGCGCGTGGCGTCGTTGAAGCGGCTGCGGGCGTTGGTGTCGTGAAGGTAGATCGCCTTCGAATTGGGCATCACGAACTTGATCTGGCCTAGCGCGTTGGTTGGCCCTGGTGGCTGCCGCCAGCGCTGGATCGCACCGTCCGGCCCCTTGACCGGGACGAAGCCCTTCTTGCCCGCGGCCTCGCGCTCAATGCTCTTGGGCACCTCCCACCAGGGATTGAGGATCACGCCCGTCGCCAGCGCATTGAGCTGCGGCGTCGGTGTCGACAGCTTGCCCGCGATTGCCCGCTGCTTCCAGCGGTTGACGCCATTTTCGACCAGCGTCGCATGGAAGCCCGGAACGTTGACGATGATGTACTTGCTGCCAAGGTCGCGCGGTAGCCAGCGCCAGCGATCGAGGTTGAGCCGGATCCGGTCGCGCTTCGCCTCGTCGCCCTCCGGCGTATCCGCCAGCGCTTCCTTCAGCGCCGCATATTGCGGGTGGGTGGGCAGCAGATCGTCAAGCGCCGCCGGGATCGCATGCGCGGCGAGAGCCGAACGCAGCAGCGCATCCTGCTTCTCCGCGTTGAGGTCACCGTCGGCGACCCACCAGTCGATGCGTCCCGGCTTCTTGACATGGCCGAGCGCGAGGTCGGACGAGAGCTTGTTGAAGCGATCGGTCGCGCCGGCCGAGATGGCTAGGATATTGCCCGTCTGGATCGCCGCCTGCAGGCCGGCGGAATCGTAATCAGCGGGGTTCAGGCCCTCCTTGCCGACTATGGCGATGTAGCGCAGCAACTCCCCGGCATTGACCACGTCCCACATGGCCGGGGGCAGCGGGGCCGGGACCGGCGCGGCCTGGGCGGTGGGCTGGTCGGCCTTGAAGTCCGGGTTGTTCGGAACGAGCGCATCGGGGCCGCTTTTCGCGGGGCTTGCGCCTTTCGCGGGTGCGGGTGAAACCGGCACGCTCGTGCGCGGCTGGCTCGCCGGAGGTCGCGGGGCCGGCACGCCCATGGGGCGAATCTGCGCGACCGTCGGCGCCGCGGCAAGGCCGCCAAGCGCCATCATCCAGCTCATCATACGCCGCTTCATCCGCTCACCAACCTGTTCATTTCAAACGATAACCGCCTGTAGTTGAAGTTCATACAATTCCTCACCGCCGACCGCCAGCCGGTTCGTGACGAGACGCATCGCGAACGGCTGCATTCGTCGCAAACCAATCCTTAAGCGGGCATGGCTATGCTCGCCCGGCTGAAGTGGGAGTGCAACGGTGGCGTCGGGTTTCTTTCTTGATGGGGCGATGATCCCGCGCAGCGAGCAACGCAGCATCGACGAGCGTGGCGAGGCGCGCCATCCGGCGGTGTCGAGCACCGGAGTGCTCGAATTTCGTGGCCGCAAGCACGTGGTCCAGCTCGTCAACGTCTCGCCGTCGGGCGCGATGCTGCTCTTCGCGCACGTCCCCAACATCGGCGAGCGCCTGCCGCTGCAGCTGCTCGAGAGGGGCGTGGTTTCAGCCCAGGTCCGATGGGTCCGCGACGGGCGGATCGGCCTGTCCTTCGCAGGGGCGAAGGATTAGGCGCCGCGTGGAAATGAACTTCACCACATTCAAGGCTCGTATCTCCGACGCCGGCGAAGGCGACCGGCGGCGCGGTGGGCGCACACCAGTCGAGTTTGGAGCGACGATGCGCGAGCTTGGCGCGAGTGGCGTCGAGGCAACCGTCCTCAACCTTTCCGAAACCGGCTTCATGGCGATCGCGGACGGCCGTTTCGAGGTCGGCGCGCGGGTGTGGCTGATCCTGCCGGGCGGACGCGATCGCGCGAACGCGGTGGTCAAATGGATTGCCGGCGACCGCTTCGGTGCGGAGTTTGCCGAGCCGGTGTCGCTCGAACTTTTCCGCGCCTGACTCCATCCACTCGTCGGCGTTCCACGGCAGCCTGCCGCGAACCCCTCTCCAACCACCAACAAATTCCGGAGCGGTCCTGCAACCGCGTCGAAGATCGCTCGTTGACCCCCGCTTGAAAGGACAGGTGGCAATGCCGATCACCAGCGAGGCCTGGAAGCCGTACGAGCGGGGCTATCACGCCGTTTATCGCGAGCATCAGGTCAACCACTGCCCCGGCTGCGGCCGCACCCAGTGGATCATCGGGCGGATGTCCGCCGAGTGCGCGTTTTGCGCGACCGCACTGCCGCTGGCCGAGGCGAGCATGCGCTCGCACAACGGGCCGGTCGTCATCCAGCACAAGAATCGCGACGCCCACGCCTGGGCGGCCTGAGCTAGCCCTTCTTTCTGACCGGCACCTGTACGTTGCACAGGTCGACCCCGCCCGCCGGCACGCGGTAGAAGTCGTCGCGCCGGTTCGCGCGCACCTTGAGATAATGGGCGAAGGTCGCGCTCGCCGTGTCCATCACCTCAAAAGCGGGCCGGTCCCCCGCGGGTATGTCGCTCGCGAGGCGGATGGCGGCGATCGGCGCATATTGCGCCTTGTCCTTGTAGAAGCCGAGCGCCTCGGTGCCGCGCGGAAGCGAGCTTAAGCGGTCGAGGCCTTCGATGACCCGGCCGACCAGCGCGATGTTGCGGTCGAGCTGGCGCGGCCCGTGGCCGATGACGGCGTACAGCTCGCCGCCGGTCCCGGTGTCTGGAGCGAGGTTGCGGCCGACGCCGACGCTGCCATAGCAATGCGCGAGGTTCGCCCAACCGGCCTTGGCGCTATAGGCGGCCGGCCAGCCGTCGGCGAAGCCAGCCCCCGGCGCGTACGGATCCGGGCTACCCAGCGGCCTAATCCGCAGTCCCTTCAGCGCCCGCGTATATTCGGCGGGTGGCTTGGGGGTGACGCCGGGCGGCCACGGCTTGTCACTCTCATTGAGGCCCCATTGCGCGACATAATTGTCCTGCAGCCGATAGACGCTTGCGCCGTTCCAATATGCGGCGCGAGCCAAGGCCTTGATGTTGGCGACATGGACGGGCGCGAATAACGGCGCCAGCTGCACCACAACCCGTCCGCCATTCGCCAGGTCGATGACCAGCAGGTCGTCGGGGGGGATCGTCTTCCACGCCGAGGCCGGTGCCTGGGCGACGATGTCGTTGGGTGTGAGCAGCTTGGCCGGCGGGGCGGCAGCGAGGAGTGCCGCCATCGGGAGCAGAAACAGAGTTCTCATGGCCGCACTCAACCAGAATCGTCATTCCCGCGAAAGCGGGAATCTCGCTGTGGCCTAACTAACCGGGGCCCCCGCTTCCGCGGGGGTGACGGGATGGAACGGCGAAGCTATCGCCCCGCGATGTATCTCGCTACCCTGATGCTGCTCGGCTCCGGCGAGCTCGGCCGTGAGTTCGCGATCGCGGCAAAGCGGCTCGGCTGCCGCGTCATCGCCTGCGACCGTTACGAGAATGCTCCGGCGATGCAGGTCGCCGACGCCTGCGAAGTGTTCCCGATGCTCGACGGCAAGGCCCTCCGCGCCGCGGTCGAGAAGCACAAGCCCGACGTCATCATCCCCGAAATCGAGGCGATCGACACGGCCGCGCTCGCCACGCTGGAAGGCGAAGGCTGGCGGGTCGCGCCTTCCGCAAAAGCGGTGCAGCTGACCATGAACCGCGACGGCATCCGTGACTTTGCCGCCAACGAACTCGGACTCATCACCTCGAAATACCGCTTCGCCGAGACCCGCGAGGAGGCCATCGCCGCCGTAGCGGAGGTCGGGCTGCCGTGCGTCATCAAACCGGTCATGTCGAGTTCGGGCAAAGGCCAGACCACGGCAAAAGACGAAGATGAAGTCGGCAAGGCGTGGGACTATGCCGTCGCCAACATGCGCGGCGATCGACCGCGCGTGATCGTCGAGGAATTCATCGACTTCGACAGCGAGATCACCTTGCTTACTGTGGCCACCAGGGACGGCGTGCTGTTCTGCGCGCCGGTCGGGCACCGCCAGGAAGACGGCGATTACCGCGAAAGCTGGCAGCCCGCCGCAATCCCCCTCGAGGCGCTTCACTCGGCGCGGTTCCAGGCCCGCGAGATCGTCGAGGCGCTCGGCGGCCACGGCATCTTCGGGGTCGAATTCTTCGTCCGCGGCGACCAGGCGATTTTCTCCGAGCTGTCGCCGCGCCCGCACGACACCGGGATGGTGACCCTGATCAGCCAGTTCCCGAACGAGTTCGAGCTTCACCTGCGCGCGATCCTCGGCCTGCCGATCGCGGCGATTGAGCTCGCCGGTCCGTCCGCCTCGGCGGTGATCCTCGCGACCCAGGAGTGCGATCACTTCACTTACGCAGGCGTGGCCGAGGCGCTGGCGCTCGGCGCGCCCGGCTACCCCGTCGATTTGCGGATATTCGCGAAGCCCAAAACGCTGAAGAATCGGCGCATGGGCGTGGCTCTCGCCCGGGGACCAAGCGTTGAGGATGCGGTTGAGCGCGCCAAAGCCGCGGCCGCGCGCGTCACGATCGAATATCAAGGCTGAAGGAGGAGTCTCATGCGCCGCACCCTCGCCCTCGCCGCACTCGCGGGTCTCGCCGCCTGCAATAACAGCCAGCCCCAGCAGCAGCAGCCGACCATCCGCGTCCGCTCGGACGAGCAGAAGCAGCTCCACCAGCTCGACGCGTTCAATCTCGCGATCGGCCTCAAGCACGCGATCTACGACGCCGGCTACACCTGCGATCGCATCACCGACGCGGGCTTCGTCGGCACCTACAAGAACCTCGAAATGTGGATGGCGCATTGCGTGTACGCCAAGGCCGCGGCGCGCGACTGGGCGATCTTCGCCGGCCCGGACGGGAGCGCGCAGGTGCGCGACTGCAAGGATGTTCGCGGGTCCGGCCTACCCGACTGCGTGATCAAGCAGCGCCCGAAGGGCAGCTTCACCGAGATGAAATAGCGCTTAGCCCGGGTTTTGCGGGTTGCACTGGCGAGTTTCCTTATACTCGCCGCTCGCCGAGCGTTCCTTGATCGTCACGCAATTGCCCTGGCGGACTTCCTCGCGCCAGCTGCCGTCGGGATTGGTCACGCGATTGCCCTTGGGCACGCGGCGGCCGTCCTTGTCGAGCGTATAGCTCCAGCCCTTGGGGGTCTGCGGCTGGCCTTGCGCATAAGCGACCGTCGCGAACCCAGCCGCCGCAACCGCGACGACGCCGCCGAGCACCAGGATTTTCCTGACCGAAGCCATATTCGACAACTCCTCACGGCTTGATCTAGCGCAGGCGAAGTGAACCGAAGCTTACCTTCGTTTCTGGTCCGGAACGCTCGCCGGCCGTAGCCGCCAGGAAGTATGTTGTAATGCTCGCGCGAAAGCGCAAGCGGAAGGCTGTTTAGCCCTGCCGCGCCTTGAAGCGGCGGTTCGTCTTGTTGATGACGTAGGTCCGGCCGCGCCGGCGGATGACTCGGCAGTCCCGGTGGCGCGCCTTAAGCGACTTCAAGCTATTGCGAATCTTCATGGCCGGGCGCCTGCTCGTGTCTCGTGTTCGGTTGTCGGATTGGCTCGAAAGAGCCGGCGCCCACCTAGAGAGCGGTCCTCGCATAGTCAAGGCTTTGCCGCTCGCCGGACCCTTGGCATCCGCCAGAGCTAGGCGCCAGAGCTAAGCACTCGGCCTAGCGCAGGATCATCCGGTCGCCCTCGATTTGCACGCTGGCGAACTTGCTGAGGAAGCTCTGTCCGAGCAGGGACTGCTGGCCGCCGTTGAGGACCACCGCCTCGAGACCCGCGGCGCTCAAGGGGCCGAGTTCGACCTTGTCGAGCCGCGCGAACTCACCGTGGACGGCGCCGTCCGCGCCTTCCCCGACGACGTCATTCATACCGATCGAAGTCGCGATGCCGGCGGATCGCGCATCGTCGCGGGACAGCGCGATCGCCGAGGCGCCGGTGTCGACGAGCATGTGGACCGACGAGCCGTTGATACGCACGTCGGCGTAGAAATGCCCGTCGGAGCTGCGCTGCAGCTCGACCGCTCCGTCCTCCCTCGTGAATTGCGGCGAATTCTGTGCCTTGAGCTCGGCGATCCGATCGGTGTCGGCTCCTGCAGTAGTCGCTACGGCCGGCGGCGATTGCGAAGCCGGTGAGCCCGTCGAATGCGACACGGCCTGCGCGACCAGCGTCGCTACGAAGCCGATGACGAAGACGAGGGCGACCAGCGCGCGCATGGCTTTCGGATAGCCTCGTCACGGTAAAGAAGGGGCTAAGCCGCCTTTTCGGCCAGCTTTCGCTCCCACGCCAGCGCGTCGCCGACGATCCGGTCGATGTCGGCATGGGCAGGGCGCCAGTCGAGCGTCTCCAGCAGCCGGGCATTAGCCGCGACCAGGGCCGGAGGGTCGCCCGCGCGGCGGGCTTCAACAACACGCTTGAGCGGCCTGCCGCTGGCCCTGTCGACGGCGTCGAGCACCTCCAGCACCGACAGCCCTTGGCCGTAGCCGCAGTTCACGACGAGGTTCTCGCCCGGACGCTGCGTCAGCCAGTCGAGCGCCGCGACATGCGCCGCGGCGAGGTCGCTGACGTGGATATAGTCGCGGATGCAGGTGCCGTCGGGCGTCGGATAATCGTCGCCGTAAATGGCAACGTGGTCGCGCTTTCCGACCGCCGCCTCGCACGCGATCTTGATCAGGTGTGTCGAACCCTTGCCGACCTGCCCGGTGCGCCCCTCGGGGTCGGCGCCGGCGACGTTGAAATAGCGGAGCGCGCCATAGTTGAACGGATGAGCAGTCGCCGCGTCCTCGAGCATCCGCTCGGTCATCAGCTTGGACGCGCCATAGGGGTTGATCGGCAGCTTCGGATCATCCTCGACGATCGGCACGCGTTCGGGCGCGCCGTACACGGCGGCCGTCGAGGAAAAGAGGATGTGCTTCACCCCCGCGTCGACCGCGGCGCTGATCAGCCGGTGCGAGGCAAGCGTGTTGTTGGCATAATATTTGAGCGGGTGCTCGACCGATTCCGGGACCACGATCGAGCC
>JBDTZJ010000084.1:0-7438 GCA_040005255.1 Sphingomicrobium sp.
GGCGGCAAGCAAGCGGTCGCCGAAGCCTATCGCAACCTGTGCGCGGTCGGCGCCAAGCCGCTGGCGATCACCAACTGCCTCAACTTCGGCAACCCGCAGCGGCCCGAGATCATGGGCCAGTTCGTCGGCTGCATCGAGGGCATGGCCGAAGCCTGCCGCGTACTCGACTTCCCCGTCGTGAGCGGCAACGTCTCGCTCTATAACGAGACCAAGAACGAGGACGGGAGCAGCCTCGCGATCCTGCCCACGCCGGCGATCGGCGGCGTCGGCTTGCTGGAGGATTGGGAGAAAAGCACGACGATCGGGTTCAAGGCCGAGGGCGAGACGCTGATGCTCCTCGGCCATTCGACCGGCCACGTCGGCCAGTCGCTGTGGCTCGAGGTCTGCCACGACCGCCGCGAGGGCCCGCCGCCTCAGGTTGATCTCGCCGTCGAGCGGAGCCTGGGAGAGCTGGTCCGGCAACTCATTGGCGACGGGCTAGTTAGCGCTGTCCATGACATCAGCGACGGCGGTGCGTTAATCGCGATTGCCGAGATGGCGCTGGCCGGCGGCATCGGTGTCGAAGTCACGCTGCCGAATGTGCCCAATCCAACCGCTATTTTGTTTGGCGAGGATCAAGGGCGGATGCTGGTGGCGACGACCGATCCCGACGCGGTCAAGGCCGCCGCAAGCGCAGCGAAGATATTTTCTGCGCCGATCGGCCGCACCGGTGGAAACGCCCTCAGCGGTCCGGCCTTCAGCGTTTCCCTCGCCGATCTCCGAGCCGCGCACGAGGGCTTCTTACCCAGGCTGATGGGCAGCGAGCTGACTCCGGAGTTTTGATGACCTCCGGCTATTCCGGGACGCCGCTGGCGAGGAAGCTGTCGCACAAGGACGGCATGCGCGTGTGGCGGGACGGAATGCCCGACGGTGTCAGCAATGAGATCGCGGCCGAACGGCTGCAGTTCGAGCTCCTCAAAGCGCCAGCACCGCCGATCGACGCAGCGCATGTCTTCGTTACCGAGCGTTCGGACCTCGACGCCAAGCTGCACCGTTTGATGCCGCTGCTGGCGCCAACGGGCTTCATCTGGGTGAGCTGGCCCAAGAGGGCATCGAAAGTCGACTCGGACATCACCGAGGACGTGATCCGCGATGTCTGCCTGCCGATGCATCTCGTCGACGTGAAGGTCTGTTCGGTCGACGACATATGGTCAGGGCTGAAGCTGGTGATCAGGAAAGAGCATCGCTGAGGAGGTCCGGATGCGCGGTTCAATCATCAAGCCGATCGTGGTGGCTACGCTGGTTTGCGGCACGTTGGACATCCTTCTCGCGGTCGTCCTGACGTTGATGCGCGGTAAAGAGCCGGGGCCATGCTGCGGTTCGTCGCTTCGGGGCCCTTCCCCGCCGCGACCGGCTGGGGCGCGGCCGGCTCGGTCCTCGGTCTCGCCGTGCACTTCGCCTTGATGGGCATCATCGTCGCTTGCTTCGTGATCGCCGCCCGCAACGTCCCTGCGCTGACAGACAGACCGTGGCTGGCCGGCCTGATCTACGGCCTCATCACCTATGTCGTGATGAACCTGATTGTTGTGCCGCTCCGCTCCCCCGCCGCATGGCCGCCCGCGCCCTTGTCCGTCGCCACCCAATTGTTCGCGCACGTCGTCCTCGTCGGCTGGCCTACCGCCTTCATTACGAGGCGCTACCTGCGCGGATGAACTCTATTACGAATGTTTCGCATTATCGTTATATTGCGCGCCATGATCGTCTGCGTCTGCAATCGGATCACCGAGAAGGAAGTGCGCGAAGCCGCGCGCGCCGGCGCCTCGACGCCCGAAAAGGCCTATGCCTGCCTCGATTGCGAAGTGCAGTGCGGCTGCTGCCTCGACTATGCGCAGGAAGTCATCGACGAGGAGCGTGGCAAGCACCCCCACCTCCACGTCGTCGCCGCCTGACTTGACGGCTTGAGCCCTGCGGCGCATCCGCCTCCCGCGACGCGTGGAGGCAAGAATGAAGGGCGATCCCAAGGTTCTCGAGCTGCTCAACGAAGCGCTGAAGAACGAGCTCACCGCGACCAACCAATATTGGCTGCACTACCGGCTGCTCGACAATTGGGGCGTCGACAAGCTGGCGCAGTTCGAGCGGTCCGAATCCATCGACGAGATGAAGCATGCCGACCGCCTCGCCGAGCGGATCCTGTTTCTCGACGGGCTGCCCAATTTCCAGGCGCTCGGACGACTGCACATTGGAGAAAATGTCGAGGAAATCCTCAAAGGCGACATGGAGCTGGAGCTCGAAGCGCTAAAGCAGCTGAAGGGGGCTATCGCGCACTGCGAAAGCGTTCGGGATTACGGCAGCCGCGACCTGTTCTCCGACATCCTCGACAATGAGGAAGAGCATGTCGACACGCTCGAGCAGCAGTTCGAGATGATCGCCCGCATGGGGATCCAAAACTATGTCCAGCTCCAGTCGGAGCCGGCAAAAGATTAGATTCGGCCGAAGCCCTGGTTGCTGACCTTGCGGCCGAAGCCGGTCGGCGCGGCGCGCTGGACGAGCGGATTGGTCGCTTTCTCGAACAGCTCGACGGTCTGGTTGAACAGGCTCCGGAGCTCGACCACCTGCGGCACCAACTCGTCGGGGAAGCGGCGCGACTCGAGGCAGAAGCGTGCGGTCGTCTCGATCAGTTCGGCGATTTTTGCCAGCGGCTCGGCGCCGAGCTGCCGCGCTTCGCCCTTGAGAGTATGCGCGGGGACGACGAGCGCGGTCGTGTTCTCCTCGCGCATCGCCTGCTCGATCTGGCCGATCGACTTGACGCCGTCTTCCTTGAAGTAGCTCAGGATGCGGATGAAGGCCGGACCGAGCTCGGTCCTGCTTTTCTCGAAGTGCGTCCAGTCGACGGCGTCTCGAGCCTCCTCGGCCAACTTCAATGCTCCTCAAACGCCGGACGTCTCCGGGAGTGAACCCACGGTCGATGGGGATAGGGCCGAAAGTGTAAAATTCTCCTTAGCGAGGCTAGCGGCGGTCGCGGTCGAACGGGTTGGAGCGGCCGCGGAAGTCCAGGCGAATGGGCACGGGGCCAAACTTCAGGTCGCGCCGCATCGCGTTGAGCAGGTAGCGGCGATAGCTTTCGGGGAGCTCGTCGGTGCGATTGCCGAACACCACGAACGTGGGCGGGCGGCTCTTCACCTGGGTGATATAGCGGAGCTTGATCCGCTGGCCCTTGGGTGCGGGCGGCGGATTGGCCTCGATCGCGGCCTCGAACCAGCGGTTGAGCTCGCCGGTGGGCACGCGCCGGCTCCATGCCTCGCGCAGTTCGAACGCCACTTTGAGGATCGTGTCCGCGCCCTTGCCCGTCTTCGCCGACACGGTGAGCAGCGGTACGTCGCGAAGCTGCGCCAGGCCTTCGCCCAGCGCAGCCTTGACGCCGTTGAACAGCGCGGAGGCGTGGTCGGCGACGTCCCACTTGTTGAGCGCGATGATCAGCGCCCGGCCTTCCTCAATCACCTGAGAGGCGATCTTGAGGTCCTGCACTTCAAGACCCCGCGTGGCGTCCAACAGGAGCACCACCACTTCGGCATAATCGATCGCCCGGCTGGTATCCGCGACGGACAGGCGCTCAAGCTTGTCGTCGACTTTCGCGCGCTTGCGCAGGCCCGCGGTGTCGACCAGCCGCACCGGCCGGCCTTCCCATTCCCAGTCGAGGCTGATCGAATCGCGAGTGATCCCGGCTTCGGGGCCAGTGATCATCCTTTCCTCGCCCAACATGCGGTTGACCAAAGTCGACTTGCCGGCGTTGGGCCGGCCGACGACGGCGAGCTTCAGAATCGCGCCCGCGCCCTCCTCCGGCTCCTCCTCGTCGTCGTCCTCGCGCTCGACCAGCGGCCGAAGCACTTGGAACAGGTCAGCCACGCCCTCGCCATGCTCGGCGCTGAGCGCGATCGGTTCGCCAAATCCGAGGCGGTAGGCGTCGAGCGTACCGCTTTCGCCTGCTCCGCCCTCGGCCTTGTTGGCGATGACGACGACCGGTGTGGATTCCGCCCGAAGCCAGCGCCCGATCTCCTCATCGATGGGGGTCAATCCTTCGCGCGCGTCGATCATGAATAGCGCCGCGTCGGCGTCGCGGACCGCTGCCTCGGTCTGCTGCCGCATCCGCCCTGGGAGCGACTGCGGGTCCTCGTCTTCAAAGCCGGCAGTGTCGATGACCCGGAAATCGAGCCCGAGCAGCGTCGCATGGCCTTCCCGCCGGTCGCGGGTCACCCCGGGGCGGTCGTCGACCAGCGCCAGGCGCTTTCCAACGAGCCGGTTGAACAGGGTCGATTTGCCGACGTTCGGGCGGCCAACGATGGCGATGGTCGGAAGCGGCATGCACGCCCTGTACCCCGGCACAAGCAGGGGTCCAGTCTTAAAGAAAAAGTCCGGGCTCCCGCCTGCGCAGGAGCGCTAGCGGTAAGCGAGGAGGCGGCCGCGGTCGTCGAAGATGTAGAGCGTCGAATTGGCGACCACCGGCGGCAAGCTTACGCCAGCGCCGACGCTCGTCTGGCTCTGGAATGCGCCAGTCGTCGGATCGACGGTGATCAGCGCCCCGTTGGAGCCGGTGACGATCAGCCGGCCGCCGGCCAGTACCGGCCCCGAATAATCGATCTCGCCCTTCTTCGACTTCGCCTTTCGGAACTGCGGCAGCTGGTTGATCCAGCGGATATGCCCGTTCTGGCGCGAGATACAGATGAGCTTGCCCTCGTCGGTGACGACGAAGATCCAGTCGCCCGCAAGCCACGGCGTCGAAATGCCGGCGAGGTTGAGTTCCCACTGGCGCTGGCCGGTAATCAGGTCGAGCGCGACCATCCGCCCGCCCTGGCCGACGGCAAGCACCTGCCCACCGTCGATCACCGGGTCGGCGTCGATGTCATTGAGCGTCGACACGCTGGTGCGGATGCTGGTCCGCTGCAGCGCGTCCTGCCACACCTCGCGCCCGTTCTCGTAGCGATAGGCGTTGAGTTCGCCGGACGAGAAGCCGGCGACGACGGTGCCCTGGCCAACCGCCGGCGAGGCCGAGCCGAACACGCCGGCGATCTCGAGGCTGGCCGCCTGCGACCAGTTGGTCGTGCCGTCGTCCTCCTTGAGCGAATAGAGCTGATTGTCCTGGCTCATCACATAGACGGCGCCGTTGGCAACCGTCGGCGCGCCGCGCAGCGGCCCTCCGGGCCTCACTTTCCAGACGATGCCGCCGTTGCGCTCGTCGAGCGCCACGACAAAGCCGAGGCCATTGGTGGCGTAGAGTCGGCCCTGGTCGTAGGCGATGCCGCCGCCGTACATCGAACCCTCGCCGCCCTTTTCGGTCGGCGTCTGGCTAGACCAGATCGCCGCGCCGGAGCGCCCGTCGAACGCCCGGACGGTGCCGAGCGTGTCGATCACATAGACACGGCCGCCCGCCACGACCGGCGCAGCGGCGAGCCGCGCGGTCAGCGAGCTGCCCCGACCCGCCTGCACGCTGAACGCGCTGGCCAGCACATTGCCGAGCGCGAGCTGGCCCATCGACTTGCTGGCATTGCCGCCGGACTGCGACCAGTCGCTGTTGGCGACGGCTTCAGGCAGGCTCATCGGCAGCACCGTCGTCGCCGGATCCACGGTCACGTCATTCTCGCCGGTCAGCACAGCGACGCGCTGACCGAGCACCGGCGTGTTGCTCTTCTTGCCCTTCTTGAACACCCCGCAACCGCTCGCAGCGAACGCTGCGGCAATCATCAAGGCGACACGGAAGTTTTTCGATCTCGTCATTCTTGGTCCTACCGGGCCTGGGTCTGGAGCGCGGCGCTGATGTCGACGCCGAACGAAGCGGCGAGCTGCGTGGCGCGCTCACGAATGGATTTGGGGACTGTATTGTCCCTGGCGATGGCGGCGAACAGCTGACCGGCCTCCGCGCGCTTGCCCTGCTTGGCGAGCGCCATCGCGGTCATTTCGCCGGCGCTGCCGAACCATGGTTCGCCGGGCTTGGCGAGCGGCTGGAGGCGTGTGATCAGCTCCTGCGCCTGGAGCTGGTCGAATTCGAGCGCGGTTTGGCGGATGAGCGCGGCATCGCGGTACGGCCGCGGCAGTCCGCTGTCCGCAGCGGCTGTCTTGTAGGACGCGATGGCCGTCTTGGTGTCGCCTTGCTGGAGCGCCAGCGCGGCGCGCGCGAACATGGCGGATCCGCGGACGGCCTTGCTGCCGCTGTTCGCCAGTTCGCTGAGCTTTTGCGGAGCCTGCGCCGTCTTGCCCTCGCCGATATCCTTATAGACGCCGGCGAGCTGTTCGACCTGGGCCGCGGACTGCTCGACCTGGTGCTGCCTCCACCAGATCAGCCCACCGCTCGCGGCCAGGAACAACACGACCGCAGCAATCAGCCAATTGCCATAGGCCTTGAAGAAATCGCGCATCTGGTCGCGGCGCAGATTCTCATCCACCTCGCGAAGGAAAGTCTCACCAACATCAGGGGGTTGCGCCAACGTGCTTCAGTCCGCTCGATCGGGGATCCATGTGCCGGCAGCTCCCCTTCCCCACCCGGGATTAACGGAAGCTGGCGGCGCCTCGTCTAGCGGCTGCCGCGCCAAACGCAAAGGGGGCTACTTGGGACGATAGGTCTGGGCGGCGGTCGGGAAGGACCGCGAGCGCACCTCGTCGGCATAGGCGCGCGCAGCCTCGCCAATCCGCGTTGCAAGGTCGTCGTAGCGCTTCACGAACCGGGGCGTGCGCTCGAACATGCCGAGCATGTCGTCGGTAACGAGGACCTGCCCGTCGCACTCGGCCGATGCACCGATGCCGATGACCGGCGCTCCAACCGCCTTGGTAATGTCGTTGGCAATACCCTCGAGCACGCCTTCGACGACGATGCAGAAGGCGCCCGCCTGATCGACGGCCTTGGCGTCGGCGATGATCTTGCCCGCCTCACGCTCCTCGCGCCCGCGCGCGCCATATCCGCCGAGCACGTTGACCGCCTGCGGCGTCAGCCCGACATGACCGATCACCGGGATGCCGCGGTGCGTCAGGAACTCGATCGTCGGCGCCATCGCTTCACCGCCCTCAAGCTTGACCGCCGCGCACCCCGTTTCCTTCATGATCCGAGCGGCGGAGTCGAACGCCTGCCGCGGCGAGCCCTCATAGCTGCCGAACGGCATGTCGACCGCAACCAGCGCGTGCCAGCTGCCGCGCACGACCGCGGCGCCGTGCGCGCACATCATCCCCATGGTCACGGGGATCGTCGAGGGCAGGCCGTAGATCACCTGACCCAGGCTGTCGCCAACCAGCAGCATGTCGCAATGCGGATCGAGCAGCTGGGCCATCCGCATCGTGTAGGCAGTGAGCATCACGATCGGCTGTTCGGTCTTCCCCTCGAGCTTTCGGGCGCGGATAGCCGGCGCGGTCATCCGCTTGCCTGGCACGGGCGACGGCGTCGCGCGGCTGGTGCTCGTGTCTATCGTGAACGTCGACA
>JBDTZJ010000085.1:0-7429 GCA_040005255.1 Sphingomicrobium sp.
GCGACCCGACGCGCGACGTCTCGGCGGTCGAGCATGTCCGCCTCGTGATCAAGGGTGGTAGGGTCGTCCGGGCACCCTAAAGGTTCACGGTCTCCATCCCGCGGTCGTGGTAGCGCGGCCCCGCCGCGGCACCCGGCGGCAGGATCTCGTCGAGCCGCCGCAGCTCCTCGCCGGTCAGCTTAACGTCGAGCGCGCCGATATTCTCGTCGAGGTAGCGCACCCGCTTGGTTCCCGGGATCGGCACGATGTCCTCGCCCTGCGCCAGCACCCAGGCAAGCGCGAGCTGGGCGGTGGTGCAGCCCTTCTCCTTCGCGATCGCCTCGACCTCGCCGACCAGCTCGATGTTCTTCGCGAAATTCTCACCCTGGAAGCGCGGGTGGAACTTGCGGAAATCGTCCTCCGGGAAATCATCGGGCGACTTGATCTGGCCGGTCAGGAAGCCGCGGCCGAGCGGCGAATATGCGACATAGCCGATGCCGAGCTCACGCACCGTCGGCAGCACTTCGGCTTCGGCATCGCGGCTCCACAGCGACAGCTCGGTCTGGACCGCCGTGATGGTGTGGACCGCGGCCGCGCGGCGGATGGTGCGAGGTGCGGCCTCGCTCAGGCCGAGGAAGCGGATTTTCCCCTCCTCTTTCAGCCGGGCCATCGCCCCGACCGTGTCCTCGATCGGCACGTTGGCGTCGACGCGGTGCTGGTAATAGAGATCGATCACCTCGACCCCGAGCCGCTTCAGGCTCGCCTCGCAGGCCGAGCGGACATAGTCAGGGTCGCCCTTGACGCCGAGGAACTCGCCGCCCGGGCCACGGACGTTGCCGAACTTGGTGGCGAGGAACACGCCGTCGCGGCGGTCGCGAATGGCCTTGCCGACCAGCTCCTCGTTCCTGCCGACGCCGTACATGTCGGCGGTGTCGAGGAAGTTCACCCCGCGGTCGAGCGCGTGGTGGATGGTTGCTATCGATTCCTGGTCGCTGTGGGCGCCATAGAATTCGCTCATGCCCATGCAGCCAAGGCCGATGGCCGAAACCTCCGGGCCATTCTTGCCGAGCCGCCTTTTGCCGACCTCGAACATGCGTCTTCTCCTTCTTCGATTTAATCCATGTGGGCTGGCGGGCCGCCGGTTCCGACGCGCTGCCCGCGTTTCATGAACAGCAGCAGCGGAAGCACTGCGAACGTAACCATCATCATCAGCTTGAAGTCGTCGAGATAGGCGATGAACAGCGCTTGCCGGGTGATCTCGCCGTTGATGTAGGCGAGCGCCACCCCGGCCTGCGGCGCGATTGCCTGAAGCGCCGGCGAATTGAGGGTCGGGATGGTCTGCTCGGTGATGTTGCGGGCGAGGTCGGCATGGGCGACCTGGGTCATCCGAACGAGCTGCGCGCTGACCACCGAAATGCCGATCGAGCCGCCGATGTTGCGCGACAAGTTCAGGAGCGCCGCCGCGGTCGTCCGCATGCGCGGCGCGAGAGTCTCGAACGCGAGCGTCTGCAACGGCACGAAAATCAGCCCCAGGCCGAGGCCCTGGACGACACCGCTGGTGATCACCGGCTGCGACGGCTGGTCGATCGCAAAGCCGGTCATCATGTACAGCGAGATACCCATCAGGGCGACGCCGATCCCGACCAACAGGCGCGAATCAATCTTGCCGACGAGGCGGCCCGCGAGGAGCATCGAAATCAGCGTGCCGACTCCGCGCGGGGCGGTCAGGTAACCCGACTGGAGCACCGAATAGCCGTAGAGGTTCTGCAGCAGCGGCGGGAGCAGCGCGAGCCCGGCGAGCAGCAGCACGCCGGTCACCGCCATGAACAGCATGCCGGTGGCGAAATTGCGGTCGGCGAACATCGAGCGCTCGAACAAAGGATGCTTGGACGTGATCATCTGGACGATGAACATCCAGCCCGAGGCGATCGCAACGCCGACCTCGATGATCGTCTCCCAGCTCTGGAACCAATCGTTCTGCTGCCCGCGGTCGAGGGCCAGTTGCAGGGCGCCGAGCGCGATTCCGAGCAGCGCGAAGCCGAACAGGTCGAACTTGCGCTCGTGGGTCTCGGTCTTGGGCATGAAGCGCAACATGACGAATGCGCAAATGATGCCGACCGGCAGGTTGACCAGGAACACCCAGCGCCAATTGTAATTGTCGGTCAGCCAGCCGCCGAGCACTGGGCCGAGGATCGGGCCGATCATCACCCCGCCGCCGAACAGCGCCATCGCCTGGCCCTGCTTGTCGCGCGGGTTGATGTCGAACAGGGTCGCCTGGGCGAGCGGCACGATGAAAGCGCCGCCGACACCCTGAAGCGCCCGGAACAGGACCATTTCGACCAGCGAGGTCGCGGTCGCGCACATCACCGACGCGACGGTGAACACCACCACAGAGATCAGCAACAACCGCTTGCGCCCGACCTTGTCGGCGAGCCAGCCGCTGATCGGCAGCGCGATTGCCGAGGCGACGATGTAGCTCGTCAGAACCCAGTTGATCGTGTCCTGGGTCGCGCTGAGGCTCGCCTGCATGTGCGGAAGCGCGACATTGGCGATGGTCGTGTCGAGAACCTGCAGGAGAACGGCCATCATCACGCCGATCGTGACGATGATCCGCTGTCCCCTCGGCAGGACATGCGTCGGGCTGTTATCGGGCGTCGTCGCCACGACGGTTACTTGCTCGTGTCGTCGAATGTGACGGTGGCGCTGACCGACAGGCCGGCGATCATCGGCTTGGCCGGATGGCCGTCGAACGCGATCCGGACCGGCACGCGCTGGGTCACCTTGACCCAATTGCCGTTGGCATTCTGCGCCGGGAGCAGCGAGAATTCGCCGCCGGTTCCGGCGCCGACGCTTTGCACGTGGGCGACGAACTTCTGCCCGGGATAAGCGTCGACCTTGACCGATGCCTTCTGCCCCGGGTGCATCCGACCGACGTCTTTCTCCTTGAAATTGGCTTCGACCCAGGCGTTTTGGCTATGGACCAGCGACAGCATCCCAAGTCCGGTCACCGCCATCTGCCCGACCTGCAAATTGTCGGCGTTCTCGACCACGCCGTCCATCGGCGCGCGGACTTCGGTGCGGGACAAGTCGAGCTGCGCCTTGTCGACTGCGGCCTGGGCCTGGGCGATCGACGGCTGTTCGCCCGGCGCCAGCGCGGCGTGCGCGTTGGCGGCGCGAGCGCGGGCGTCGGCGAGCTGCTGCTCGGCGGTGCGCACCTCGTTCAGAGCATCCTCATAATCGGCACGTGTGGTGAAGCCCTGCTTGAGCAGCGCCTGCTGCCGGCCGAGCGCATTCTGCTTGATCGCCAGGTTGGCCTGTGATCCGGTGATGTCGGCCCCGGTGCCCGCCGCCTGGGTGACGAGCAGGGTCGTCTGGAGCTTCGCCGCGGCGAGCTGCGCCTCGGCGTTTTCGAGCGCCACGCGGAACGGCGCCGGGTCGATGCGGAACAGAATGTCGCCGCGCGTCACGCGCGCGCCATTGCGCACGAACACCTGCTGGACCGGTCCGGTAACCTGGGCGCTGACCGAGACGATGTCCTGCTTCACCTGCGCGTCATCGGTCGACACGCTGCCGCCGCTGGTGAGCCACATGTAGGCGCCGCCGATGACCAGCAGCGCCGGCACGATCAGGAGCAGGATCGTCCGCGTCCAGTTGCGGCCGCCATCCGCGCCACGCAGCCGCCCCTCCCGGGGGACCTCCGCCGCTTCGGCCGCCGCGATCGGCTCGGTCTGCATCTTGTTCATAGGTTCGAAGCCCTGTTCATCGGCGCGGACCGGGTTGCGTTGTCACGCACGCGCCCCAGCACCGCCCTGGTGATTGCAATCTGCTCCGGGTCGATCCCGGCAAACGCTTCGGAAATCATCTTGTCGGCGACGGCGCGCAGCTTCTCGATCAGCGGCTCCGCCTTCACGGTGACATGAAGCCGCCAGGCGCGGCGGTCGGACGGATCGGCGACCCGCTCGACCAGCTCGGCCTCTTCCAGCCGGTCGATGATCCGCGACAAGGTGATCGGCTCGATGTCGAGCATGTCGGCAAGCTCGATCTGCCTCAGGCCCGGTTGCCGCTCGAGCCGAAACAGCACCTTCCACTGCGCGCGCGTGACGCCCATGCCGACCGCACGGCGGTCGAACGCCTTGCGGAGCGCATGCGCGGTCTCGCTGATCTCGAAGGGAAGCATTTCCATCCGTTTCGTCCCGCAACCGATATAGTAAGCTTGCTTATAGTCAGCAACGGCTAAAACGATTTTCGTTTCCAACCTGTCCAAGATTTCATGTTGCGTCGGGCGCCCGACTATTGCTTTGTCGAACTGCAAGCCAGGAGGCGCCGATGCTGTTCGTGTGGATGGGCTTCTTGAAAGCGGATGCGGGACCCGTTCCGCAGGACGTGCAGCAGATGACGAACGACTTCCTGCAACAGCCCTACATCAAGATCCACAGCGTCGGCCCGATGCGCGACGAGTCCGGCCGCCGTGCCGGAATGATGATGGTCTTCGAGGTCGATGACCACGCGAAGGCCGAGGCCTTCGTAAAAGGCAGCCCGTACCTCAACGCCGGCCTCTATGAGACCCACCACCTGTTCGAATATCAGAACGAGATAGGGTGAGGTTGTCGCCGCTGCGCCAGGGCGCAGCGCGCTCCATAAAGGCTCATGCCCCCAGCATGAGCCTTTATGGAGCGGGTAGCGGGAATCGAACCCGCGCGTTCAGCTTGGGAAGCTGACAGGCTACCATTACATCATACCCGCCCAAGGGCTTTCACCGCGGCGGCCGCCGATGTGGATTTTCGGCCGGCCTGAGTCAACGCTCGATCAGCCCCCGGTCACCGACATGAAGCGCTCGACCGCCGGCTCCGCGGCAGCGATGTCGAACCGGTGACGCTCGGGCTTGCCGGCGATTAGCGCGTCGAGAGCGGCGGCTGCAGCAGCCATGTCACCCGCGCGGAGCAGGTCGCGCAACTCAACCCTCTGGTCATGGCCGAGGCAGCCGTAGATTGTGCCCGTCGCGGTGATGCGAATGCGGTTGCAACCGGCGCAGAAATTATCGCTGATCGGGGTGATGAGCCCTAGCCGCACGCCAAGCTCCACGACGTCGAAATAGCGCGCCGGCCCACCGGTCCGCGCGAGCGTCGGCACGAGGGTGAAGCGCTGGTCGAGCTCCCGCTTCACCGCGTCCAGCGGCACATAGTGCGCCGCCCGCTCCTCCTCGACCTCGCCCAGCGGCATGGTCTCGATCAGCGTCAGGTCGAAGCCCTGCCCGCCGCACCAGCGCAGCATCGGCTCGATCTCGTCCTCGTTGATGCCCTTGAGAGCGACCATGTTGATCTTGACGCGCAATCCGGCCGTCTTGGCCGCGGCAATCCCGGCCAGCACCTGGTCGAGCCGGCCGCGCCGCGTGATGTGCGCGAACCTGCCGGCATCGAGGCTGTCGAGGCTGACGTTCACCCGCCGGACGCCGCTCGCGAACAGGCTCTCCGCCGCGCTCCCAAGCTGGCTGCCGTTGGTGGTCAGCGTCAGCTCGCCGAGCCCGCGCCCGAGGCGCGTGCCGAACCGCGCCACAAGCTCGAGGATCCCGCGCCTCACCAGCGGCTCGCCGCCGGTCAGCCGCAGCTTCGTCACCCCGCGCTCGATCAACAGGTCAGCCAGGGCCTCGATCTCGTCGAAGCTGAGCAGCTGCTCCTTCGGGAGGAAGTCCATCCGCTCCGCCATGCAGTAACGGCAGCGGAAGTCGCAGCGGTCGGTCACCGACAGCCGGACGTAGCTGATTCGCCGTCCAAAACCGTCGATCAGCGCGCGCGTCATGGGTGCGCTTATAGACCCCCTTCGACCGGTTCGTAGCCCGCTTCGCGCAGCTTCTCCGACAATTCCTCGCCGGTGCGCTTGGCCAGCTCGCCGTCTTCCGAGCGAATGACAAAGTTGGCGCCGTACCGTCCTTCCTTGAAGAAGGGATAACTGCCGATTGCGACGCCCGGGTTCGCAGCCTCGGTCTCGCGCAGCAGGTCCGCGACATCGCTCTCGGGCGCGCGCGCGCCGACCGTCACCGACACGATTGGCCGCCCGCCCTCAAGCTTCCCGGTCAGCGCCTCGAGCATGCTTGCCGCGATGTAAGGCACACCGGCGAGGATATAGACGTTGCCCACCTTCACGCCCGGCGCTCCCGAGCTCGGGTTGGCAATCAACTCGGCGCCCTCGGGCACCCGCGCCATGCGGAGGCGCGCGTCGGTCAGCCCGCCCGGCCGGTCGCGATAATAATCCTCGAGGATCTTGCGTGCCTCGGGATGGACGACGACCGGCACGCCGAACGCCTGCGCCATCGCATCGACCGTAATGTCGTCGTGCGTCGGACCGATCCCCCCGGTGGTAAACAGATAGTCGTGAGCCGCGCGCAGCGCGTTCACCGTCTCGGCGATGCGCTCACTGTCGTCGGGGACGATCCGCACCTCGGCAAGCCTTATGCCGTGCTGGTTCAGCCATTCCGCGACCTGCGCGACATTCTTGTCCTGCGTGCGGCCCGACAGGATCTCGTCGCCGATCACGACCAAAGCGGCGGTCCATTGCCTCGATTCACCGCTCAAGCGCCGCTCTCCCATTCGACTTTGTGATGTCCACTGCCTATCTTGGCCTCATGACTCAATACATCACCGTGGCCGCCGACGACCGCGTCGAGGCCAAGAACGGAATCATCAAGCTCCACGGCCCGGAAGGGTTCGAAGGGATGCGCCGTGCCGGGCGCCTGGCGGCCGAAATCCTCGACGCTTTGGTGGCGCACGTCGTGCCCGGCGTTTCAACGCAGGAGCTCGACGATATCGTCTACAAAATGGCGCTCGACGCCGGCGCTCTCCCGGCGACGCTCGGTTACCGCGGTTACACCAAGAGCAGCTGCATCTCGATCAACCATGTCGTCTGCCACGGTATCCCCAGCGAAAAGACGCTCAAGGACGGCGACATCGTCAACATCGACGTGACGCCCATAGTCGACGGCTGGCACGGCGATTCGAGCCGAATGTACCTGGTCGGCGACGTACCGCTGCGCGCGAAGAAGCTGGTCGACATCACTTATGAATGCCTGATGCTCGGCCTTGAGCAGGCGAAGCCCGGCAATCATCTCGGCGACATCGCCAACGCCATCCAGCGCTATGCGGAGAGCAACCGCTACAGCGTCGTGCGCGACTTCTGCGGCCACGGCGTCGGTCGGGTGTTCCACGACAGCCCCGAGGTCGTCCACGCCGGCCGCCCGGGCACGGGGCCTGAGCTCAGGCCCGGGATGTTCTTCACCGTCGAGCCGATGATCAACCTCGGGCGCGCCGACGTGAAGGTGCTCGACGACGGCTGGACCGCGGTCACTCGCGACCGCTCGCTCTCGGCGCAGTTCGAACATTCGATCGGGATTACCGACACCGGCTGCGAGATTTTCACGAAGAGCCCGGCGGGGCTGGATAAGCCTCCATACGCTTAA
>JBDTZJ010000086.1:0-7427 GCA_040005255.1 Sphingomicrobium sp.
CCATCGCCGGTGAGCAGAGCGATCGGCTGCCCGACCTTCACGCCGTCGGTGCCTTCGGGAACGAGGATCTTGGCGATCTTGCCCTCGTCGACCGCCTCGAACTCCATCGTCGCCTTGTCGGTCTCGATCTCGGCGAGGATGTCGCCGGATTTGACGTCGTCGCCTTCCTTAACCAGCCATTTGGCGAGCGTCCCCTCCTCCATTGTCGGGGAGAGCGCGGGCATTTTCAGCTCGACCGTCATCAATAGCTCCCCACCAGGACGTCGGTGTAGAGCTCGGCCGGCGCCGGCTCCGGCGCATCTTCAGCGAACTTCGCAGCTTCGACTACGATATCCTTGATTTTCTTGTCGATCGCCTTGAGCTCGTCCTCTTTCACGCCCATCGCGAGAAGACCGCGCTCGGCGTGGCTGATCGGGTCATTATGCTCGCGCACGTCCTGCACTTCTTCGCGGGTGCGGTAGCGCGCCGGGTCGGACATCGAGTGGCCACGGTAGCGGTAGGTGAGGAATTCGATGAGGATCGGTCCCTTGCCACTGCGCGTCCATTCGAGCGCCACCTCGGCGGCGCCGCGCACGGCAAGCACGTCCATGCCGTCGACCTGCAGGCCCGGGATCCGGTGCGCTTCGCCACGCCGGTAGAGCAACGGTTCAGCCGAGGAGCGCGCGATCGACGTTCCCATCGCATATTTGTTGTTCTCGACGACGTAGATGACCGGCAGGTCCCACAGCTTGGCCATGTTGAACGCCTCATAGACCTGGCCCTGGTTGACCGCGCCGTCGCCCATGTAGGTCAGGCACACCCCGCCATCCTCCGCGTACTTGTGCTTGAAGGCGAGGCCGGTGCCGAGCGGGACCTGCGCGCCGACAATGCCGTGGCCGCCGTAGAAGCCATGGTCGACGCTGAACATGTGCATCGACCCGCCCTTGCCCTTGGAAATGCCCGCGGCGCGGCCGGTCAGCTCGGCCATGATGACCTTGGGGTCGATGCCGTAGGCGAGCATGTGGCCATGGTCGCGATAACCGGTGATGACGCTGTCCTTGCCCACCGTCATTGCCGACTGGAGGCCCACGGCGACGGCTTCCTGGCCGATGTAGAGGTGGCAGAAGCCGCCGATCAGGCCGAGGCCGTAAAGCTGGCCCGCGCGCTCCTCGAAGCGGCGGATGAGCAGCATCTCCCGGTAGAATTGGAGCAGCTGGTCGTTGCTCGCCTTGTAGCGCTTGGGCTGTGGCGGGCGCTCGATCTGTGGTTCCTGCTGCGCAGCAGGGGCGGCAGCTTTCTTGGCGGTTCGCGCCACGGCAATCTCTCTCAATCTGGAAGCGGCCCAGCCTATAGGTGGCGCTTGGGCGAGCGGCAACTGGGGCTTGGGCGCCGCGTCAATCGAGCGGGATGATCACCTCGTCAGGACGGACCATGCCAAGATCTTTTCGCACCAGCTCATCGGCCATGTCCGGGTCGGCTTTCCTCGGGTCGAGCAGGTCGGAGCGGTGCTTCAGCTGGGAATGCTCCCGCTCGATCTGCTGGAGTTCCACCTGCCGCTGCTGCAGCGCCCGATGATAGCTGCCCCAGGCGAGGATTCCGTTCGGCCCGGCAATCGCATGGCCCGCGAAGGTCCCGACGACGATCACCGCCAGGGCCGGCATCGCCACCCTGCGGATCAGTCTGAAAATGCGGTCCGGTCCCCCCACCATGACGTCAAAAGAATCACGAGCGAGCCAAAAGCGCAAGTGAAAAGAATGATTTGGTGGACAAAGCGGGGATAAAGTTGTGGATCAGCCCGCCCGATACGCCTTCACCGCTGCCCGACCGGCGAAGCGCGCCGTATCCCCCAGCTCTTCCTCGATCCGCAACAGCTGGTTGTACTTCGCCGTGCGATCGGAGCGCGCGAGGCTGCCCGTCTTGATCTGCCCGCAGCTGAGTGCGACGGCGAGGTCGGCGATGGTCGAATCCTCGGTCTCGCCGGAGCGGTGCGACATGACCGCGGTATAGCCATTCGTCTGCGCCAGCCGCACCGCGTCGATCGTCTCGGTCAGCGTGCCGATCTGGTTGACCTTGATCAGGATCGAATTGGCGATCTTATGGTCGATCCCCCACTGCAGCCGCTTGACGTTGGTAACGAAGGCATCGTCGCCGACCAGCTGGACGCGGCTGCCGAGCTTGTCGGTCAGCGCCGTCCAGCCTTCCGCGTCGTCCTCCGCCATGCCGTCCTCGATCGAGGCAATGGGGTAATCTGATGCCAGCGCGACATAATAATCGGCCATCTCCGCCGGGCTGAGGCTGTTCCCCTCACCCTTCAGTTCGTACCGGCCGTTCCTGAAGAACTCGCTGGCCGCCGGGTCCATTGCCAGAACCACGTCATCACCCAGCTTATAGCCCGCGGCGCTCACCGCTTTGTCGATATAGTCCAGCGCTTCGCGCGCCGAGTTGATCGCGGGGGCGAACCCGCCCTCGTCGCCGACCGCAGTCGACAGGCCCGCCGCGTGCAGCCCGCTTTTCAAGGCATGGAAAATCTCCGCCCCGCAGCGCAACGCCTCCGCAAAGGTCGGCGCTCCGACCGGCATCACCATGAATTCCTGGAAATCGATGCCGTTGTCGGCGTGCGCGCCGCCGTTGAGGATGTTCATCATCGGCACCGGCAGCAAATTGGCGTCGACGCCTCCGACGTAGCGATAGAGCGGCAGCGACCGCGCATCGGCCGCGGCCTTGGCGGTGGCGAGGCTGACGCCGAGAATGGCGTTGGCGCCGAGCCGAGCCTTGTTCTCCATCCCGTCGAGATCAATCATGATGCGGTCGAGCTCGGCTTGGTCCTCGGCCTCGAGGCCGACGACGGCCTCCGCGATCTCGCCGTTGACCGCCTGCACCGCCTTCATCACGCCCTTGCCGCCCCAGCGGCTCTTGTCCCCGTCGCGCAGCTCGACGGCCTCGTGTGCGCCGGTCGAAGCGCCCGAGGGCACCGCTGCCCGGCCCATGCTCCCGTCCTCCAGCGTCACGTCCACCTCGACGGTCGGATTGCCCCGGCTGTCGAGGATCTGGCGGGCGTGAACGTCGACAATCGCGGTCATGGCTTTCCTTCTTGCGGGCGCGTAACAATATGGGGGTACGCGCAAGCCTAATAGGCCGAGCGTTCGGGCGTGCAACTTTCGGCCCAGGCGACCGGAACGAAGGCGGAAGATTCCGGGTTGAAACGGTAGAGGAGGACTGGCCCGATGACCGATCAAAGGACTGACGATACGACTGCCGAGCTGCCCGATGGGACCGACACGGTGATCCAGGGCGCCGCGGCGACAGGTGATGGCGACGCAACGACGGTGAAGGATACGGCAGTGGTCACCAGGAAAGGAACTGCGGCGTCACGCGAGGAAGCCGAACGCGGCCTCGTCGACCGCATCCGCGAAGGGCGCGAGCAGCTGTCGAGCCAGGCCGGAGAAAAGGCCCGCGGCTTCGTCACCCAGGGGCTCGAGCGCACATCCGAAGCGCTTGCCAACGTTTCCAAGATGATCGGCGACACCGCCACCGGCATCGATGAGCGGCTCGGCTCCGAATATGGCGATTATGCCCGCCGCGCCGCCGGCGCGCTCGAGGATACCGCCAACGGTCTCGCCGCCAAGGATCCCGACGAGCTGATCGAGGACACGCGCAATTTCGTCCGCAACAGCCCGGGCATCGCACTCGCCGGAGCGGCCGTCGTCGGCTTCGTCGTCGCACGGCTGCTCAAGACCGGGCTCGCGCCTGACGACCGGAGCGAGGACGACGATTGAGGAATTTGGGACACTAATGCTCAAGCCCGTCGATCCCGGACCGCCTCCGCCCGAACGCCCGATCGGTGAGCTCGTCCATGAGCTGATCGAGAACGGCAAGGCCTATGCGCGCGCCGAGATCGGCCTCGCCAAGGCGATTGCGTCCGCCAAGGGCAAGGCCCTGGCCATCCCGGCGGCCCTATTCGGGCTCGCCTTCATCTGCGCTCTCGCTGCGGTCACGGCGCTTGCCCTCGGCGTGGTCGTCGCGCTCGAGACATTCATCGGCCCACTCGCGGCCGGCTTCGTCGGCATGCTGATCTTCGCCGCCATTGCCGGGCTGCTCGGCTGGTACGGCTATCAGCGGTTGAGGCGCGACCTGTGAGGGATTCAGCCGAAATCGTCGCTGCCCGGGCGGAGGTCGACCGGAGCCGCGCACGCGCCATGGCCACGGCGTATGAGCTGCAGGACCGGCTCAGCCCCAAGGTGCTGGCCAAAGACGCGTGGCAGGGCGCCAAGGAAAAAGGCGCTGACCTCGCCGAGGATGCGGTCGACGCGGTCCGGACGCGACCCCTCGCTACCACCGGCGTCGTCGCGGCGATCGCCATGTTCCTGGCCCGCGAGCCGCTGATCGACCTCGCCGGCAAGCTGATTGATGGCGTCGGCGAGAAGCGCAAATCACGAAAGGCCTGCAAGGCCCGATCGAAGCAACCGCATACGGAGAAAGCCAATGACTGACCGCGACACCGCCCGCACGACCGAGGACGCGCAGGCGCCGCAAACCGCTCGCCAGCGCGCCATCCGCGCCTATGACGACGCGCGCGGACGAACGACCGACACGCTCGGCCAGGCACCGCTGATCGCTCTCGCCGGCGGCATCGCCGCTGGGGCGCTGATCGCTGCCTTGCTCCCCCGCACCGAAACCGAGACGCGGCTCGTGCGGCCGACCGCACGGCGGGCCAAGGACAGTGCCCGCGCCGCGATTGACGCCGCGCGAGACACCGGCACGCAGCGCCTCGGCGAGCTCGGGATCAGCCGCGAGAAGGGTGAGGAGACCATCCGCAACCTGCTCGATGGGCTGACGAATGCTGCGCGCGCCTCGGCCGATGCCGCACTCGACGCCGTTCGCAAGGGCTGACGGAAACGCGCTGATCAGTTAGCGGAGGGGCCATGAGCAAGCTTCACTTGGTTTTCGGCGGACGCGTTCAGGACCCGCGCGGCCTCGACTTTGACCTCAAGACGATCGACCTGGTCGGCGTCTTTGACAGCTATGCTGAAGCCGAGGATGCCTGGCGCGGCAAGGCCCAGCGCACGGTCGACGATGCCGAGATGAAATATGTGATCGTCCACCTGCATCGGCTGCTCGAGCCGGAGTCGGACGGGATTTCGCGGCCGAAGCAGCCGGCGACTTAGGCCTTCCGGTACCGCCACAGCAGCAGCGGGCGCTGCAACAGCAGCCCCGCCGCGAACCCGCCGACATGCGCGGGGGTCGCCAGCAGATATCCCTGCTGGTTGCCGAGCCAGCCCATCATCGCCTGGAGCACGGTCCAGGCCACGAGGAGCCAGGCGACGTTGATCAATCGGTTGACGCGCAGGTTGTTGGTCAAGGGCTTGGCCCGGCCGAAGCTCAGCGCATAGGCGCCCATCACCGCGCTGATCGCTCCGCTCGCGCCGATCATCGGCACGCTGGCGTGGGGGTTGACGCCCCATTGCGCCGCCGCGGCGGCATAGGCGCCCACCACGTACAGCACGATCAGTCCGGAGGCGCCGATCACGCGCTCGACCTGCGACCCGCACCACAGGAGGATCAGCAGGTTGAAACCAACGTGCACGAGGTTCGAATGAACCAGGGTCGCCGTCAGCGGGGTCAGGTACACCGGCGCCGCCGGGAATGGCACCAAGGGCACCGCTACGCGCAGCGGAATGAAGCCGAGCGAATAGGCTGCCTGCGCCGATTGCCCCAGCACGACCGCAATGATCCACGCCAGCGCGGTCAGCGCGACGATGATGTTGGTGGCTGTGCGCGGGAAGCGCTGCATGGCGCCTAGAGGAACTCGATCTTCTTGATCTCGTAATAACGGTCGCCCGAGGGCGTCGAAACCTCGACATCCTCGCCCTTCTGGCGGCCGATCAGCGCGCGTCCCAACGGCGAATTGAAGCTGATCCGCCCCTGGTTGGCATCCGCCTCGACCTGGCCGACGAGCTGATAGCGAACCTTCTTTTTGTCCTCGTCGGTGAGCGTGACCGTCGCGCCGAACACCACCTTATTGCCCGACAGCGTCGTGGGATCGATCACCAGCGCCCGGCTAAGTTGATCCTCGAGGTCGGCGATCGTGGCCTCGATCTGCCCCTGCCGCTCCTTTGCGGCATGATATTCGGCATTCTCGCTAAGGTCGCCGTGGGCGCGCGCCGCTTCGATCGCCTCGACGATGTCGGGGCGCTCGCTCTTGAGGCGCTTCAGATCGTCGTTCAGCTTGCGATGGCCCTCGGCCAGCATCGGCACCTTCTCGGCACTGGTCGCCATGTGTTCGAAACCCTTTTCAAAACCCTGCCGCCCGCGTGCCTCAGGCCCGCGACATCGAGGCAGATTGTAAGTGGAAGCCTAGCCTTGGGAGGCGGAATAATAGGATTGGAGCGACGCGACTTCAAGCGCATGCCCTCGGACCGCCTCGATCGACCTCGCGCCAGCGAGGCTGGCCGCGGCGGTCGTGAAGTAGGGCACCTTCTTGTTGAGCGCGGTGGTGCGGATCGAATGGCTGTCCTTGAGCGACTGCCAGCCTTCGGTCGTGTTGAACACCAAGGCGACATCGCCGTCGAGCAGGCGATCGACGATGTGCGGCCGGCCCTGCACGACCTTGTTGACCAGTTCGACTGGAAGCCCCTTCGACTGCAGGTGCGCCGCTGTCCCGCCGGTCGCGATGATCGTGAAGCCCAGCTCGACCAGCTTCTCCACCGCCGGAACGATGTGGTCCTTGTCGGCATCCTTGACCGACACGAACGCCGTCCCGCTTTGTGGCAGCACCATGCCGGCCCCAAGCAGCGCCTTGGCGAAGGCAATGTCGAATTCGCGAGCGATTCCCATCACTTCGCCAGTGCTCTTCATTTCCGGTCCAAGCACCGGGTCGGTGCCGGGGAAGCGCGCGAAGGGAAACACCGATTCCTTCACCGCGACGTAGTCGAGCGTTCTGCCGACCGCTCCGAAGCTCGCCAGCGGCTCGCCGGCCATCACTCGGGCCGCAATCTTCGCCAACGGCTGGCCGATCGCCTTGGCGACGAACGGCACTGTGCGGCTGGCGCGCGGATTGACCTCGATGAGATAGACCTCGTTCTCTTTGACCGCGAACTGGACGTTCATCAGCCCTTTGACCTTGAGCGCCAGCGCCAGCTCGCGCGTCTGCCGCTCGATCTCGGCGACGATCTCGGCCGAAAGGCTGTACGGCGGGATCGAGCAGGCGCTGTCGCCGGAATGGACGCCGGCCTCCTCGATATGCTGGAGAACGCCGCACACCGCCACGTCCGTCCCGTCGCAGATCGCGTCGACGTCGACTTCGATCGCATCGCGCAAATAGCGGTCGATCAGCACGGGGCTCTTGCCCGACACCTGCACGGCGGTTGCGATATAATATTCGAGCTGCTGCGGTCCCTCGACCACCTCCATGCCCCTGCCGCCGAGCACGTAGGACGGCCTCAGCAGGA
>JBDTZJ010000087.1:0-7234 GCA_040005255.1 Sphingomicrobium sp.
TGTCGCTGTCGCTGACCTCGTCTTCGGCGGGAATCATCGGGCCGATCATGACGCCTACGACGGCCCATGCAACCCAAAGCTCCTATGGCTCGACAAAATCCCTCAGCACCGACCAACGGGCAGCCTTTTCGGCGAGCGGCCGAGTATTGGCGGCGCTCGACGACGGCAGGTCGATCAGCGTGAGGCGGGATGGCGCCTCCCCGATCAGCTTGCGTCCTGCGGCCGCCGCCGCCGCGCCGTTAAAGGCGATGGCGCGAAGGTTCGGGAAGTCGTGAAGCAGATGCTCGATCCGATTGTGCTGCGCGTCCCTGATCGCCTGGTCGAGGCTGCCGCGTCGGCTCGCCGAAGCGATCACGTCCCACAGCCCGACCCGCCGTTCGGCGAGCCGGTTCAGCCGCTCATCATAGTCTAGGCCGGCGAGGTCCTCGCCAATTGCCGGCCCGAGCAGACGCCAGAACTGGTTGGTGGAGTGCGCATAATAGCGCCGCGCGGCGAGCGAGGCGTCGCCCGGCAGGCTGCCGAGCACAAATAGCCGCGCGTCGCTTCGCGCGATCGGCGGCAAACCGGCTTTGACGCTCACCGATTAATCCCTACAGCCCCTGCCGGTGAAAACGAACGACCTCCGCGTCGCCCTATTTTCGGGCAATTACAATTACGTTCGGGATGGCGCCAACCAGGCTCTCAACCGGCTAGTCGGCTATCTGCTGCGGCAAGGGGTCCAGGTCCGCGTCTATTCGCCGACAGTCGCGAACCCGGCTTTCCCCGCGACCGGGGACGTCGTCGATGTGCCGGCGGTCGCGGTCCCCGGCCGCGCCGAATACCGGATGCCGATCCGGCTTACCGGGCGAGTCCGTCGCGACCTTGCCGAGTTCAACCCCAATGTCGTCCATATCTCCAGCCCCGACATCGTCGGGCACCGGGCGGTGACCTGGGCGCGCCGGAACCGGGTTGCGGCAGTGGCGTCGGTTCACACGCGCTTCGACACCTATCTCGCTTATTACCACCTCCAGGCGCTCGAGCCGCTGGCGCGCGGCATCATGCGCCGGCTCTACCACCGCTGCCAAGTCGTGTTGGCACCCGCGGAATCGACCGCGCTGATCCTCCGCGCGCAACGGATGAACCGCGACATCGCGATCTGGGCGCGAGGGATCGACCGAGCGCAATTCAATCCCGAGCGCCGCGACATGGAATGGCGCCGCTCGATCGGGATCGCCGACCATGAAATGGTTATCGCCTTTCTCGGCCGGGTGGTCATGGAGAAGGGCCTCGACGTCTTTGCCGACGCGATCCACGCGTTCGCCACCTTCGGTCTCACTCACCGCGTCCTCGTGATCGGCGAGGGCCCGGCGCGGCCGTGGTTCGAGGGGCAACTGCCGGAGGCGATCTTCACCGGCCAGTTGACCGGCGACGATCTCGCGCGCGCGCTCGCGAGCTCCGACGTGTTCCTCAACCCGTCGATCACCGAAGCGTTCGGCAACGTGACGCTGGAGGCGATGGCATGCGCGCTGCCGGTCATCGCCGCCGAGGCGACCGGAGCCACCAACCTTGTCCGCCAGGGCATCACCGGCACCCTGGTCGATGGCACCGAGCCCGACGAATTTGCCGACGCCCTCGCCGCTTACGCCCGCGACCCCGACCTTCGCCGCCGGCACGGCGAAGCCGGGCTCGCCGTCGCCAAGACGATGGATTGGGACACCATCAACTCGGCGGTGATCCGCGCCTACAAGCACGCCATCGTCAAGCGCGAGCGCCTGACGCGGATGACCGGCCGCTAGGCGCGGTGCTCGCGACTGCCGCCGGCAGTCACCGCGCTCGTCACTTGACCCGTTCGATCCGCTGCGCCGCCTCATCGAGGATCGCAGCAATCTCGTGCAGCAATTCGTCGTCCAGCCCGTCGCGGCCGACCCGATGGCGCAGCGCGGTCATCAGATTCTTGACCGCGCGACCGATCGCCGGGCCCGCCGTCTGCTCTTCGCGCGGCGCAATGTCGCGCAGCCGCTCGAACAAGGCTTCGACCTCCTCCTCGCGCTCGGCGAGATGCGCCCGACCCTCGTCGGTGATCTGGAACGGCTTGCGCGGCCCCTCGCCCCCGGCTTCCTCGATCAGGCCCATGTCCTGCAGCAAGGTCAGCGTCGGATAGACGACACCGGGGCTCGGCGCATATTCGCCGCCGGTCATTTCCTCGATCGCACGGATGAGGTCGTAGCCGTGGCGCGGCTCGTCTGCGATCAGCTTTAACAGCACCAGCCTGAGCTCGCCGCCTTCGAACATCCGGCGCGCCCGGCGTCCGCGGCGACCGCCGCTCCAGCCCTCGTCGCCAAAGTCGAAGTGAAACGGCCCCCAATTGCCTTGCCATCCTCGGCCGCCGCGCATCGCCATCAGCGCCTCCGGAAGCAGGATCTCAACGTGCCCGCGCGGGCCGCAGCCATGTTGTCTGTGACGCATCATCGTCTCCTTTCGATCGATCTAAGATATATCTTCGAAGTATCGCGAGCAAGCCCATTGGTGCAATTTCGCCTTCGCACTATGACGGGGCCGATGGCCGACCTGTTCGCCGAGCAACAAGTCCAGTGCCGCGCGCCGGAGGCGCCGCCGGCCAACGCGCCGCTCGCCGACCGCCTGCGGCCGCGCTCGCTGAGCGAAATCGTCGGGCAGGACCATCTGACCGGTCCGGACGGCGCAATCGGGCGGATGGTGGCCGCCGGCCGCCTCGCTTCGATGATCCTGTGGGGCCCGCCGGGCACCGGCAAAACCAGCATCGCGCGCCTGCTCGCCGATGCCGTCGGCCTGCGTTTCGTCGCGATCTCGGCGGTGTTCTCCGGAGTCGCCGACCTCAAGAAGATCTTCGCCGAGGCGCGGACCGCCGCCCGCGCGGGGCAGCAAACCCTATTATTCGTCGACGAGGTCCATCGCTTCAACCGATCGCAACAGGACGGCTTCCTCCCCTATGTCGAGGACGGAACAGTGACGCTGGTCGGCGCGACGACCGAGAATCCCAGCTTCGAGATCAACGCGGCTCTGCTGTCGCGTTGCCAGGTGCTGATCCTGCGCCGGCTCGACCATGACGCGCTCGAGGAATTGGTGCGCCGCGCCGAAGCGCTGGAGGACCGGCCTTTGCCCGTCACGCCCGACGCCCGCGACGCCCTGATCGCCAGCGCCGATGGCGACGGCCGCTTCCTCCTCAACCAGGTCGAAACCTTGTTCTCGATCGGCATCGCCGACCCGCTCGGTCCCGCTGAGCTCAGCGAGCTGCTCCACCGCCGCGTGCCGGTCTACGACAAGGACCGCGAGGGCCATTACAACCTGATCTCGGCGCTCCATAAGGCGATCCGCGGCTCGGACCCGCAGGCGGCGCTTTACTATCTCGCGCGAATGCTCGTCGCCGGCGAGGAGCCGCTGTACGTGCTGCGCCGACTGACCCGCGCGGCGGTCGAGGACATCGGCATGGCCGACCCCAATGCGCTCCTCCAGTGCCTTGCCGCCAAGGAGATGTACGATTTCCTCGGCTCGCCGGAAGGCGAGATCGGGATCGTCCAGGCGTGCCTCTATCTCGCGACCGCACCCAAATCGAACGCGGCCTACATGGCGCAGAAGAAGGCTTGGGCGTCGGCCAGTGAAACCGGGTCGCTGATGCCGCCGATGCATATTCTCAATGCGCCGACGAAGCTCATGAAGACTGTTGGCTACGGCAAGGACTATGCCTACGATCACGACGCCGGCGAGGGCTTTTCCGGGCAGGATTATTGGCCCGAGGAAATGGAGCCGCAAAGTTTTTACGAGCCGACCGACCGCGGTTTCGAAGCGCGGATCAAGGAACGGCTGGACTATTGGCAGCAGCGGCGAAAAGAGCTGCAACAAAGCGGCGACGACACGGGTTGAGCCGAGCGAGTGAAGGGAGCAACCGGCATGTACGACACCAGCGCCTATTGGCAGGCCCAGCTGATGAACTGGGGGCCCAAGATCCTCATTGCGATCCTGATCCTCATCGCGACCTGGCTCGTGGCGCGCGCCGTCAAATGGATTATCCAGAAAGCGATCGACCGCATTCCCGCGCTCAAGCGCCACATCACCGGCGGGCCGAATGAGACGGTCGGCCACCAGCTCGGCACGATTGCCAGTCTGATCATCTGGCTGGTCGGCATCATGGCCGCGCTGCAGTTCCTCGGCTTCGCTCAGGTCCTCGCCCCGATCAACGAGCTGGTGAACGAGATTTTCGCCTTCCTGCCGCACCTGATCGCCGCCGGGCTGATCTTCTTCGTCGGCCTGGTGGTTGCAAGGATCGTGAGGCGGCTGGTCGAGACCGTGCTGGTCGCCGCGAATGTCGACGGCCTGCTCGCGCGTATCGGCGTCGGCTCGACCGAAGGCACCGTGCGCACCGACCCGGCAGCCGTTCCGGCGGGCGCTGCGCCCGGCTCGACCCGGGCCAGCCTGGCTCGCGCGGGCGGCGTTCTGGTGTTCGCGCTGATCATCATCCCGGTCGCCATTGCAGCGCTGCAGGCGCTGGGGATCAGTTCCATCTCCGGTCCCGCAACGGAAATGCTCAATCAGATTCTGAGCGCAATCCCGCGGATCATCGCAGCGGCGTTGTGGATCGGCATCGCCTTCATTGCGGCCAAGTTCCTCAAGACGATTATCGAAGCGGTCCTTCCACCGACCGGATTCGACGATGCGATCCGCTCGACCGGCGTCCTCCCGGCCAATGCCGTCCCCTCGCGCATCGTCGCCAATGTCGCGATGATCGCGATCATCCTCGCGGCCTCCATCGAGGCGGCCCGGCAGCTTGGCGGCGACGAGATCGCGATCTTCCTGGCGCAAGTGACGGCGCTCGGCGGCAAGGTGATCTTCGGCACTCTGATCATCGTCGCCGGCATCTTCCTTGCCCGGATCGTGGCGACCCTGGTCGGCAGCGGCACCGGGGAGGGCGGCTTCGCCCAGACTCTCGTTCGCTACGCGATCATCGCTTTGTTCACGGCTATCGGCCTCACCTTCATGGGGCTGGCCGACGCGATCGTGATGATGGCGTTCGGGCTCATCCTCGGCTCGGCGGCGATCGCCGCCGCGCTGGCCTTCGGCCTCGGCGGCCGCGACGCCGCGGCGCGCATTCTCGAGCGCTGGCCGGACGCCGGACCGGCCGCGCCACCGCCCCCGCCGCGGCGCATCCGCAGCGCGGTACCCCCGAGCGACGAGCCGCCGCCGCTGGTGTAGATGACGTTTGACGAAGCGGTCGCGTTCGCGCTGAAGCTGCCGGACACGGAGCGCGGCACCAGCTACGGCAAGCCGGCGGTCAAGGTCGCGTCGAACGGCCGCGCCTTCCTGTTCCCCAGCCATGAGGCTGATACGTCGTTCGGCGTCGCGATCGACCTCGACACAATCGAGCTGCTCAAGGAAACCGACCCGGACACCTTCTGGCAGTCGCCGCACTATGTCGGCTGGGAAGGCGTCCTGATCCGCTACGACAGCAGTGACGAGGAACGCGTTCGCGACGTGATCTCTCGCTCGCGCGACTGGGTCGCGGCCAAGCCGAGGGCCAGGCCGCGCAAGCGCAAGTGAGGCCTTTCTCGTCCTGCGTCGCGATCGACTGGTCGGGCGCGAAGGGCAAAAGGCACAAGGGGATCGCCATCGCCGAAGCGCGGGGTGAAGCGGCGCCGCGCCTGGTCCGCCCAGGCCACGTCTGGTCGCGCGAGGAGGTGCTCGGCTGGCTGATCAAGCGTGCAGAAAACGAACCGACCCTGTTCGGCTTCGACTTCAGCTTCGCCCCTCCCCTGATCGAACTCGGTGAATATCTCCCGGGTGAGCCTGCCGTTCCCCAGACCGCAAGAGAGTTTTGGGCTTACGTTGACGGCAAGTGCGACGACGAGGACCTCGGCGCGGCAAGCTTCCTCGAGATCGCCCACCGCAAGCATTTCTATTTCGGCATTGCCGACGGTGTGAAGGCCGATTTCGTTCGCTTCCGCCAGTGCGACGCCCGCCTCAATGCCCAGGGCGGCCGCAAGACCGCGAGCGCCTATGACGCGATCGGCGCGGCGCAAGTCGCCAAGGCGAGCTTCTCAGGCATGCGCTTCCTGCACCGCCTCGACGGCAAGGTCGCGATCTGGCCGATGGACCGGCTGCCTGAGCACGGCAGCGCGGTGGTCGAGATCTACACCCGCATCTACTTGCGCCGGGCGGGAATGAGCGGGGTGAAGCTCAGAACCCGCGCCGTCCTCAACCGGGCCCTCAAAGGCCTCGGCAGCCCGCCTGCACGGTTACGCTTTGAGCCCAACGACCACCAGACCGATGCCTTGGTGACGGCGGCGGGGATGCGTCAGCTCGCGCTGACCGAACCACGCGCCTTCGATCCCGAAGGCCTGACGCCCGAGATCGCGCGAAGCGAAGGCTGGACCTTCGGCGTGCTATAAAGCAAACGCCGCCGCGGGCCGGATTAGCTCAGTTGGTAGAGCAGCGGTTTTGTAAACCGAAGGTCGCGGGTTCGAATCCTGCATCCGGCACCGACCCATTGCGAATTCTTCATCCCGTGGCCGCCTCGCAGCCAGACCAAAGCGCCTATTCATGGTCTCCCGTGACGGGGCGTGAACGGGAGTTTCGATCATGAAAATAATGCTTTGTGCAACTGCGCTTTTCGCCTGCATGGCGGCAGCTCCGACGGCAGCTCCGGCCGCAACCGCGCGGCCGGTGGCCCCGCGCCTGCTCCCGATGGATCGCGTTATCGGCACGGACGCGCTGCTCTACGTCCAGTCCGCTGGGAATTGGTACGAAGCGCGCATGGCGGGCTCCTGCCACGCATTGCCCGACGTCCGGCGGTTGCGGATCGAGATGGGCCCGAGCGGGCGGCTTGACGACACGTCGACGGTCGTCGCGCGCGGCGAGCGCTGCCCGGACGCAGCTGTCAAAGCGGTCGCGGGCCCACCGCCCGAGCTGCTCCTCAACGGCAACAGCTAGGCGTCGATCTCGACCCACATCGGCGCGTGGTCGCTGGTCTTGTCCCAGCTGCGGGGGCTTCGGTCGACCCCCGCCTGTTTCAGCTGTTTCGCCAGTGACGGGCTGAGTAGCGCATGGTCGATGCGGATGCCGGCGTCCCTCTGGAAGGCGTTCCGCCAATAAGGCCAGAAGGTGTAGATCCGCTTGTCGGGATGGAGGTGGCGGATGGCATCGGTCCAACCCTGTGCCACGAGCTCGCGATACTTCTCCCGCGCTTCCGGAGCGAACAGCGCATCCTTCGCCCAGCGCTCGGGTT
>JBDTZJ010000088.1:0-7164 GCA_040005255.1 Sphingomicrobium sp.
TTGCGCCGGGAACGAGCTTGTCGACACCGTCGCCCATCACACCACCTTCGGAAATGTTGTGGAGCGCGAAGCTGGTCGGCGACCCGTCGATCAGCAGCTGAAGCTTTCGGCCCTTGGCCGACATCCGCGGAAAACGGCGCTGCTCGCCGACTTTCGTCGAACGGGACCTTGCCGAAGCGGCGTGCGGATTGGCCTCATGCCATGACGCCTCTGCGAGCGGGACCGCGGTGCCGCAAAAGCCGCACTCTGCGCTGACGCGGCCGATGTACCATTGCGAGCGGCCGCAGCCGGGGCAGTGGTTGGACGCGTTTGCGCGGTAGACGATGTGGTGGCCGCGCTTGGCGAGCCCGGCAGCGAAGGAAGGCGCAGCCCGCTCATAGACGAGGACGTCAGCCATGGATGCCATTTCCCTTACCCCCGGCCAAATCCGGCCGCGGGCAAGGTTAAGGCGCAGTGATTTCCGAGTAGTTACCGCCCAGGAGCTTATGCAAGTTTATCCGCGAAGATCATCCGGCCGCCGGCGAGGCGGCGCATCACGCGATCCTGGCTCGCCCGCGACATGGCGAAACAGCCCTCGGAGCGGCCGAGCATGCCGTGGAGCGGGATCATGTCGTCTTCCGCATACCAGGCATTGTGAATGACGATCGCGCGCGGCTCGGCGTTGTTGTTCGACCAGTCGAGGCCGCGGACCTTCATCGAAAGCCCGTACTTGCCGTCATAATAGTCACCGGTCGTGTAGGTCCCGCTGGACGTGGCGTAGGACCCGAAGTCGTTCGAGAAGTGCTCGAGATAACCCGAATGCGCCGGGTCGGAACCGCGGCCGTGGGCGACGCGGTGGCTCTCGACCTGGCCGCTGGCGAGGTCGACGAGGTGAAAGCGCGGTTCGCTCGACGGTCGCGAAAAGTCGGCGATACCGATCGTGTCGCGCGCATAGATGCGGTGCTGGTCGAGCGCGGCCTTGGCGCGGGCGAACAGTTGCGGATCGATGCCGCCGGGCGCCGACGGCGTCAGGATCTGCGCCTGCGGCTGGGCCGGAAGCGGCGCCAGCGGATCGCCATTACGATCCAGGCTGACACCAAACGACCCGAGAACGCTCGAGCTCGCAGCAGTTGAGAGGATCGCGGCGGTCGCGCCATAGGCGCCAAGCCGCAACATCTCCCGACGATTCAATGACACCCCGTACCCTCCCGATTTGAAGCGGAGGGTTTATCATTCAATGGGTTAATGGGGCATAACCCAAATGTTCAGGTTCCTGAGTTCATCGTGCCGGGCCAACGGTTCGCCGCAGTCTTCACCATTTTGCAAAGCTTGAACGCTTTGGCGGGCGCTGCTAAGGCCCGCGCGCCGCCGAGGAACTCCTCTGGAGGCCGCTAGCTATTGCCAGAAAAGCCATAGCCACTTCAGAAGGGATTGTGACGGGATTTTATGCAGATCATCGTTCGCGACAATAATGTCGAGCAGGCGCTGCGCGCGCTGAAGAAGAAGCTGCAGCGCGAGGGCGTCTACCGCGAGATGAAGCTGCGCCGCCACTATGAGAAGCCGAGCGAGAAGCGCGCGCGCGAACGTGCCGCCGCGATCCGCCGTGCCCGCAAGCTCGAGCGCAAGCGCGCCGAGCGCGAAGGCACGGCCCGCTAAGCCTTTAGCGCCAAGCACCCCGCGTGTCCGTCGCCGAAGCCGCCCATCGCCCCGCCGGGAGCGGACGGACGGTCGCGCTGTGGCTTGGCTTTCTGTTCATCATCGCCGCCGGCATCGGGCTGGCCTGGATCGGCGCGGGCTCGCTGCGGCCGATCGTCACCGAAAGCGGCCTGCAGTTCCGTGCGGTCAAGAGCGGGACCGGTGAACCGATCACCAGGGCCGACGCGGCTTTGCTCGATTATATCCTGACCACCGACGACGGCACGGTCATCGACAGCAGCGAAAGCCATAACGGCCCGCAGCCGTTCACCATGGACCAGGTCTATCCCGGCTTCGCCGAGGCAATGAGCAGGATGCAGGACGGCGGCGAGTATCGCTTCACCATGCCGCAGCGGCTCGCCTTCGGAAACGGGGCGCCGCCCCCGGGCTTCCCCAAGAACAGCGGCCTGACGTTCGACGTCAGGGTGCGGAAGATCGCCCGCGGCGGCGCCGCGATGATGCAGCAGATGCAGCCCCAGCCGCAGGCGCAGTAGCGCTTTCTGCACCGACAACCGCGGGACCTTCATCCTCCCGGTCCGCCTGCTGCTTGCTGAGGTCGACCAGCACCACCTTCAATGTCGCCAGGATCGGGTCAGCGAACAGGACTCCCAGGATCCCGAACAGCGCGCCCATCAGCAGCTGCATCGCGAGCACCAGTGCCGGCGGCAGGTCGACGGTTCGCCGAGCGATGTACGGCACCACTAGGTAACCATCGATGTTCTGAACGAAGAAATAGACGAAGATTGCGTAGACGCCCTGGTGCGGGCCGGCGCTGAAGCCGACTGCGACCATCAGCACGCCGCTGGTGATCGCGCCGATGTTGGGGATGAAGGCGAGCACGCCGGTGACGAGGCCGAGCAGCGCCGCCATCGGCACGCCGCCGATCGACAGCATCGCCCAGGTAAAGGTGCCTTCGAAGATCATTCCGACGAGGCGGCCGAACAGCAGGCGCCTGAGGGTGAAGCCGACATGCTCGGCGATGCGGTAGAAGCCCGAGCGCGCCCGCAAGGGCAGCATCCAGGCGATCCCGCGGTCGTAAATCCGCGGCTCGGCGGCGAGGAAGATGCCGATGACGATCATCGCGATTGCGCTGGCGACCCCGCCGATGACGCTGCCGACCGCGCTGGTCAGGCGTCCGACAGAACCGAGGAGCTCCGATCCGATATTGGTCGGCTGGCCTTGCGGGACCAGGCCGAGCGAGGCGACGAATTTCATCAGCCGGTCGAACTGGGCGGTGACGACTTCGCGCAGCGCTTCGAATTGCGCGCCGATTGTCGTGCCCGCGAACCAGACGACCCAGCCGATGAAGCCGAAGCCGATGAGCAGGACGAGCATCAGGCGCCAGCCGCGCGGGATCGGCAAATAACGGCCGAGAAGGCGTACGCCGCCGTCCAGGAACACGGCGAAAATCGCGCCGCCGACGATCAGCAGCAGCGGCTGGCCGAGCACTATCACGCCGGCGATCGCGAGGCCCATGCCGAACCACACCGCCGCCTTCTGCATCTCACGGCGGACGATCGGATCGCGGAACTCCGCCGGACCTGGCCGCTCGACGTGCGGCTCAACGGTCGGCGGCTTCGCCATCAGCTATTCCGGAGCGATCGCCCGGCGCGGCCTGAACGCAACGCCTCGATCCAGCTGATCGGGTTCCACCATTCGCTCGACCCATCGAGCGAGAAAGTGATGAACTCGGCGCGGCCGCCGATATTCTCCCACGGCACGGCGCCGCCGAGGCCGCCCTGCCATTCGGGAACCCGGCTGTCGGCCGAATCGTCGCGATTGTCGCCCATCAGCCAGAGGTGGTCCGCCGGCACGGTCACGGGGCCGAAATTGTCCTCGGGCGAGCGGCCGAGCTCGACCGTTTCATAGGTGCGGCCATTGGGCAGCGTCTCGCGCACGACCGGCACGCGGCAGTACATCTTGCCGTCGGGCCCGCGCACCCGGAAATCGTAAAGCGCCGGGTCGGTGCTGGAACCGCACGGTGAGTTGATGTCGATCGGAACCAGCTCAGGGGCGAGTGCCTGACGCTTCACCGGCTGGCCGTTGATGTAGAGCGTGCCGTCGACCATCCTGAGATTGTCACCGGGAAGTCCGATCACGCGCTTGATATAATCGGTGCGGGTGCCGGGCGGGGTGACGATGACGACGTCGCCGCGCTGCGGCAGGTGGCCGAGCACCCGGCCTTTCATCGGTCCGATGACGTGGAAGCTCGGGCTCACCCACGACCAGCCGTAAGGATATTTGGTGACCACCAGCCGGTCGCCGGTGAGCAGCCCCGGCATCATCGATTCGGACGGGATGTAGAAGGGCTTGGCGACGAAGCTGTGGAAGGCGAGGACGGCGAGCAGGACCCACAACAGGCCCCTGATTTCGCGCCACAGGGCGGAGCCCCGATCCTCCTTTGCCTCTTCCTTAGCGGTCTCGGTGGGCTGAGCGGCGGGTGGTTCCGCCTTGGCCGCGTCCTTGGCCTTTGGCACGGTGTCGTTCAATCAGGGCTCCAGCTTGCGGGCGGTCAGGATGATGAAGGCCTGCGCCCAGGGGTGATCGTCGGTCATAGTCAAGTGAATGTCGATTGCGTGGCCTTCCGGTGCAAGGGCGTCAAGCCGCGCCTTGGCGCCGCCGGACAGTTGTAACGTTGGTGCGCCGGACGGCAGATTAACGACGCCGATGTCCTTCATATAGACGCCGCGCTTGAAGCCGGTGCCGACGGCCTTCGAGAAAGCCTCCTTGGCGGCGAACCGTTTCGCGAGAGTGCCGGCGGTCGTGTGGGGGCGCCGGGCCGCCTTCGCGCGCTCGACGTCGGTGAAGACTCTGGCGAGGAACCTGTCGCCCCAGCGGTCGAGCGAGTTCTGGATTCGCTCGATGTTGCACAGGTCGGAACCGATGCCGAGGATCATGCAATTGTCCCTCGGGCCTCGTCCATCAGCTCGCGCATGCGGCGGACGCTGGCATCGAGGCCGGTGAAGATCGCTTCGCCGATCAGGAAATGGCCGATGTTGAGCTCCACGATCTGCGGGATGGCGGCCACGCGGATGACGTTGTCGAACGTCAGGCCGTGGCCGGCGTGGGGTTCGACACCGTTCTTCACCGCCAGGGCCGCGCAATCGGTCAGCCGCTTGAGCTCGGCGGTTCGCTCCTCGCCTTCAACGTGAGCATAGCGCCCGGTGTGGAACTCGACGACCGGCGCCCCGAGCCGCAAGGCGGCCTCGACCTGGCGCTCGGACGGCTCGATGAACAGGCTAACGCGGATTCCGGCCGCACCGAGCTTGTCGACATAATAAGCGAGGTGGTTGTGCTGGCCGGCGGCGTCGAGCCCGCCTTCGGTGGTGCGCTCCTCGCGCCGCTCGGGGACGATGCAGGCGGCGTGCGGTTTATGGCGGAGCGCGATGTCCAGCATTTCCTCCGTCGCCGCCATCTCGAGGTTCAGCGGCAAATCGATCTCGGCCATCAGCCGGTCGATGTCCCCGTCCGTGATGTGGCGGCGGTCCTCGCGCAGGTGAGCCGTGATCCCGTCGGCGCCGGCGTCGGCGGCAATGTGCGCCGCCCGCACGGGGTCTGGAAAATCGCCGCCGCGCGCGTTTCGGATCGTCGCGACATGGTCGATATTGACGCCCAATCTGAGCATTTGGGGCCGCAGGCGATTGCTCAAGCCACGGCCCTGCTCCCCGGCTTGACGGCGGGGATCGCCGCCAGCTCGGGCGGCACCGCGTCCGCCGCGTAGGTCGGGACGTCGATGCGGATCAGCGGGAAAAAGGGGATGCCTAGGTCGGCCTTGCCCGAGGAGCGGTCGACCAGCGCCGCTTCGGCGATGACGTTGCCCCCGGCGCGCCGCACCGCCTCGATCGCCTCGCGCGAGGAGAGGCCGGTCGTCACCACGTCCTCGACCATCAGCACCCTGGTGTCCGGATCGAGGTGGAAGCCGCGGCGGAGCTCGAACACGCCCTGCGGGCGCTCGACGAACATCGCGGGCCTGGAGAGGGCGCGGCCCATTTCGTGCCCGATGATGACGCCGCCCATCGCGGGGGACACTATTGCTTCGATGCTTGCGCGAATCTCAGGCGGAATTTTCTCCGCAAGCGCGCGGGCCAGCCGTTCTGCGCGCGCGCCGTCCATCAGCACTCGCGCGCATTGCAGGTAGCGGGGGCTGCGCAGGCCCGACGACAGGATGAAATGCCCTTCGAGCAGGGCGTCGGCGGCGCGGAATTCAGCCAGGATGTCGTCGTCGCTCATCATCGCGTAGCGGGCCATTAGGCCGCTTCGACCTACGGGCCAAGTGCCGCTTGAGGCTCCTGAAAGCCGCGCCTATAGAGCCTCGCAACTCGGGCGCCACCGCGCTCGCGGGGTTCCACCACTGCCAGGGATTTTCGATGAGACGGATTGGATGGGCGATCGCCTTGGCCGCGGCGGGGCTCACGCCGGCAGCAGCACAAGCTCCTGCGAGGGCGCCCAGCCAGAAGGCGATCGTCTACGGCAGCGTTGGACACGCAATTCCGACGGCGGGCGTCGGCGAGCCCGACGGCCGCAAGGGCATTCAGATGCAGGTGACCCCGATCGGCCGGGAAGCGCTAGGCTTTCACAACAAATGGCTGTTGCCGTTGTGCGCAATCATCAGCATCTTCGTCCTCGCATTGCTGCTTTATGCGATGGTCCGCTTCCGCCGCGGCGTTCATCCAGTGCCGTCGCGTAACTCGCACAACACGCTGATCGAGGTGATCTGGACGGTCGTTCCAGTATTAATTCTCGGCGCAATCGCCATTCCGTCGATCATCCTTCTGCGCCATCAATATTCGCCGCCGCGCGCCGACGTCACGGTCAAGGTAACGGGTCACCAATGGTATTGGTCGTACGAATTGCCCGATTATGGCGTGAGCTTCGACAGCTACATGCTGAAGGAGGCGAGCGACCCGACCCGCCAGGCCAACCAGCGTCCGCGCACCGACAATGACGGGCCGCCGTTGCTCGCGGTGGACGAGCGGCTGGTCCTTCCGCAGGGCAAGGTCGTCAAGTTCATCATCACCGCGGACGACGTGATTCACAGCTTCGCGGTACCCGCCTTCTGGATCAAGCAGGACGCCAACCCCGGCCAGCTCCACGAGACCTGGGCCGAGGTCGACCGGCCGGGCGTCTATTTCGGCCAATGCTCCGAGCTGTGCGGCGCGCGGCACGGCTTCATGCCGATCGGCGTCGAAGTGACCTCGCCGGCGCAATTCGCCGCCTGGGTCGCGCAGAAGGGCGGCCATTTGCCGGGAGCGGCCGCGGCCGCTGCAACGCCCGCCGCTGCGCAGCCCCAGCCGGCAACTCCACAGCCCGCGACCAACCAGGCCGCGACCGCGCAGAATTAGAGCCAAGAGAGCAGTAGATGAGCACCATTCCCGCCGACGCGCTGAAGCTGAAAGGGCATGACGCGCATGATGCGCATCATGATGCCGACCACAAGCCGGGCTTCTTCGTGCGCTGGTTCATGTCGACCAATCACAAGGACATCGGCAC
>JBDTZJ010000089.1:0-7159 GCA_040005255.1 Sphingomicrobium sp.
CGGCGCGACGACCCTGGAGCTTCGCCGCAAGCTTGCTGCCAAGGCCTTCGCGCTGACCGCCGAATATGATTCGACCATCGCCCAATGGTTTGCCTTCGCCGACCAGGGCGAGCGCTGGCCGGTGACCTGGACCTTCTCCGCGAAGCTCAAGATGCCTCTGCGCTATGGCGAGAACCCGCATCAGTCGGCGGCGCTCTACCTGCCGGTTGGTCCCGCGGCCCACGGCGTCGCGCAGGCAAGCCAGGTCCAGGGCAAGGAGCTCAGCTACAACAATTTGAACGACGCCAATGCCGCGCTCGAGCTCGCCGCCGAGTTCCGCGAAGCCGATCCGGCGGTCGTCATCGTCAAGCACGCGAACCCGTGCGGAGTCGCGACCCGTGGCAGCCTCGTTGATGCGTGGGGGGAGGCGCTCGCCTGCGACAGCGTCTCCGCCTTCGGCGGGATCGTCGCGACCAATCGCGCGCTCGACGCCGCGACCGCCGAGGCGATCACCGGCATCTTCACCGAAGTCGTCGTCGCGCCCGATGCGGATGAGGACGCGAAGTCGATCTTCGCCCGCAAGAAGAACCTCCGCCTGCTGCTGACCGGCACCCTGCCCGATCCGGCGCGCGGCGGGACGAGCCTGGCGCTGATCGCCGGCGGGCTGCTGGTCCAGGACCGCGACAATGGCATGGTGACGCGCGAACAGCTCAAGTGCGTGACGAAGCGCCAGCCGACTGAGCAGGAGCTGCGCGACTGCCTGTTCGCCTGGACCGTCGCCAAGCACGTCAAGTCGAACGCGATCGTCTACGCCAGGGACGGTGTCACGGCGGGGATCGGCGCGGGCCAGATGAACCGCCGCGACAGCGCTCGGATCGCCGCTGCCAAGGCGCTCGAGGCGGCGGAAACGCACGGCTGGGCTGAGCCGCGCACCGTGGGCTCTGCGGTGGCGTCGGACGCTTTCTTCCCCTTTGCCGACGGATTGCTTGCGGCCGCGGAAGCGGGGGCCACGGCGGTCATCCAACCCGGTGGCTCAATCCGCGACGACGAGGTGATTGCCGCGGCCGACGCGGCCGGCATCACGATGCTGTTCACTGGGATGCGGCACTTCAGACATTGAGCGACCGAGCACCCGCTAAACGACGTCGTCGCCCACCTGGCCCCGCGCGACGGCCGCCACCTCGGCCTCGCGCAGCTCGCGCACCTCGTCCTTGCGCATGGTGAACAGCTCGCGGTCCTCGGCCGTGAAGCCCTTGGTCCACAGGACCGCGAAAAAGGCGATGAGGATCGCCGGTACGCCGATGATCAGCTGAAGCGTCTCCGGCAACCACAACCGGACCGCAGCGCCGACGATCACCCCGGTCGCGGTCGCCCAAACAAGATCCCAGCGCCATCCGGAGACCGGCTGGCCCAGGGTCCTGGCGAGGAGCCATGATTTGGCAATGGACGCGAAGGCGAGCGCGACGCACAGCGCAATTGCTGGACCCGTCGCCTGGTAAGTCATCGGCAGCTGCTCCCTGCGCATGAGCAGGATCAGCGCCACCGCCAGCCCCGCCTCGAGCGCCAGCATGATCAGGCTGATGATCATGTTGCGGGTGCGCGAGACATAGATCAGCGCGGATTCGGCAACGACCGCGGCCGCGGCGATGACTTCGGCGGCGAGCAGGAAGCTGAGCATCGCCGTACCGCTCGTAAAGCCTGATCCGACAAGACCCATCACGGCGCGGCCGGGAATGCCGAGCGCGAGCGCGATGCCGAGCTGCGCGGCGATGATCCAATAGGTCACCTGGCGAACCTGGCCCGCAATCGATGAGCGGTCGCCGGCCGCGACCTTGCGGGCGATGGCCGGGCCAAGCACCGGCTCAAAGCTCGTCTTGAGCTTGGCCGGCAGCGTCGCAACTTGCTGCGCGGCGTAATAGATGCCGGCGAAGCTTGCAGGCAGGAAGGCGCCCAACACCGCGAGGTCAAGCCTTCGCGAGGCCCATTCCACCATGTCCGCGGCGGCCAGCGGAACGTTTCGCCACGCCGTCCACCATGCCGTCGGCAGGTCGGGTTTCCAGCCGTGCGGAATGCCGTAGCATCGCACCAGCGGGATGAGCGCAGCGATCAACGCCGCGACCATCGACAGCACGTAGGCGATGATCAGCCCGTCGCCGCGGCTGACCATGATCGGCACGAATGACAGAGCGAAGGCGGCAATCGTGATGGTCCATGGCTGAACGATGGAGCGCGAGCGGACCGTCGCGCCGACGTCATGGTGATAGGCCAAAGCTGCGAGCGCGATATCGGTCCAGGAAATGGCGAGGACGGTGATTGCGAGCAGCCGATCGAGCCCGCCGACCGGCGTCGTCGGATACATCGCCTTGGGGAAGAGGATGAGGATCGCCATTCCGACCGCCGATCCGATGGCGGCGACAAGCAGAGCATCGGCGACGACGCAGGCCTGGGGCTTCTTCGCGTCGGCGAGAAGCTGAGCAAGGCCCCGCCGCAATCCAAATGCCGCGATTTGCGCCCCGAACTCGACCGTAAGCACCGCAAAGGCGAACCGTCCGAGCGCTGCGGGTCCATAGATTCGCCCGCCGATGAACAGGAAAGGCACCATCCCTGCCAACCGCAGCGCGAAACCGAAGACGTTGAGTCGACCACCGCGCGCCAGCGTTGCCATAGAGGCATCACGACCGTTGGCGTCGGACGCAGTGGCTCCGGCCGCGGCGGACCGTTCGCGCTCGGTCAATGCGCGGCGCCCCAATGCTCGCCCCAGCCGACTTCGACGTCGAGCGGCACGTCGAGCGTCATGGCCGGTTCGGCGGCGCGGCCCATGACCTGCTTGATTACGGTGGCGGCTTCCTCCTCGCGCCCGTCGGGCACTTCGAACACCAGTTCGTCATGGACCTGGAGCAGCATCCTGACGCCCTCGAGGCCCGCGTCGGCGAACGCCCGGTCCATCCGCGCCATCGCCCGCTTGATGAGGTCGGCGCTCGTGCCCTGAAGTGGAGCGTTGATCGCCGCCCGCTCGGCGCCGGCGCGGATCGACGGATTGCCGGCGCGGATATTCGGGAAGTGCGTTTTTCGCCCGAACAATGTCCTGGTGAACCCGTTCGTCCGGGCAAACTGAAGCGTCTCGTCGATGTAGGATCGGATTCCGGGAAAACGCTCGAAGTAGCGCGCGATGATCGCCTGGCCTTCTTCCTTGGGCAGCCCGAGGCGCCCGGCGATTCCCCAGGCCGAGCTTCCGTAGAGGATTGCGAAATTGATCGTCTTGGCCTGGTTGCGCGTATCGCGGTTGACGGTTCCGAATAGTTCTTCGGCGGTCAGGCTGTGAATGTCGGCGCCGGCGCGGAATGCCTCTTTGAGCTGGGGCACGTCGGCCATGTGCGCTGCCAGCCGAAGCTCGATCTGGCTATAGTCGGCGCTGAGCAGCAGGTAGCCGGGCTCGGCGACGAAGGCGTCGCGGATCTTGCGCCCGATCTCGGTGCGGATCGGGATGTTCTGCAAATTGGGGTCGTTGGACGACAGCCGGCCGGTCTGCGCGCCCGACAGCGAGAAGCTGGTGTGAACACGCCCCGTCTCGGGGTTGATCTGCGACTGCAGCGCGTCGGTATAGGTATTCTTGAGCTTGGTCAGCTGGCGCCAGTCGAGCACCAGCCGGGCGCACTCGACGCCTTCGGACGCGAGCCGCTCGAGCTCATTGACGTCGGTCGAATAAGCCCCGCTCTTGCCCTTGCGTCCGCCCTTGAGGCCGAGACGTTCGTAAAGCACCTGGCCGAGCTGCTGAGTCGAGCCGATCTGGAACGGGCCGCAAGCGGCCTCGTAGATTCGCTCCTCGAGCTTGACGATTTCCTCGGAAAAGTCGCGGCTGAGCTTGGCGAGGTAATCGCGGTCGACCTTGACCCCGCGCCGTTCCATCCGGCCGATGACCGCGACCAGCGGCTTGTCGACCCGCTCGTAGACCTGGCTCGCCGCCTCGGTCGCAATGCGCGGCTGAAGCCTGAGCCACAGGCGCAGCGTGATGTCGGCGTCCTCGGCGGCATATTCGGTCGCCGGACCCAGCGGCACCTTGTCGAAGGTGATCGCCTTGGCGCCGCTGCCGCACAGCGACTTGAAGCTGATGCACTCATGGTCGAAATATTGCCTGGCCAGCTCGTCGAGCCCGTGCCCGGCGAGCGACCGGCCGGCGTCGAGATCGAAGCTCATCACCATCGTGTCGTCGACCGGCGCGACGCTGATGTCCGCCTTGTCGAACATCACCCAGTCATATTTGAAATTGTGCCCGATCTTGAGCACCGCGGGGTCCTCGAGCAGCGGCTTGAGCTTGCTTAGCACCACGGCCATCGGCAGTTGGTTCGGCGCGTCTGAATAGAGGTCCGCCCCGCTGTGGCCGACCGGGATGTAGCAGGCGCGGTTGGGAGCAGTCGCGAGGCTGACTCCGGCGAGCCTCGCGATGATGCAGTCGATGCAGTCGGTCTCGGTATCGACTGCGACATAGCCTTGCGCGGTCGCCTCGGCGATCCAGCGGTCGAGCGCGGCTTCGTCGGTGACGGCCTCATATTGCGAGCGGTCGACGGCAATTTGTTCGGCGGCGGGCGGTCCAGCGGGCTTGCGGTCGAGCGACGCCATGACGTCATTGATGCCGCCGCCGCTGCTGCTCCGGCCTTGCGCCGGTCCGCCGCCGTTCAGCCGGTTGAGCAGCGACTTGAACCCCTGGTCCTCGAGGAATTCGCGCAGCGGCTCGGGCGGGATGCCCTTCAGCGCCAGATCCTCCAACGGCTCGGGCAGCGGCGAATCGCACACCAGCCGGACCAGCTCGCGCGACAGGCGCGCGGCGTCGGCAAAATCGATCAGCGACTGCTTCAATTTGGGCTTGGTGATCTGGTCGGTGCTGGCGAGCACCGTATCGAGGTCGCCGAACGCCTGGATCAGCTGGGTCGCGGTCTTGGGCCCGATACCCGGCACGCCCGGCACATTGTCGACGCTGTCGCCCATCAGCGCCAGCACGTCGCCGACCTTCTCCGGGCCGACCCCAAATTTCTCGATCACCGCCGCCTCGTCGATCCGGCGGTCGTTCATCGTGTCGAGCATGTCGACCTGGCCGTCCTCGATCAGCTGCATCAGATCCTTGTCGGAGCTGACGATGGTCACCCGCCATCCTGCCTTCTTCGCCGCGGTGACGTAGCAGGCGATGATGTCGTCGGCCTCGAGCCCGACTTCCTCGATGCACGGGATCGAAAAAGCGCGCGTGGCGACTCGGATTAGCGGGAATTGCGGGACCAGATCCTCGGGCGGCGGCGGCCGGTGCGCCTTGTATTGGGCGTACATCTCATTGCGGTGGGTGTGCTCCGACGCGTCGAGGATCACCGCCATGTGGGTCGGCCCCCCCTCCTCCTTGGCGCCCTTGGTCAGCCCGTCGGCGAGCTTCCACAGCATCGTCGTATAGCCATAAACAGCGCCGGCCGGCGTACCGTGGCGGTTGGTGAGCGGCGGCAGCCGGTGATAAGCGCGGAAGATGTAGCTCGATCCGTCGACGAGATAGAGGTGGGGCTGGGCGGCGGGCGTGGAAGCGTCGGGCATGAAGGAACAGCGGTTTAGCAGGGTGGCTGCGGGAAGGAAGCGGGGGCGGGTCGCTACGAAGGGGCTAAGCGAAAATCCGGTGATTACGGCTGTGCTCGGCGCATGGGGGTCCCGAGCGAATAGGCCGCAGCTTGCCGGATCGGCACGGAATCGCTGCGGCAAGGTGTCGGGTCAGGTCTGCACAGGTCCGCGAGTTCTGTCGGTGAGTCTCAGCATCGCCAGGACGAAAAAAGCTCCCATCGTGAAAATGCCGGCGAGGGCGCAGGTGCCGTAGAGCGCTTCGACATTCCAGATCACGCCCGCCTGATCGGTAACTGTCGGGGGTCCCGAAGGGACAGTCAGCGCGGCCAAGACCGGCCGCAAGGCGGTCGCACCGTACATCGCCAGCGCCGGCCACCAAAAGCTGAGCACAAACCGCTTCTCAGAACCTACCGGCTGGCGGCTCCGGTAAAGAGCGAACAATTGGAAGAACAGGTAGACAGTCAGATACCAGCCGAGGAAATTGCTGACCGGAACACCGAAATAGGCGCCGCCATCGTGCCAGACCCAGCTCTGGGCAATGGTCGAAGCGACAGGATCGAAAGTCAGGTCCCACGAAACCATGACGAAAGCGGCGACTGCCGGCAAAGCAAAGCTCCGCTCAGCAACGGGGCGAGTGACGTCAAGGATCATGCGCGCGAGGGTCCACGACAGATAGCCCATGCCAAGATAGGCCGGACCGATCAGCAGCGGCACCAGGAACAGCTTCGGCCCGAGGGCGTCGCCGTAATGGTAATGGCCGAACGGGAACCCGGTGACGATGCTGAGATTCTCGAGCGCGTTGCTGACCACCAGGCAGAGCAACGTGAATATGAGCATGTCGCGCCAGCTATATTGGCGGCTGCCGTGGAGCAGGGCGAACGCCATCGGCAGGAGCGCGCTGAGCGGCGCATTCAGGCCGCCGGGTATCAGGCCTAGCGGACCCAGCAAGATCAGCAGCACGTAAAGCGCGACGATCGCCCAGAGGATTACCGAATAAAACCGGCTCATAGTGTGTGCTCATCAGCCCGCGAGCAGCGGCCAGATCACGATGCCAAGCCCAACCATGCTCACCGTCCACACCATGGTCCGGACGACCGGCACGCCGGCGGCATAAAGCGGCAAATAGACGACCCGGGCGCCAAGCCAGATCCAGCCGCCGAGCGCGGTCCACTCGCTGGTGCGGCCGGCCGCGACGACTCCTAGCAGCGCTACGATCGCAATCGGGAAGCTCTCCTGGAAATTCGCCTGGGCCCGCGCCGTCCGGCCGGTCAGGGCATTGGGCGCGGCCAGCGCTTCGTCGCGCGCACCGACGTTCCACGTGCGGCCATATTGCCCAGTCTTGAACCGGACCGCGACGAAGATGTGGATGAACAGCAGCAGCGCCCCGAGCGCGGCGATTTTGAGTTCGATCGGCATTTCATCTTCCCTCTATGGAGCGACGACCATTACCCGGAAGCTTCCCGGCTTCGGTTGCGGGCGCTCCGATCCGACGGTGGGCAAGAGGTCGGCCGCGGGAAGGTAGACTCGACCGGTCCTCGGATCGACGATGCTGATGCTGCCGTCGCCGGCGTTCATCACCCACAGGCTCCTC
>JBDTZJ010000090.1:0-7158 GCA_040005255.1 Sphingomicrobium sp.
CTCGATCGCGGTCGCACCCTTCGTATTTTTAATCAGCTTGAGAAACTTGATCATGTCCTCACTCCTTGGTTCCGAGGCGCGAAAGCCCCCTACCGCGCGGGCAGTGCAGCCTTCCTTACGGGAACAGCCCTTCACGGACGTTTCGAGACGTGGTTAACGGCGGGTTGAGAAGCGGGCTAAATAACTGTCGTACTTAAGAATTTCGGTCGCATTTGACTCTCCTGTCAGCAAGGCGCACCGCCGCGCCCGGCGCGAGGGGGCCCGCAAGGGTCGCGCCGGACGTATCTCCGCATCGTTCGTCAACAGGATAATCGGGGGACCAACATGAAACAGCTGATGAAGCTTGCCGCCGCCGCGGTGGCCGGTGCGATGGCGTCGGGCACGATCGTCTATGCGCAGGCCGGCTCGACCGAGCCGCCGAAGGCCAGGATCGCGCTCTACCGGGCCGCTCCCGGGCAGCAGGTCGCGCTCTTGAAATGGCTCGCCGCCCAGGACCAGGCCGCGCAGGCGGCGGGCCTTCCGCGCTCGCAGCTCTACGCCCATACCGACGGCGACAGCTGGGATTATCTGGCGATCGACCCGGTGACGACCCCGGCCCAGGACAAGGCGGTCGACGCCGCAGCGAAGAAGATGGGGTTGGCGATCGGCCCGGCCGCCTCGCTCGAGTTCCGCAAATATATTTCAATCCACACCGACACCTTCGTGATCGGGCCGGTGACGGCGGCGCAATATCTGGCGCTCGCCGGTCAGTAAGGAAGCCATGCCTGGCGCCCGGCGGACAGCCGTCGGGCGCGCGGCCCCGGTTTAAAGGACCTGACCGACCCTCTCGCCGTCGCGCAAGACGTCGCAGACGGGGCAGTCGGCGCTGTCTTCGGCCTGCTTCACCGCCTGCTGGTCGCTATTGGCGAGCATGTGCTTTTTCTTGATCACGGCGCCGCCGGCCTTGGCCAGCTTGTTCACTAGGTACAGCTTCATTGAACCCACCCCGAATTCAGTTCGCCGCCACGATGGCGCAAAGACTGTGCGGCGGCAAGGCGTGCGACGCTCCAACGCCGGCAAAAACTGGCTGTTTCCCGAACAGCCGCAGGAGCTGCGAGGAATCTCGCTTTATTAAATCGACATTCCGTCGACCCATTGTCGCGCCGATGACTATCAATCGGCCTTACGGAAGCGTAACAAGACTCATCGCAGCCCTCTGAGTCAGCGAGGCAGCGACCGAGAGAGGGTGGAGAGCTCCCGCTGCACGAGGAGAGCTTCCATGCCTTCCGAAAACTACCGCTATTATTGCCTGGACAGCACGGGCCACCTGCACAGCGCCGAATGGATTTACGCAGAGACCGACGAGGACGCCGTCGCCCAGGTCGAAGCGCAGCACGCGGATGCGACGTGCGAAATCTGGCACGACAAGCGGCTGCTCGCGAAGCTTTCGCCGAAGCGCCTATCGGCCTGACCGGCCGCTGGCCCTCGGCGGTCAGTTCGACAACAACGCCGTCAGCTCGTCGCGTTCCTGGGCACTGAACTCGGGCCGCCAGATGTCGAAGATCAGCACCACGCGGTCCTCATTGCTGTCGTTCCACGCCTCATGCTCAATCGTGTCGTCGAAGATCAGAAGCTTCCCCTCTTCCCACGGCCGGATTTCGTTGCCGACGCGGAAGGTGCAGCCTTCGGGCACGATCAAAGGCAGGTGGCAGACCAGCCGCGTGTTAAACATGCCGGTGTGGGGCTCGATCCGGGCCCCGGCTTTCAGGAGCGAGAACATGACCGTAGGGCCCCAGCCGGGGATGCGCGCCAGCGGCGCCTCATTGGCCGCCGCCCAGGTCGCCGGGCAGCGGGCGATCAGGGCCTCGTCGGGCTTGCCGTTTTCGCACAGGAACAGCGCGCTCCAGTCGCGGTTCTCGACCAGGCCCTTGTTGGCGTCGAGCCGGACGTCGCCCTCGCCGGCCTGGATGTAGGGGCGGAAATTGTCGGTGCCGTGCTTCAATAGCTCGACGAGCTCAGCGCGGATTTCAGCGGTCGCGGCCTCGACCGCCGGCGTCCAGTCGAACTCGGCCGGGTCGAAATATTGGACCTGCGGCATTTCGGGGTAGGTGAAGATCGTCGGGCGCTGGAAATATTGGCGGCGCTTGCCGGCGGCGAGCTCGAGCGCGTGGCGGAAGCGTGGGCTCCAGCTGTCGGCGGGGAAGCCGCGGGTGGTCATCAGCCGCTCGCGCTTGGCGTGGAAGACCTCGTCGAGCTCGGCCAGCGCCTTGCGCGCCCGCTCGACGTCCGGCGCGGCGTCGGGCGGGACGCTCGACGTTTCCGCGATTCCGAGGGCGGTTCGATAGAACTGGCGGGCGGCGCCCTGGTCCCCGTCGAGGGCACGGCGGTCGCCCTTCATGACCAGGCCGCGGAGCGAGCGTGGGTCGAGCTGAAGCAGGCGGTCAACCGCGGCTTCCTCGGCCGCCGGGTCTTGCAGCGCGCGCAGCGCGATCGCGAGCAGCAGCCAGGCGACCGGGTTGGCCGATCCCGCCTGCGTCAGCTGCTCGAGCCGAGAGCGCGCTTCGCCGGCGCGGCCCTGCTGCAGCGAAGCGACACTTTGCTGCAGCAGCGCCTGTTCCTGTTGCGGGTCGAGCGGCATCGGCTTTTCTTACTCGGTCCTTAGTCGGAAAACAGCGCGGTGAGCTCGAACTTCTCCTGGTCGCTGAGCTCGGGCCGCCAGATGTCGAAGATCAGCACCACGCGGTCGTCGGCGCTTTCATTCCAGGCCTCGTGCTCGATGGTGTCGTCGAAAATCAGCAGCTTGCCCTCCTGCCACTCACGCACCTCATTGCCGACGCGGAAGCGGCAGCCGGCGGGGACGATCAGCGGCAGGTGGCAGACCAGCCTCGTGTTGAACATGCCGCTGTGCGGCGCGATGTGCGCCCCGCCCTTCAAGAGCGAGAAGACGACCGTCGGTCCCCAGCCCGAGATCCGCGGCAGCGGCGCCTGTAGCATCGCCTCCCAGGTCCGCGGGCATTGGTCGAGGACGTTGGGCGCGAGCCAGCCGTTCTCGCACAGTGGCAGGATGCTCCAGTCCTTCTTGCCGAGCAGCGCCTTATTGGCTTCCGGGGCCACCGTCCGGTGCTGGACGTAGGCGCGGAAATCGTCCGTGCCGGCGGCGAGCAGCGCGTCGAGCTCTTCGCGGATCGCCGGGGCCGCGGCCTCGATCGCCGGCGCCCAATCGAACTGGACCGGATCGAAGAACTGCACCGCCGGCAAGCCGGGAAAAGTGAAGGCGGTCGGCTCCTGGAGGTACAGCCGGCGCCGGCCGGCCGCGATGTCGAGCGCCTCGGCCAGCCGCGGGCTCCATTTGGACGGCGGCAGTCCGCGTGCCGCCAGGGTCGCCTCTCGCTTCGCGTGCGCCCGTGTTTCGATCCGCGCCAGCGCCTGGCGGGCCTGGATGACGTCGGCGTCAGCGAGGTCCTGCATCTCGGCCAGCCGCAATGCACGGCGGTAGTAATAAGTGGCGTTCTGATCATCGCCCTTGGCGGCGTGCTGCTCGCCCATCAGCACATGGGCGCGGACCGAATGGGGCCTTGCCTCGAGCAGGCGCGTCGTTTCGTCGGCAGGGCTCAAATCGGTCATGTGGGATCAATAGTCAGGCGGGGTCTGCAGCTCCAGTTGCATGTAGACGCTGTCCAGCCAGCGGCCATGCTTCCATCCCACCGCGGTCAGCCTCCCCACCTCGCGGAAGCCGCGCTTCGCATGAAGCGCGATCGATCCGGGCTCCGCCCCGCCGATGACCGCGATGATCGTCCGGATGCCATAGGCGCCGGCGCGTTCGATCAGTGCATCGAGCAGCGCGCTGCCGACGCCTTGCCCCATCCAGTCGGGATGGACGTAAATGCTGTTCTCCGCCGTGAAGCGATAGGCGTCGCGGTCGCGGAACTGGGTCGCATAGGCATAGCCGACGACCATGCCGTCCCGCTCGGCGACGAGGAACGGCCAGCCCGCGGCCGTCACCCGTTCGATCTTGGCGCGGATATCCTCAACCGGCGGCGGCACAAGGTCGTAGGAGGCGGTGCCGTGGAGCACATGGTGGCCGTAGATCGCCGCGACTCCCTCGGCATCGGCCGGTTGGGCGTTGCGCATGGCGGGCTCGTCCATGGCCGCGCTCCCTCGCATCGCCGCCGAGCTGCGGGCAAGGTCAAGACTTCACTCCCCGTTCAGCGGGAAAGCGGCTAGATCGGGGGCCGACGCGACCAACCGATCCGCCATCCCTTGCCAGCTTATCGCCTCCCCTCGCCCCACGACCGGGCGCCGCTCCGTCGGCGGGTGTCCAGCTTTGCGCTGGCGCTGGCGATCAATATCGGGCTGCTGCTCCTCCTTCTCGGCCTTGGCGTTGTCACTCGTCCGGAGCAGCAGCGCCCTGGCGCGATTAGCGTCGATCTACTGCCCGAAAGCCGCAACGCCACGGCTCAGCAGACAAAGAAAAGCCAGGTTCAGCCGCGCACATCCACGCGCCCCGTACCCAAGCCGCCGCCGATCGTGATTCCCTCCAAGCCGACGATTACGCCGCCCCCAAAGCCCTCCACGCAACCGTGGATCGAAATGAGCAAGGATGAGCTCGCCGCCGCCGACATCTCCAAGCTCCCCGCTGCGGGTGCCGGCGGTCGGGGCGACAGCGAGGTCGTCGGCCACGGGCCGAACGGCGAGGCGCTTTATAACGCCGAATGGGCGCGCGAACCGACCGATGCCGAGATTGGCGGCTATTGGCCGCGCCGCGTCACCGGCTGGGGCCTGGTTGCCTGCAAGACCGTGCCCAACAACCGCGTCGATGATTGCGTCGAGATCGACCAGAGCCCGCCGGGCTCGCACCTCGCCTCGGCCGTGCGCCAGGCCGCCTGGCAATTCCGCGTCCGCCCGCCGCGCAAGGGCGGCCGCGCGTTGATCGGCGCCTGGGTGCGCATCCTGATCGAGATCGAATCGCGCAGCGAATGAGCGTCAGGCGGGCGCCGCCTCCCCTTCGGGCGCGCCGCGGCCGAGCTTGTCCGGCAGCCGCTCGCTGGCCGGCGTGAAGTCGAGGCTGACCGAGTTGATGCAATAGCGCTGGCCGGTCGGCGGCGGTCCGTCGTCGAACACGTGGCCCTGGTGGGAGCCACAGCGCGCGCAGACGATCTCCGTGCGGACCATGCCGTAGCTGGTGTCGCGGATAGTCTTCAGGTGCCCCTCGGCGAACGGTTGGGTGAAGCTCGGCCAACCCGTGCCGCTTTCGAACTTGGTCCCGCCGTGAAACAGCGGCAGGCCGCACAGCCGGCAAGTGAACACACCGGGCCGCTTTTCGTCGAGGAAGACGCCGCAGAATGGCGCTTCGGTGCCATGCTCGAGCAGGACGTGCTTCTCTTCCTCGTCGAGGTCCGCCACTAGGGCCTGGAACTGCTCGGGCGTTGGAGGCGTCAGGTCGAAGGTGGTGTCGTCGGCGGCAAGATCCTGGCTCATGTTCTGGTCCTTTGCGGCTGCGGCGGCCCTTATCACGGGAAATGCGAGCGCGCAGCCGGTTCAGACGCAAGCCGACGCGCTGACCGAGGACGCCATTCAATATGCCGCGGCGTTCGGCGTCACTCCCGACGAAGCCGTCCGCCGCGTGAAGGCGCAGCAGGCGAGCGTTGCCGCCACCGATGGTATCGCCCGGGAGTTTGCCGACCGGCTGTCCGGCATCTCGATCGAGCATGCACCCGCCTACCGGATCGTCGTCCTGCTAACCGGCGATAAACCGGTCGTGCAGCGCGACGCGGACGGCGTGCCGATCGTCTTCAGGACCGGCGCCAAGGCGACCCACGTCCAGGCGGTTGACGCCATGCGCAAGCATTTGATCGACCTACGGTCCGATCTGCCCAACGCGCGCGGTGCCGGCTACGACCAGCGCACCGGCGAGGTCGTGCTGCTCGTCACGCGCGCCGATGCCGACAAATATGGGTTGGACACAATCCGCAAGCGAGCCGAGCAGGTCAGCGGCGTGCCGGTTCGGGTGATCGTCAATGAGCTCAACGAGTCCAACCTGAGCGTCGACGGCGCCATAGTTGGTGGGGGCCGGGTCGAAGGCCTCAATCTCACGACCAACCGCCGCAATCTGTGCACCACCGCCTTCGTCGTCACGAACGGCGAGACCACGGCAATCACCACGGCCGCGCATTGCCCCGACAATCTCACCTATATCGATCGCGACGGTAGCACCGTGCCGCTACCGCTGATCGGATCGTGGGGCGCCGGTTACCAGGACGTACAGATCAACGGCAGCCCGGATTCGCCGTCTCCTCTACTTTACAGCAACCGCGGCGCCGGAACGCTCCGCCGGCTCGTCAGCTGGCGCAACGTCGCCAGTACGCGCGCCGGGGATTTCGTCTGCCACTATGGCGAGAGCTCGGGCTACAGTTGCGCGACGGTCGAACTGACCGACTATGCGCCGCCCGGCGACCTTTGCGGCGGGCCCTGCTCGCCGACCTGGGTCACGGTCAAAGGCCCAGGCTGCATCGCCGGCGACAGCGGCGGCCCGGTGTTCAGCGGGGAGATCGCGTTCGGCATCGCCAAGGGCGTCAACCGCGCGTCCTCGGGCCAGTGCCTGTTCTATTATTATATGTCGACGGATTACCTGCCGCCGCCGTGGCGCCTGCTGGTCGCGGAACCGGCTACGCGACCAGATCGCCGCGCCGCTGGTCACTAGCCTCGAGGACCGGCTCGGCGGGATCGTTGCCGATCTTCACGACGCGGTTCTGGCCGTCGACGTGGACGACCGTCGGCTTGAGCGCTCGCGCCTCGGCATCGTCGAGCACGGCATAGCTCATGATGATGACCAGGTCGCCGGCATGGACCAGGTGCGCCGCCGCGCCGTTGATGCCAATCACACCGCTGCCGCGCTCGCCCGGGATCACATAGGTCTCGATCCGGGCGCCGTTGGTGATGTCGACGATCGCCACCTGCTCACCGTCGAGCAGGTCGGCGGCCTCCATCAGGGCCGCGTCGAGCGTGACCGAGCCGACGTAGTGCAGATCGGCCTGGGTCACCGTCGCGCGGTGGATCTTGGACTTCATCATGATCCGCATCACGGCAACCGGCTCCTTGGTTTGCGGGGCGCGCCACTACTAGATTTGCATCCGTCCGTCGATAATCAATGCTGCACTGCGTTATCGCACTTGCAGCATG
>JBDTZJ010000091.1:0-7100 GCA_040005255.1 Sphingomicrobium sp.
CCGGCGAGCGCGGTGAAGTCCTGGGCCTCGCGGGTGCAACCTGAGGTGTCGTCCTTCGGGTAGAAATAGAGGACGAGCGGCTGTCCCTGCGCGGCAAGGTCGAACTTGCTTCCGTCGGTCGCAGTCACGGTGATGGACGGCGCCCGATCGCCTTCGTTGATCATCTCATGCCCCTTGCTTGATGCGGTTCCACAGTGAAGCAATCCTCTGCCGCGCCGCATCATGCTCGGCAAGAAGCTCGTCCCAGCTCGCCGCGCCGCAGGCCTCGGCCATCAGCTGCCAGGTATCCGCCGTCGGCTTCACTTCGCCCGGGGCGACGAGCCGCATCATCACGAGCATGCGCGAGAGCAACTTTAGCGCATCGACAATATTTGCCTCAACTAAAGACTCGGCTTCGAGCGCTTCCAGTGCGTCTTCGAGGCGGGTGTTGAGGCCGACATGCTTGGTGAGTTGTAGCACCTGCACCGCAAACTCGAGGTCGACCAGCCCGCCGGTGCCGAGCTTCACGTCGAGCGCGCTGTGCGGGGGCTTGTGCCGTTCGATGTCGGCCCGCATTCGCGCCGCGTCGGCCGCGACCTTGGAATAGTCGCGCGGCATGCGAAGGACGCTGTCGATCACCTCCCTCGCCCGCGCCTTCCCTTCGTCCGATCCGAACAAAGGCCGAGCCCGGCACAAGGCCATATGCTCCCACGTCCACGCCTGCTCGCGCTGGTAGCGTTCGAACGCTTCGAGTGAAACGACGAGCATCCCCTTCGCGCCTTCCGGCCGAAGCCTTGTGTCGACCTCATACAACGGACCAGCCGCGGTGGAGACGCTGAGCGCGGCAGTGACGCGGCTTGCAAGCCGGTTGAAGTAATCGTTGGGCCCGAGCGGCTTGGCGCCGTTCGAGACGCCGCCCTGCTCGGCCGTGTGCAGGTGGATGATGTCAAGGTCGGAGGCGTGGGTCAGCGAATAGCCGCCGAAGCGGCCGAGGCCGAGGGCCAGCAACTCACCCCGCGGGAAGCCGCCATGCCGCTGCTCGAATTCGTGCGTTGCGGCCTGGCCGAGTGCGAGCAGCGCACCTTCGGCAACGCCGGCATAGCCCTCGGTGACTTCGAGCGGGTCGCGGCGGCGGTCGATCAACTGCACGCCGAGCGCAAACCGGCGCTCATTGACCAGCCGTCGGACCCGGTCGAGGCCGATGTCATAGGGCTGGCCGCGCATCGCCTCCCCGAGGAGATCGGCGAATCCGCCGGCCGGCGGCGGCATGGCGAAGCTCGAGGCGTCGAACAATCCTTCGAACAGCTCGGGACGCCGGGCAAGCTGATCGGCGAGCGCCGGGGCATGGGCGAGCAGCTTGGCGAGGAGCCGCGCAAGCGCCGGGCGGGCCTCGAGCAGCCTGAAAAAGTTTACCCCGCTCGAAACCCGCTCGATGATATCGCTCAGCCGGTTGAGCGCCCGGTTGGGGTCGCCCGCGGCCGCGATGGCCTCGAGCAGCCCCGGGAGCATCGCTTCGAACGCCTGGCTGGCTGGCGGCGAGCGCAAGGATCGCGCCTTGCCCGATCGCCAGTCGGCGACGTGGCGCGCGGCGGCCTCGACGTCGGCAAAACCGAGCTGCGCCAGCTCGCGCCCGAGGATATCCGGATCGTTCGACAGCCGTGGACTGCCCTCCGGCGCGAGGCTGTCGAAAATCGCGCCGGCGCGCTCCACGCGCGGCCGGAGCAGGTCGAGCAGCGCTCCCCCGTCGGAAAGCCCATGCAGCTGCGCGACATTGTCGAGCGCAGCCGGATTGGCCGGCAGCCGATGCGTTTGGGCGTCGTCCACCATCTGCACGCGGTGCTCGATCGTGCGCAGCAGCCGGTACGCGCCGGCGAGCTCGTCCGCCTGCTGCCCGTCCAGGCGATCGGCCGCGACGAGCGCGGCGATGGCGTCGAGCGTCGCCGGCGCCCGAACCGAAAGATCGCGCCCGCCGTGAATCATCTGCTGGATCTGGACGAAGAACTCGACCTCGCGGATCCCACCGCGGCCGCGCTTAAGGTCGTAGCCCGGGCCGATATGCGCGCCCTGGGCGAAATGGTCGCGGATGCGCGCGGATATCTGGCGCACCTCTTCGATCACGCCAAAATCGAGCGAGCGGCGCCACACGAACGGCTGGATCGCGTCGAGGAATCGCTGGCCGAGCGCAATGTCTCCCGCGGCGGCGCGAGCACGGATGAAGGCGGCGCGCTCCCACGGCAGCGCGCTCGATTCATAGTGCGAAATGGCCGCGTTCACCGGCAGCGCGATGGGGGTGACCTCGGGCGAGGGCCGGAGGCGGAGGTCGACTCGCTGGACGTAGCCCTCCTCGGTCCGCTTTTGCAGGATCTCGATCAGGCGCCGCCCGACCCGCACGGCCGCTTCGCCCGCATCGTCGCGGCTGCGCCGCGGCAATGACTCCGGATCGAACAGCAGCAGCAGGTCGACATCCGAAGAATAGTTGAGCTCGAAGCTGCCGAGCTTGCCCATGGCGATGACCGCGAACCCTTGAGGCTCGGCATCGGGCACCCGCTCGATGAGGGCGGCGCGAACGGCCTGATCGATTGCGCTATCCGCGAAGTCCGAAAGCAGCTGCGTGACCTGCTCGAGCGCCAGCTCGCCGGCCAGATCGCCGAGAGCGACCGCGAGCGCGAGCCCCTGGCGCCGCCGCCGCAGCGACGCCGCAAGATCGTCCCCGGACGCCAGCAACGCACGGTCCGCTGACGTCATCGCGCCGAGCTTCAGGAAGGCGTCAGCAATGTCGGGCCGAGCGGCAATGGACTCGCGCAGGAACGGGCTGTGCTCGGTCGCTCGCCCCAACGCCGCCTTCCGATCACTCACCGAAATTTTCCGACTCATCGTGCCCTTTTGACCGTTTCGCCTGCGAATCCCACGAAACTTCCACCACCTATCAGTCGTTTGTTTGGATGATGAATTTGGAGCGAAACAGCCATTTGGCTTCGGAACTCAACACTATGGATCGCAGAGTCATTCAAGTGGACACGACCCCGACGCAAGCCGGCATCACTGCCGCGCTCCGCCGCGCCTTCGAGGCCGCGGCGTCGGAGCCATCCGAGCGCGATTTCGCCGATCTGCTGCGCCGACTGAACTAGGAAGGCCTATTCCTCGGTTGACCGATGCTCGTGGTCGCGGCTGAGCTCGTCGACCTCGCCCATGATCGTCTGCAGCGCCGACTTGTCGGGATCGGTCTTGTGCTGGCGGCGTGATGGCAGCTTGCCGCTCGACAGCAGCTGCTCGAGAGCAACGCGGCCACGCGCGACACGGCTTTTGATCGTGCCGACCGCGCAGCCGCAGATCTCGGCCGCTTCCTCGTAGGCGAAGCCGCCGGCGCCGACGAGAATCAGCGCCTCGCGCTGCGGCTGCGGCAAGTGCATCAGCGCGCGCTGCATGTCGCCAAGCTCGATATGGCGGTCCTGGCTCGCCGGCGCCGCCAGAATCTTGGAAGCGGTAATATCGTCCCATTCGCCCTTGAAGCGGGCGCGGCGCATCTGACTCAGGAACAGGTTGCGCAGGATGATGAAGGTCCAGGCCCGCATGTTCGTGCCTGCCTGGAAACGTTTGCGCGCGGCCCAGGCCTTGAGCAGGGTCTCCTGGACCAGGTCGTCGGCGAGGTCGCGGCTGCCGGACAGCGAGCGTCCGAACGCGCGCAGATGGGGGATGACCGCGGCCAGCTGATCCTTGAACTCCGGATCGGACAGAGGGACCGGTTCCGCCGAGGCGGCTGCTGATCGGTCCTCCTCGCGAACTTGCGTCAAATTCGACCCCACCCGTTGTACGCGCGACCCGTGGCCACGCGCGCGTTGATCCAAGATGAACAGCGATTGTGCAGAAGCTAGGTGCTCAGGAGCGCCCGACCAAGACGATGACCGCAAAAATGATCACCACCAGCAACGTCCCGAAGAAGAGGACGTTTCGGGCCACCCCCGGAGTCGAGCCGGCGCGCGCCTCCGTTGCGGTTTCGGTCACCGGCCGGTCGGAGTTGCGCGTATCAGCCATTCTGCCTTCGTCACGAATTCACTGTTCCGACGGCCAACGCGCCGCGTGGAACCGTGTTCCGGACTAAGCTGCAGACTAAGCGGCAGGGACCGTCGCGGCGTCGAAAAACAGGGCCTGGGCGATCGCCGCCTTCACCGTCGAGCGCTGGAACGGCTTGGTGATGAGGAAGGTCGGCTCCGGCCGCGTCCCGGTGAGAAGCCGCTCGGGGAAAGCGGTTATGAAGATCACCGGCACCGAAAACTCCGCAAGGATGTCCTTTACGGCATCGATCCCGCTCGAATCGTCGGCAAGCTGGATGTCGGCAAGGACCAGGCCCGGCGGGTTTGACCGCGCCTGCGCAACGGCCTCGTCGCGGGTCACCGCAACGCCGGTGACGTTGTGGCCGAGATCGCGGACGATGGTCTCAATGTCCATCGCGATGATCGGCTCGTCCTCGATGATCAGCACGTCGGCGAGGGTCTGACGCTCGATCTCCTCGAGCGCCTCGGCGACCAGGCTGTCGACGTCCTTCGGAGCTGCGCCGATCAGATAGGCGGTGTCCTCGGACGAGAAACCTTCGAGCGAGGTCAGGAGCAACGCCTGCCGCGACAAGGGCGTGATGCGGGAAAGCCGCGCCTGGGCGATGCCCTCCGCGCCGGTCGGTCCCTGGTTTGGCTCTTCGCCCTCTTCAATGTTGGCCGTCGACCAGATCGCGTGAAACGTCCTGTACAGGCCAAGCCGCGGGTCGACGTCGCGCGGGAACTCGTCGGGCTTGGCGACGATTGCCTCGAGCGTTGCTCGGACGAAGGCGTCGCCATGCGCCTGGCTGCCGGTGAGGGCGCGGGCGTAGCGGCGCAGGAATGGCAGGTGCGGAGCAAGTTCCTGACCAAGCGACATTTGTGGATATTCTCCCCTCGAATTCGAACTTGCGCCGTCTTTGGCGGTGCGGCTGGCTTGTTGCAACCCTGGAAGGACCGTTCGAACAGCTGGGCTTGTCAGCCCCCCAGAGATATGAAGCAGGACTGGAACAAAGGACCAGCCATTTGGTTTCCCCCACCGGGCTGGGCTCGCTGTAAGCAATTCTGCCGCGCAGCAGCCGGCCCGCTGCGTTTCGGCGATACGTCGTCGCCGGTTGCACCTTCGTATGAGATGATTATGAGCGCGCGAGTACCCGCGCGAGGGGGGACTAGGAGTTGAGTGCCAAGAAGCGAAGCGACACGGAGGGAGCCGGCGATTCCGGGCGCTCGAAGAAGTCCACAGCTTCGGACCGCGGTGCACGCAAGACGCGGTCCGGCGATCTCGGGCGGGCGCTACGCTCGGTCTACGACGATACGCTCCGTGAGTCCGTGCCGGACGACTTCCTCAACCTCCTCGGCAAGCTCAGCTAGGTCGCGACTGCGCGTAGCCGCGAGTCTCATTCGGTGAGCGCCGCTGAGCGCTTCGCGCGGCTGCCGACAGCAGCCAAGCTCCTCCTGATCCTGACGGCCGTGCTGCTGCCAATAGGAATCGCGCTCGCGTGGATCGGCGAGAGTGGGATCAGCGAGGCGAACCGCGCACTCGTGGGCCGCAACGAAGACCAGGCCCGTAACGCAGTCAAAAGCATCGAGAGCTTGATCGCGCGCAATGCACTGGCGCTCCGAATCGCAGCCAACGGCGCGCTAGCCGATGGTGCCGATGGGGCCTGCGACCGCGCGCGACGGTCGCTGGCCATCGCGCCCGCGGTTGCCCAGAGCTTCGAGCTCGAGGCGCCGGCGGGCAGCCCCACCTGCGCGGTGGGAGAGATCGGCTACACCGGGACGTTGCCGCTTGCGGCGCCGGGCGCGATCGCGACGCGCATCGCGCCTGACGCAGATGCCGTCGCGGTCCGCGTCGGCGCTATCGACGGCATGGCGACCGCCGTCCTGAAACGCGACGAGCTGCTGTCCGCCGTACGCACACCGGCGGCAAATGTCGGCTCGCTCGCCCTGCTCGACGGCCAGCGCGAACTGCCGCTGCTCGGATCGCGGACGGCTGGCGACCCGCAGTTGCGGCTGATCGACATCCCATTCACCAACGGCAATCTCGTCGCACGGGTCGGCATAGCGCAGGAGCGAATCACGGTGCTCGACCGCCTGCTGCTCCTGCTGCCGCTGCTGATGTGGGTCCTCGCCGCGATCGTCACCTGGCTGCTGGTCACTCGGCTGCTGATCCGCCCGTTGCGGCGGCTGGAGCAGGCTGTTGTCGCGTACCGCCCGGGTGAGGGCGCCCTCGAGCTTCCACGGAGATTGGGCCCGAGCCAGGAAATCCAGGAGCTGCGTGACGCGTTCGGACGCGCCATTGACCGTGCCGAGGAGTCGGAGCGCGAAACGAGCGCCGCACTCGAGGGCCAGCGCCGGCTGGTGCGTGAGGTGCACCACCGCGTGAAGAACAACCTCCAGGTGGTCGCCTCGCTGCTCAACATCCACGGCCGCAGCGCCGAAACCAGCGACGCCCGCGAGGCTTATGCCGGGATCAGCCGTCGCGTCGGCGCCTTGTCGATTGTCCACCGCAACCATTTTGCGGAGATGGAGGAGAATCGCGGGATTTCCCTGAGGCCGCTGGTGACCGAGCTTGCCGCCGAGCTTCGCGCCGGCGCGCCGGAGCCGGCCCGGGGCCTGACGATCGAACTTGAGATCGACAGCCTCTACACGACCCAGGATTCGGCGGTGGCCGTCGGCTTCCTGATCACCGAGATCATCGAGTTTGCCATGCTCAACGCCCCGCAAGAACCGATCGAGCTGTCGCTTCGCCGGACCAGCGAACTGACGGCGCGGCTGACGCTTGCAAGCCCGATCCTTCGGCCCGAGGATGAGAGCGGGCCAGGAAAGCTTCAATTCGAGCGGATCGTAGCCGGCCTCGCCAAGCAGCTCCGCTCACCGCTCGATCGAAAGCTTGGGCGCTACAGCGTTGATTTGCCGGTGTTTCCCTCGGCCTAGCAGCCCGTTAGCGTCGTTTCGGGAATGACCAAAAAAGTTGGAATAATTGGCATTGGGTCGGAACTGATTTCAAACAAGCGGCGTTGTGCTCTTCGGATAGTGACCTTTTGCCCCCCCGCTCTCGCTATCCAACTAAATGGGCCCGGAACCGCCAAC
>JBDTZJ010000092.1:0-7097 GCA_040005255.1 Sphingomicrobium sp.
AGATCGAGCGGCAGATCGTCCGCGACCAGCCGATCGAGGATGCGCTCGCGGCGGCCTCCGCGGCGCTTTCCGGCCTAAGCCAGGCGGCGGGCGTTGTCCTGGCGCCGAAGCGCGAATTGCGGCTGAGGCAGTTGAGCTTTGTCCCACTGAGCGACCAGCGCGCACTCGCCGTCCTCGTGGGGGTCGACGGCAGCGTCGAGAACCGCGTCGTCTCGCTCGCCGCGGGCACCAGCGCTGCCGCGCTCACCGAGGTCAGCAACTTCATCAATGCCCGGCTTTCGGGGCTCACGCTCGCGGAAGCCGAGACGCGGCTGCGCGCCGAGATTCGCGAGCGCAAGGAAGCGATCGACGCTGCTGCGGCGGAGCTTGTCGCTTCGGGTCTCGCCGCGTGGAGCCAGGACCACGCCCGCCGGCCGGTGCTGATCGTCCGCGGCCACGCCCATCTCATCGACGCTACCGCCGCCGAGGACCTCGACCGGGTGCGCAGCCTCCTCGACGAGCTCGAAGGGGCGCAGGAAATTGCCCGATTGCTCGAAAGCGCGCGCGACGGCCCCGGCTGCCGAATCTTCATCGGCTCGGAGAATCGGATGTTCGCGCTTTCGGGCTCCTCGGTCATCGCCGCCCCTTATCGGGGGAGCCAGGGCGAGGTGGTCGGCGTTGTCGGCGTGATCGGCCCGACGCGGTTGAACTATGCCCGCGTGGTGCCCATGGTAGATTTCACAGCCAAAGCCCTGACGAGATTGATGGCATGACCGAAGACGAGAAGCTGCATGAAGAGGCGGAGGATATCCGCAAGGAGACGGCCGCCGCCGCGCCGGAAGTCGCCGAGCACGACCGCGTCGCGGAGCTTGAGCGTCAGCTCGAGGAGTTGAGGTCCAAGGCGCTCTACGCGGCGGCCGAGACACAGAACGTGCGCCGGAGGCTCGAAGCGGAAAAGGAACAGGCGTCGAGCTACGCCGCTGCCGGGTTCGCGCGCGACATGTTGGCGATCAAGGACCATCTCGACCGCGCGCTCGCGGCCGTGGGTGAGGAACTCCGCGCCGATAAAACCGCAAGCCAGTTCCTGGCCGGGATCGAAGCAACGGCTCGCGAGCTCGACGCGGCGTTCCAGCGCAACGGCGTCACGCGCATCAAGTCGGTCGGCGAGCCGCTCGACCCGCACCGCCATCAGGCAATGATCGAGATGCCGAGCGCAGACGCCGAGCCGGGCACGATCGTTGAGGAAATGCAGGCCGGCTACATGATGAAGGACCGGCTGCTTCGGCCGGCGCTTGTCGCGGTGGCAAAGCCGGCGGACTAATGCACTTCGCGGTGGTGGGTATCCGCCTTGCTTGCGAGGCTGAAGCGCGGTTCCGTCGTTACTGAGCCGAACAGCCGTCCCGCCGCGTAGCGGCCGACTTCGGGGCCGTGCTTGAAGCCGTGGCCCGACCCGCCGCCGAGCAGCAGCACATTGGGCCAGGACGGGTGCAGGTCGATCAGGAAGTCGCCGTTCGAGCTGTTCTCATACTGGCAGACGCGCGCTTCGGTCAGCGGGCCGCCTTTGAGCAGCGGGAAGCGCCGGTCGCGGAAGGCGACGATCTCCGCGAGCGCGGCGTCGGTGGGCCGGCGGCTCTGCGTATCGGGATCGACTTCGACCCCGTGGGCGTCATGGGCGAACTTGACCCCGCGGCTTTCGAGGTCCGGGAAGCCGTAGAACATGTCGCCGCCGTTGAAATCGGCCCAGCATGGCATTTTCCCCGGGAGGAAACGCCGGTCGCCGGCGGGCGGCGCGAAGAAGAACACCTCCTGCCGAGTTGGCAAGATCTTTGGCCCGATCACATCCGGGAACAGCTTCGGCAGCCACGGGCCCGCCGCAAACACGAACCGGTCGGCCTGCACCCGTTCGCCGGACGATAGTCGCAGCTCGGCGAGCTCCGCACTGTCGCGCTTGGGCGGCTGAACGAGGCCCTGCAAGTAGGTCCCGCCGGCTTTTACGAACCGGTCGACGAGGGTCAGCACCGCGCGCCGGGCCATCAGCGCGCCGAAGCCGGGCTCAAACAGGCCGACCTTGATCCCGTCGAAGTCGATCATCGGAAAGCGCCGCGTCATTTCGGCCTTGGTCAAAACCACCGTCGGAAGGCCGAATTTGCGGTGGGCTTCGATGCTGCCATGGAAGTACTGCTCCTCGGTCGGAAAGAAGAACAGCACGCCGCAGGTGACGAGGATCGGCAGCCCGGAAACGGCGCTAAGCGCGCTCCACTGCGGCAACGATTGCATGGCCATGCGGGTGTAGATGGCGTCCTTGCCGTAGGCGGCGCGGGTGAGGCGGGATTCGTCGCCCGAAGAGGAGTGGCTGTTCGCCGGGCCCCAGGCATCGATCAAGGTGACCTTGTGCCCGCCCCGCTGGAGGTGGTGCGCAGCCCAGGCACCGAAGACGCCCGCGCCCACGACCGCGACATGCTGTCCGCCTTTCTTTCGCATCGACTTGGCCAATAGCGGAGAAACGGCGGTGGCGAAAAAGCCCGATTAGCCGCGCCGGAACGGCAGGATCGTCTCGAGCTGTGCGCGCGGCGGAACACCGGGCACGCCCATGCCGTGGCGCATCATGAACGCGTGACTGACAATCTCGGCCTGCTGCTCGAGCCCGTAGCGCTCCAGCGGCCAGCCGACCCTGATCGCATAATCGTAGCGGCAGAAGGGATGGCGCATCAGCGGGAGGTACAATTTCCCTCGCTTCTGCGCCTGCCAGACGTGGGTCATCTCATGGATGAAGAGTCCTTGGATGGGTATCTTCTCGGTCGAGAAATCGGCGGACCAAGCGTTGCCGGCTGGATGAAAATGCAGATTGCCGCATGGCGTCATGATGAAATTGCGCGGCTGCAGCGGCCACCATTTGCGCTTGATCAGCCGCACCCGCGTGTAGTCGATCGCATCGCCGAAAACGGATCGCGCCAAAGCGGTTTCACCGGCAGTGAGGGGCCGCTCGTCCATGACGGGCAGCCTAGCGGGCGGCAGTTCCGGGCGCTACTTGCAGCGCGGGAAGTGCACCGCTAGGGCTGCCGCAAAGCACAAACGGAGGAAGCTTCCCATGAGCGAGACTGCCGATCGGGTGAAGAAGATCGTCGTCGAACATCTCGGCGTCGAGCCGGACAAGGTGACCGAGGACGCAAGCTTCATCGACGATCTTGGCGCGGACAGCCTCGACATTGTCGAGCTGGTCATGGCTTTCGAGGAGGAATTCGGGGTCGAGATTCCGGATGACGCCGCGGAGAAGATCACGACGGTTCGCGACGCGATCGAATATATCGACCAGAACAAGGGCTGATCGGGTCCGCCGACTGCTGACCGCCTGCGCCGAAACGGCGGTAGAAACGGCTTCCCGAACCAATCGGGAGGCCGTTTGTTTTGGAGGGATGACGGAGTGGTGACAATGCGCCGTGTCGTGGTGACGGGCCTCGGGCTGGTGACGCCGTTGGGCGCCGACGTCGAGACCTGTTGGAAGAACATCATCGCGTCGAAGAGCGGCGCTGGCCCTATCACCAAGTTCGACGCCAGCGACCAGAAATGCCGCATCGCCTGCGAGGTGAAACCGGCCGACCATGAGTATGGCTTCGATCCGGGCAAGCGCGTCGACCACAAGGTTCAGCGCCAGGTCGACCAGTTCATCATCTACGGCATCGACGCTGCGGGACAGGCTATTGAGGACGCCGGGCTGCTCGACATGGACGACGCGACCCGTTTGCGCGCGGGCGTTTCGATCGGCTCGGGTATTGGCGGTCTTCCGGGCATCGAGAGCGAAAGCATCGTCCTTCACGAGAAGGGCCCGGGGCGCGTCAGCCCGCATTTCGTCCACGGGCGGTTGATCAACCTAATTTCCGGCCAGGTCTCGATCAAATACGGGCTGATGGGGCCGAACCACGCTGTCGTGACCGCCTGTTCGACCGGGGCGCACTCGATCGGCGACGCGGCGCGGATGATCAAGGACGACGACGCCGACATCATGCTCGCCGGCGGCGCCGAGGCGACGGTCTGCCCAATCGGGATCGCCGGCTTTGCCCAGGCGCGCGCGCTCAGCACCAATTTCAACGACCAACCCGAAAAAGCGAGCCGGCCGTGGGATCGCGACCGCGACGGCTTCGTCATGGGCGAGGGCGCGGGTGTGGTGGTGCTCGAGGAATATGAGCATGCCAAGGCGCGCGGCGCGAAAATCTATGCCGAGGTGGTCGGCTACGGTCTGTCGGGTGATGCCTATCACGTGACCGCCCCGCATCCGGAGGGCTCCGGCGGTTACCGGGCGATGGAGATGGCCCTGAAGAAGTCCGGGCTGCAGCCCTCGGACATCGATTATATCAATGCCCACGGCACCTCGACGCCGCTCGGCGACGAGCTGGAGCTCGGCGCGGTGCGGCGGCTGTTCGGCAATGCCATCGCCAATGTCTCGATGAGCTCGACCAAGTCGGCGATCGGCCACCTCCTCGGTGGCGCTGGAGCGGTAGAAAGCATCTTCTGCATCCTCGCCATGCGCGACCAGATCGTCCCGCCGACGCTCAATCTCGATAATCCAAGCGAGGGCACGGCCGGCGTCGACCTCGTGCCCCATAAGGCCAAGGAGCGCCCGGTCCGCGCCGTGCTGAACAACAGCTTCGGCTTTGGCGGCACCAATGCATCGCTGATCATGAAGGCGGTGTGAGGCGCGCCTCCCTCGCGGCCGGGGTGATCGTCCTCGCCGCGCTCATCGGCCTCTATCTTACGTGGTGGGGTCCTGGACCCAAGCCCGGCCCGCACACGATCATCATCCAGGAAGGATCGAGCCTCGGCTCGGTCGCGCGCAGGCTGGAGAAGCAGGGGGCGATCCCCGGGACCGCCAAGACCTACGCGCTGATGGCGCGGCTGCTCGGCTCGCACGACCCGATCCAGGCGGGCGAGTTCGAGATCCCGAGGGGCATGGGCGGGGCGGCAATCCTCGAGCTGCTGCAGCACGGCAAGCCGGTCCAGCGGCTGATCACCGTCACCGAAGGCATGCCGGCGATCATCGTCAGCGAGAAGCTGGCGGCCAATCCGTATTTGGCTGGACCGATGCCGGCGATCGCCGAAGGGTCGCTGCTTCCCGACAGCTACGGCTACCAGCGCGGCGAGGCGCGCGCTGAGCTAGTCGGGCGGATGCAGTCCGCGATGAAGCGGACGCTGGCGCAGCTCTGGCCGAAGCGCAGCACGGACTGCCCGGTCGTGACGCCCGATCAGGCGCTGATCCTCGCCTCCATCGTCGAAAAAGAGACGGGCAAGGCCAGCGAGCGGCCGATGATCGCCGGCGTCTATTGCAACCGCTTGCGCATCGGCATGAAGCTGGATGCGGATCCGACAATTATCTACCCCGTGACCAAGGGAAAGCCGCTCGGCCGACGCATCCTCCGCTCGGAGCTGAATGCCGACAACGGCTACAACACCTACCGCCGGGCGGGGCTGCCCGAGGGCCCGATCGCCAATCCGGGCAAGGAGAGCATCGCGGCCGTGCTTCATCCAGCAGCGACCAGGGCGCTCTATTTCGTCGCGGACGGCACCGGCGGCCACGCCTTTGCGGAAACGCTTGCCGAACAGAACGCCAACGTCGCCAAATGGTACGCGCTTCGGCGGCAGCGGGGCCAGATGTAACTAGCCGAGCGCGCCGCTGGGCACATAGCCGACGCGTCGCTCTTCCCCGGCATAGCCCCAGGCCCAGCCGAGGCTGTCGTCGAGCGTCGCGAACGGCTCTCCGGCGTCGAGCTCACGGACGACCGATGCCCCGTTTGAAGGTCCGCTGCGCAAGGCTGTCGTCACCGCGATCCGGCAGGCCAGAGGCTCGGCGTAGTGCGATGCGATCACTCGCCCGGCCAGCGCGACGTCGGCGAGGTCCTTGCGATAGGCGTGGAAATCGGGGTCGGGCGGGTGCGACGGGCCGGAGAGTGAAAACTGCTCAGCGCTGGTGGGCGTAGGCGGGGGCTTGGCCGATAACCGGCCGGTGGGCGGCAGAGCTGATGTCGCCCTCCCGGAGGTTGCGTTTGAACCCTTCAAGAAATTCTGCCCCGCTGCTGGTTCGGACGACGAACACGTTGCGGCGGTCGTCCTGGTCTCGCTCGCGGCGCAGATAGCCGAGCGCGCCGAGCGTGTTCAAGGCGCGAGTGACGACCGGCTTGGAGACGCCCAGCACCCGGGCGAGGCCGCGGACCGTATGCGGGCCAGGGGTCAAATAGACGAGCATCAGCAGGCCCATCTGGCGGTTGGTGAGGTCCGGCTCGCCCGAACGGACGTAAGCGATGAGCGCTTTCATCCAGCCGGTAAGCGAAACCTCGCTCATGTCCCTCAATACTCCGTGCCGTTCCGCGTCAGGTGCGTTTGTAAACAGGCAAGGACGCGAAATGTTGCAGTGACGGGACAGGAAGTGCCGGAATAAAGCTCCGCGGCGGTTGCTTACCGCGCGGCGTACCGCCTTTGCAGCAAGGCGAACACCGCCCTGAGGCCAAGCGCCTCGCCGCCCTTGGGCCGCCCGGGCGCGGCGGCATCCCGCCAGGCGTAGGTGTCGAGATGCGCCCAGGCGATCTCGTCGGGAACGAAGCGCTTGAGGAACATCGCGGCGGTGATGCAGCCGGCCATCGGCGCGCCTCCGGCATTGGCAACGTCGGCAATCTCGCTCTTCAGCATCTCGCTGTACGGCTCCCACAGCGGCATTCGCCACAGAGGGTCGTCGACTTGCCGCGATGCCGCCTCGGCGTCGGCCGCGAGCTCCTCACGGCTCGCGAAGAGCGCCGGCAGTTCCGGGCCCAGGGCGATGCGGGCAGCGCCGGTCAGTGTCGCGAAGTCGACCATCAGCTCGGGCTTGTCTTCGGCCGCGCGGGTTAGCGCATCGGCAAGGATCAGCCGCCCCTCGGCATCGGTATTGTCGATCTCGACAAATGTCCCGGCGCGAGACTTGACGATGTCGCCCGGCCGGTAGGCGCCGCCGGACACGGCATTCTCGACTGCCGGGATCAGCAGGTGAAGACGGATCGGCAGTCTTTCCGCGATCACCAGGCGGGCCAGCGCCAGCGCGTGGGCCGCTCCGCCCATGTCCTTCTTCATCAACCGCATGCCGCTCGCGCTCTTGA
>JBDTZJ010000009.1:0-23486 GCA_040005255.1 Sphingomicrobium sp.
TACGGCCGCGTGCCCGAATATTCGGTGGTCGTGCCCGGCAGCCTGCCCGGCAAGGATGGCGGGCCAGGGCTCGCCTGCGCGGTGATCGTCAAGCGCGTCGACGAGCGCACCCGCTCGAAGACGAGCATCAATGACCTCCTGCGCGACTAGATAAGGTCAGCTTATCGGCGCCGGCCGGCCATTTGTTGGCGCGGCACCGCCTGTCGGACCTATCTGATTCCGCATGAAACCCGTTGAGCCATCCGAGTTCGAGCGCAATTGCGCGGACGCCGCCGGCGCTCCGGACGTCTACGCCGCGCCGATGATCCGCACGCAAATGAACGGACGCGACTGGCTGATCCTCGGCAGCCTCGCCCTGATCTGGGGCGGCGCCTTCTTTTTCATCGGCGTCGCGGTGCGCCACGTGCCCCCGCTGACCTATGTCTGGCTGCGGCTGACCATCGCCGCGGCGGCGATGTGGCTGTTCCTGCGCTTCAAGGGCCAGGGTCTTGGCCTGCCGCGCGGCGCCTGGGCCTCGATCTTCTTGCTGGCACTGCTCAACAACGCCGTGCCCTTCGCCCTGTTCGGCTGGGGCCAGACCCACATCGCCAGCGGCCTCGCCTCGATCCTCAATGCCACGACCCCGATCTGGGGCGTGGTCGTCGCCCATTTCCTCACCCACGACGAGCGCATGAGCCCGCGCAAGGTCGCCGGCGTGCTGCTCGGCTTCGGCGGAGTGGCGGTGATGATCGGCCCGTCGCTGCTGTCGAGTCTCGGCTCGAGCGCGCTCGCCCAGCTCGCCTGCGTCACCGCTTCGCTGAGCTACGCGCTTGCCGCCGTCTGGGCGCGGCGCTTCCGGACGATGGGCGTCTCGCCGCTGAGCGTCACCACCGGGCAGCTGACCGCCGGCGCGGCAATGATGCTGCCAGTCGCGCTGCTGGTCGACCGGCCGTGGACTCATGCCTTTCCGCCGCTCACCGCCTGGGGAGCGATCGTGGCCCTGGCTTTGCTCTGCACCGCCTTTGGCTACGTGCTCTATTTCCGGCTGATCGAGACGTCCGGGGCAACCAACGCGCTGCTCGTCACCTTGCTGGTGCCGCCGGTCGCGATCCTGCTCGGCGGGCTGTTCCTCGGCGAGAAGCTGGCGCCGCAGGACTTCGCCGGACTGGCGCTGATCGCGCTCGGACTTGCCGCCATCGACGGCCGCCTGCTCAGCCTGCTGCGCCGGCCTTCGCCTCAGCCAGCAACTTAGCCGCCTCCGGGGTCGTCCAGTCGAGGTCGCCGACGTAGCGCCACACTTCCTTGCCCCGCGCGTCGTAAAGGATCGATGTGGGCAGCACGGTGTCCGGCCCGAGCGCGGCCGAGAGCGCCATCTTGGGGTCGTGGTACGCGCCGAGATCGGTCACGTTGAGCTTCTTGAGGAAGGCGGCGACCGAAGCTTGCGGTCCCGAATCCTGGCTGACCGCGACGACTCCGAGCTGGCCGTCGACGCGATGCGAAACGGCGAGCTTGTCGAGCGTCGGCAGCTCCTTCACGCAGGGGGCGCACCAGGTCGCCCAGAAATTCACCAGCACCGGCACGCCGCGGAACTTGGCGAGGCTGATCGCCGTGCCGTCCGGGGTGCTGAAGCTGGAGTCGGGTGCAACGGTCCCCTTGTGGCTGCGGTCGACGCCCTTCTGCGGTCCCGCCTCTGCGGCGGGCGCCACTTCATTGGCGGCCTGCTGAGCGGGCTTGTGGCAAGCTGCGAGGGCGAGGACGGCAGTGCAAATGACGAGGAGGCGCATGCCGCGGCGCTAGCGCAACGGGCGCCGAACGGCTAGTCGGACGGCATGAAGCGCTCGCGCCTCCTACTGCTCGCCGCCGTGCTTGGCGTGGCCGGCTGCGGGCGCGTCGCGGAGCCCCAGCCGGCGCCCGGGCACGCACCTCCCGCCAAGCCTCTCATGGCGCGGACGACCCCGACCGTGCACGACCTGCTGACGCCGCCGACCTACGCCCGTCCCGACCGCGTCGACGAGCTGGTCAAGCGCTCGCAGCCGCGCTCGGCGGACCCGTTCGACCTGCCCCCGCCGAGCGGCGGCGAGGCGCCCTCGCTCCCGGCCGGGAGCAACCCGTCGACCGTGCCCGCCACCACCACCACGACCACGACGCCGGGCAACTGAATGGCTAGCCGCGTCCGCAAGGCGGTCTTCCCCGTTGCCGGCCTCGGCACCCGCCTGCTCCCCGCCACCAAGACCATCCCCAAGGAAATGGTCACGATCGTCGACCGGCCGCTGATCCAGTACGCGGTCGACGAGGCGCGCGAGGCGGGGATTGAGCAGCTGATCTTCGTCACCGGCCGCGGCAAGACGTCGCTGGTCGATTATTTCGACCAGGCGTTCGAGCTTGAGGCCACCTTGCGCGACAAGGGCAAGAGCCTCGACGTGCTAGAGCCGTCGAACGCCAGCTTCGGCGAGGTCGTCACCGTCCGCCAGCAGCAGCCGCTCGGGCTCGGCCACGCGGTGTGGTGCGCCAGGCATATCGTCGGCGACGAACCGTTCGCGGTGCTGCTTCCCGACGAGCTCATGTTCGGCCAGCCGGGCTGCCTCGCGCAGATGGTTGAGGCCTATGAGCGAGTGGGCGGCAACATCGTCGCCGCGATCGAAGTGACGGACAGCGAGACGCACAAATATGGCGTGATCGACCCCGGCGCTTCGGACGGGCGCCTGACCGAAATCCTTGGGCTGGTCGAAAAACCCGCACGCGGCACCGCGCCGTCGAACCTGATGCTGCCCGGGCGTTACATCCTCCAACCCGAGGTGATGCGCGCGCTCGACGCGCAGGAGGCCGGCGCGGGCGGCGAGATCCAGCTCACCGACGCGATGGCGAAGCTCATCGGCAAGCAGCCGTTCCACGCCTATCGCTTCGAGGGCCAGCGCTACGATTGCGGTAGCGCGGCGGGTTTCGTGATCGCCAACATCGCGATGGCGCTGGAGCGCGACGACGTCGGGGCCGCGGTGCGCGAGTTCATCGGCTCCTCCCCGGAACGGGGAGGATTTAACGCTTAGAGCGCGTGCGAGCCTTGACGCGCTTCGCGTAGTTTCTCGCGCAGCTCACCGATCTGGATTGCGCGTTCGACCACCCGGACGTCGAGTGTCGCCTTGTCCTCCTGGAGCCGCTTGAACGAGCGCGCCCGCTCGATCCGCCGCGCGATCCGCGCAATCAGCACCTCGAAGTGGAAGGGTTTCAGGATCACATCGTCGGCGCCGGCTTCGTATGCCCGGACCGCGCCCTTGGGTTCGGACTTGCCGGTGATCAGCATGATCGGAATGTCGTTCCACTGGACCTCGCCGCGGATCGCGCGGGCGAGCTCGGCGCCGGTCATGCGCGGCATGTTGAGCTCGGCGAGCACGAGGTCGATCGGCAGCCGATAGAGCTCGGCGATCGCCGACTCTCCGCAGTCTGCCGTGGTCACGCGAAAGCCCGCCTCCGTCAGCCGCCGCGCCATTACCCCGAGGTTGGTGCGGTTCGGCTCGACCACGAGGATGCGCGGGCGCTCGTCGGGCGTGGCGGGGTAGCGGATGTCCATGCCACCAACACTACGCGAAGATGGTTAATGCGACGTTAGGCCTTACGGAAGCAGCTCGACATCCCAGTAGAGATAATCGCGCCAGCTCTCGTGCAGGTAATTCGGCGGGAATGCCCGCCCATGCTCCTGCAGCTGCCAGCTGGTCGGGCGGATCGGCTCGCGCTGGATATGCATGCGCGCTTCGCCCGGCGTGCGTCCGCCTTTCTTCAGGTTGCACGGCGCGCAGGCGGTCGCGACATTCTCCCACATCGTCCGCCCGCCCTGGGCGCGTGGGAGCACGTGGTCGAAAGTCAGCTCCCTGCCCGATCCGCAATAGACGCAGCGAAAGCGATCGCGGAGGAACAGGTTGAATCGCGTGAACGCCGGATATTCGTTTGGCCGCACGAATTGCCGCAGCGCGATCACGCTCGGCAGCTTCAATGCGATGCTGGGCGAGTGCACCTCGCGGTCATAATGAGCGACGACGTCGACGCGCTCGAGGAACATCGCCTTGATCGCGGTCTGCCACGGCCATAGCGACAACGGGTAATAAGACAGCGGCGTGTAGTCGGCATTGAGGACCAGCGCCGGGCAGCTTTCGGGATGGCGGATCAGCTCCGGGTGATACATGCGAGCGACAACAGCCTTTCGTTCGGTTCGGATCCGAACTGCTGCTCCCCCGGCCTCGTCGCACTCAAGGAGGAGAGGGCGATGCGGCCCGTCTTCCCTTGTTGCCCACCGGATGCCAACCCGGCGTGACATGCCTATGACAGCATTTCCAATGAGTTCTGGTCAAGAGTCCTTTCGGCAACACCTCAAATGATCGTCACGCGCTTCGCGCCGTCGCCATCGGGCCGGCTGCACCTCGGCCATGCGTATAGCGCGGCCATTGGCCATTCGCGGGCGAGGGAAGCGGGCGGCAAGTTCCGCCTCAGGATCGAGGATCTCGATCCGACGCGCTGCCGGCCCGAATTCGTCGACGGCATCTTCGAAGATATGCGCTGGCTCGGGCTCGCCTGGGACGAGCCGGTGCTGGTGCAGTCGCAGCGCACCGCGGCCTACCAGGCGGCGCTCGACGAGTTCCGGGCGAGCGGCCTTGCCTACGCCTGCTTCTGCACGCGGGCCGACATCGCGCAGTCGCTGACCGCGCCGCACGGAGACGCCGCGACATCCTACCCCGGCACCTGCCGCAACCTGCGCGACGATCCGGAGCGCCGGGCGACCACGCCGCATTGCTGGCGGCTCGATTCCGCCAAGGCGCTGACGCTCGCCGGCTTGCCGTCCTGGACCGAGGCCGATGGCCGGAGCTTCGCGGCAACGAGCGCCGACATCGGCGACGCGATCCTCGCCCGCAAGGACGCGCCGGCCTCCTATCATTTGTCCTGCGTCGTCGATGATGGGACAAGCGGCGTGACGATGGTCGTGCGTGGGGCTGACCTCCGCCCATCGACCGCCATCCAGCGCCTGCTCCAGCAATTGCTCGGCCTGCCCGAGCCGACCTACCTTCACCACCCACTGGTCACCCACGAAGACGGCCGCCGGCTCGCCAAGCGCGACCTCGCCCCGACGCTCGCGGCAATGCGCGACAGCGGCGTGGACGGGCCCGCGCTCGCGGCCCAGCTACTGGCCGGGCAAGTCCCTGCTGGCTTTCGACTGGAGGATGCCTAAATAGGCCGCCATGAGCGCCTTCCTGCTGATCCTGCTGCTGCTGGCGATGGCCGCGACCGCCTACGTGCTGGTGCGCGGCGTGATCGCCATGGCATCGGGCAAGGATGTGACTGGCGAGCAGCAGCAGAACTACATGCGCAAGCGCGTGCTGTTTCAGGCCATCGCGATCGTCATCGTCATCCTGATCCTGGTCGTCGCGGGCCAGGCCGGCCACTGAGCCCAAGCCTCAAAGCTGATGGTCAAGCTCAATAAAATCTACACGCGCACCGGCGACGGCGGGACAGCCGGGCTGGTCGACGGCAGCCGGGTCAGCAAGTCGAGCCTGCGCATGACTGCGATCGGCGAGGTCGATGAAGCCAATGCGGCGATCGGCGTTGCCATTGCCGCGCTCGATGAGGGCCCGATTACCGGCCAGCTGCTCGAAATCCAGAACGATTTGTTCGATCTCGGCGCCGACGTCGCGACCCCCGGCGAGATCGACGGAGCGCTCCGCATCCTTGCGTCGCAAGTCGAACGGCTGGAGCGCGACATCGATGTGATGAATACCGGACTCGCCCCGCTCGAGAGCTTCATCTTGCCCGGCGGCTCAGCCGGCGTTTCTGCGCTGCACCTCGCCCGCGCGATCGTGCGCCGGGCCGAACGTGCTGCCGTTGCGCTGAACGAGGCCGAGCCGCTCAACCCGCAGCTGCTGGCCTATCTCAACCGCCTGTCGGACCATCTGTTCGTCGCGGCCCGACATGTCGCGTCCACTGAAGGCGGCGACGTGCTGTGGCAGCCGGGCGCGACACGGGAATAAGGGCAGCTGAGGCGACTTTGGCACCGTCATGCGTTAAGGGCGCGATGATGGCGACCCACGCTCGCGCCGAGCCCGCCGGGGACCTGACGCAGCGGCTGCTTGCGACCCGCAAGCTGACGCTCGGCCTTGCCGCGCCGCTCTCCGACGCCGACGCGACCATCCAGCCCTTCCCCGATGCGTCGCCGGCGAAGTGGCACCTTGCGCATACGACCTGGTTCTTCGAGACCTTCGTTCTGCGCGATCATGTGCTTGGCTACACGCCGTTCGACGAGCGCTTCGCGTTCCTGTTTAACAGCTATTATGAGGCCGAGGGGCCGCGCCACGCGCGCCCGCTTCGGGGCATCCTGAGCCGCCCGTCGCTCGATGAGGTCCGTAGCTACCGCGCGAATGTCGACGAAGCGCTGGAACGCGCGGTGCCGCATCTCTCGGCAGAGGTGCTCGAGCTGGTCGAGCTGGGCATCAATCATGAGCAGCAGCACCAGGAGCTGTTCCTTACCGACATCCTCGCGACGCTCGCGGAGAACCCGCTGGAGCCGGCCTATGGCGAGCTTCCGCCGCCCGCCTGCTTCGCGGCCGAGCCGTTGAGCTGGCACCACGGCCGCGAGGGTATCGTCGAAATCGGCACCGGCCCTGACGGCTTCGCCTTCGACGCCGAACGCCCGCGCCATCGCGTCTTCCTGTCGGGCCACGAGATCGCCGGCCGCCGGGTGACCAATGGCGAGTGGCGCGAGTTCATGTCGGACGACGGCTATCGCACGCCGACTTTGTGGCTCAGCGAAGGCTGGGACTGGGTCCAGCGCGAGCGCATATCGGCACCGCTCTACTGGCATGACGACGGCACCGAGTTCACGCTCGGCGGGCGGCGCGAAACCGACTGGGCGGCGCCGGTCGCGCACGTCAGTTACTATGAGGCCGACGCCTTCGCGCGCTGGGCCGGCGCGCGGTTGCCGACCGAAGCCGAGTGGGAGGATTTCGCCGCCTCCGCTGACCCGATGATCGGCAACCAGCTCGACAGCGCTGGCGCCGTCGCGACGCGGCCCGGTGGCGGGGTGTTCGGCGACGTGTGGGAGTGGACCCGCAGCGCGTTCGATTCCTACCCCGGTTTCGCCCCGGCAGCGGGCGCGGTCGGCGAATATAACGGCAAGTTCATGTGCGGCCAGTTCGTGCTCAAAGGCGCGAGCTGCGCGACGCCGCGCGGGCACAGCCGTGCTTCCTACCGCAACTTCTTCCCGCCGGCCGCGCGCTGGCAGTTCACGGGGGTGCGCCTTGCTCGCGACGGTTGATCCGAAGACGCCGGTTGAACAGATTGGCGCCTTTCGCGACGACGTGCTCGCCGGCCTGTCGGCGCCGATCCCGTCGATCCCGGCGCGCTGGCTTTACGACCACCGCGGCTCCGAACTGTTCGACGACATCACTAGACTGCCCTCTTATTATCCGACGCGCACCGAAACCCAGCTCCTCAGCGACATCATGGCGGACGTGGCGGCGCGCGTACCCGCCGGCTCGGCGGTGGTCGAGTTCGGGGCTGGATCGGCGACCAAGACGCCATTGCTGCTCGAAGCCATCGCACCCGCGGCCTACGTGCCGGTCGACATCTCCGGCGACTATCTCGAGCAAAGCGCCGCCGAACTCCAGCAGCGGTTCCCCAGGCTCGAGGTGATCCCGGTCGTCGCCGATTTCGCCCGGCCGTTCGACTTACCGGGCGGGATTGATCACCTTCCCCGCCTTGGCTTTTTTCCCGGCTCGACCATCGGCAATTTCGTGCCGCGCAGCTCGACCGACCTGTTGCGCCAGTTCCGCAGCCTGCTCGGGCCCGGCGCTAAGCTTTTGATCGGCATGGACCGGGTGAAGCGAGTTGAGCGGCTGATCGCCGCCTATGACGACCCCGAAGGCGTCACCGCCCAGTTCACGCTCAACATCCTGACCCGCATCAACCGCGAGCTCGACGGCGACGTCCCGATCGACGCCTTCCGCCACGAGGCGCGGTGGAACGACATATTGTCGCGGATCGAGATCCATCTCGTCGCGACGCGAGACGTGAGCTTCAGCGTCGCCGGCCAGCGCTTCAGCGTGCGCGACGGCGGATCGATCCACGTCGAAAACAGCCACAAATATGGCCCGCGCGGGGCGCGACTGTTGCTGCTCGCCGGCGGATGGACGCCGGTGGCCGAGTGGAGCGACGCGGCGCACGACTTCTCGATCATCCTCGCCGAGGCGCAGCCGGAGAGGTTTGCGCCCTGATTGCAGCGTAACGACCGTCCGGCTAAGCCCGCGCCATGCTCATCGCTCTCGTCGACATCGCCAACCTGCTGCTCAGCATCGTCACCTGGATCATCATCATCCAGGTGATCCTGAGCTGGTTGTTCGCCTTCAACGTGCTGAACGCTGGCTCACAGGGCGTCCGCACCTTCGCGGTCGCGATCGACCGCATCACCGCGCCGCTCTACCGGCCGATTCGGCGCATCCTGCCCGACTTCGGCGGGATCGACTTCTCGCCGCTGGTCATTTTGATCCTGATCCAGGTGATCAAGAAGCTGCTCGCGGGCGTAGTCGTCCAATATTACGGCGTGGGATGACGGCCAGGCGGATCGACGGGAAGGCCGCTGCGCAGGCGCTGCGCGACCAAATCGCGGACGAGGTTAGGCGCTTCCGCGAGAGCACGGGCCGAGCGCCTGGCCTGGCGGTGGTCCTGGTCGGCGAGCACCCGCCGAGCGCGGCCTATGTCCGCTCCAAGATCAAGGCGACGCTCGAAGCGGGGATGGAAAGCTTCGAGCACCGGCTCCCCGCATCGGTGAGCGAGGACGAGCTGCTGGCGCTGATCGACCGGCTCAACGACGATCCCGCGGTCGACGGGATCCTCGTCCAGCTTCCACTTCCGTCGCAAATTGACGAGCGCGTGGTCATTACCCGCATTTCGCCCGACAAGGACGTCGACGGCTTTCACCCGGTCAACGTGGGACGCCTGGCCATCGGGCTTCACGGCTTCGTCCCCTGCACTCCGCTTGGGTGCCTGATCCTGCTGCAGCACGAGCTGGGCGACTTGAGCGGCCTCGAGGCTGTCGTCGTCGGGAGGAGCAACATCGTCGGCAAGCCGATGGCCTTGCTCCTGCTCCGGGCCAACTGCACGGTGACCATCGCCCATTCGCGCACCCGCGACCTGCCCGATGTTGTGCGACGAGCCGACGTCGTTGTAGCCGCAGTGGGTCGTCCGGAAATCGTGCGCGGCGACTGGATCAAGCCCGGAGCGACTGTCATTGATGTCGGCCAGGAACGCGTCGAACAGCCGGACGGAACCCGCAAGCTTGTCGGCGATGTCGCGTTCGATGAAGCCGTCCAGGTCGCCGGAGCGATTACGCCGGTACCCGGCGGAGTCGGTCCGATGACAATTGCCTGCCTCATCCGCAACACCTTCGTTTCGGCTGCCCGCCGCGAAGGCATTTCATACGAGAAGAGCCTATGATCACCGCGCTGCTGATTGCCTCGGCCCCCATCGTGACCGCGGTCGATGCCGAGCGTGCCTTTGCACGTGACGCCCAAAAGATCGGCATGTGGACGGCATTCCGGAAATATGCCGACCGTGACGCAGTGATGTTCACGCCCCAGGCCGTGTGGGTACAGACCTTCCTGAAGGACAAGCAGGACCCGCCCAAGGCGATTACCTGGCGCCCGGCGCACAGCTTCGTTTCATGTGATGGCCGCACGGCGGTCAACACCGGCCCATGGTTCAGCCCTGGCGGCAAGGCCGGTGGCTTCTTCACTACCGTCTGGCAGCGAGAGAAATCCAGCTGGCACTGGGTCTATGACGGCGGCGGCTCTTATCCCGAAGGCACGACAGCGCCGGCTGCAACTAAGGCCGGGGTCCACCGCGCTTCGTGCCGCACCAAGGCGCCGGGCGCGCCGATCATCCCGCCACCGCCGCTGACGGCGAAACAGGCGCGGACCACGCCCGATGACACTGGCCGCGGGGAGTCGGCTGACAAGACGCTTGGCTGGGACTGGAAGGTCGGGAAGGGCGGCGCGCGGCACTTCCGCGTCTACCAGTGGAACGGTCTGCGCTACGCCCAGGTGCTGTTCAACGACGTGCCGGCGCCACCCGCCCAATGATCGAGCTGTTCGGCTCGGCGCTGGTCACCTTCCTGGTGATCATCGACCCGCCCGGTTGCGCACCGATTTTCGCCAGCCTGACCCGCGGGACGTCTCGCGCGCACCGGCGGGCGATGGCGTTTCGCTCGTCGCTGATCGCCTGGATCATCCTGATGTTCTTCGCGCTGCTCGGCCGGCCGATGCTCCACGCGCTGGGGATCAGCCTGGCGAGCTTCCGCATCGCCGGTGGGATCCTGCTGTTCTACATTGCGGTCGACATGGTGTTTGAGCGCCGCACCCAGCGCCGCGAGAACCGCGCGCATTCGATCGAGGGAACGCCCGAGGCGGAGGACATCAGCGTCTTCCCGATGGCCATCCCGATGATCGCCGGCCCTGGCTCGATCGCCAGCGCCATGCTGTGGGTGTCGCGCGCGGAAGACCCGGCTCATGTCGCAATCGTCCTCGCCGCTATTACCGTCGTGATGATCCTGACCTTCGTGACGCTTCTAGCTTCCGAGCCGCTGATGCGGCTGATGGGTGAGAAGGTCGAGGCGATGATCACCCGGATTCTGGGCGTGATCCTCGCTGCCCTCGCGGCCCAGTTCGTGATCGACGGGCTCAAGCAAAGTTTCCCGCACGTCCGGGGCTAACCCACCACCTTCCACATCCGGAACGGCGAATCCTTGGGCAGCTGCACCGGAGTCAGCCAGGACGGAATTCGGCCGCGCTGGAGCTGGACGTAGAAACCTCTCGGCGCATCGGCGGCGAAGATGGTCGTGGTCGAGCTGTTGGGGCAACTCAGAACATAATTGGCTCGATATTGGGCGGCGAGCTGGTGCGCCTGCGCCTCCGAGCCGCGCCAGAAATTCATCACGTCGGCGATCTGCTGGCCGTTGCGGTGGTAGGGCCCGGCGATTGAGTCATGATGCGTGACCGTGATCAGCCGCGGGCCCAGGTCGACGAAGGTCATGACCACGCCCTTGGGCTGAAGCGCGACCGGCCGCAGACCCCACATCGACCCGCACAGATTGTTGGCGCGGCCGATCTGCTTGTCGCGCGCGGTGGGCGGCGGTTCGGGGATGAAGCCGACCAGGATCGGCACCAGCATGCCACCTCCGACCGCCACCACCAGGAACGATCCGAGCACCACCGACAGGAAGTTCCGGCTGGTCCAGAATCTCGGCAGCAGAAGCCAGATCAGTGCCGCTCCCCCGACCACCGCCATCATTTGCGCGGCCGGTCCGGTCCGCGTCTGCCACAGGAGCAGCAGGGCCGCGACGACGCCTGGCAGCGCCGCACCGAGGATCCGCCGCCGTAGCTCGCGATTGCCCCAACGCCGCCAGGCGAGCAGGCCCCAACCGATCGCGCCCGTGATCGGCAATGCCACGATCAGGGTCGCGATGCGCCAGCCGTGCCGGTAGACCGGCCGCGCTTCCTTGACGTGGCTCAGCCACAGCCGGTCGACCTCGGGCGAGACGCCCTCGAGCCGCTGGATGCAATGCGGCCAGGCAAGGGCATGGAAAGCCGCCACGATAAGACCCGCGACGACGGCCAGCCCCAGCCGCCGCTTCCAGTCGGCTGGCGACATCCACGCCAGCGCGAACATCAGCGCGCTGCCGACCAGCGCGTCCGACAACCAAACCGGCGACAAGGCGTCGCACACCGCGCCCCGATTGTCGTTCGATGCGAAAATGAGAAAGCAGAGCGCCGTCGCTCCGCCGAGCGAAACCGCATAAGCGCCCAGGCGCTCGCGTTCCTCGACCTCGTCGACCCAGAAAAGCACCATCGCTGTCCCTGCGAGCGCGAGATAGATGATCATCTCCAGCCCGATGGCGAGCGACAGCGCGGACGAGAGGCCAAGGATGATGCCGCCGCGGAGCCGGTCGGGATCGGCGATGCTGGCGATGCTGAGTGCCAGCAATGCCAGCTGCCAGCCGTGATGGTCGATCCGCTCCGGCGTGAACATGCCGTTGTTCGACCCGGCGAAGAACAAGGCGGTGAAGGCGAGCAGGTAGGCGGTCGGCCCGAGCAGCCGGCGCGCGGTCAGGCCCAGCGAGAAGAGCAGCAGCAGGAAGGGCAGCATCGGCAGGATCGCGACGGCCCAGCGCTCCGCCGCCGCGCCGCCGAGGAACGGACGCAACGTCAGAATCAACCCGGCGATCGGCAAATCGACGAAGCGCGACCAATGGATGTTCGCGCCGGTGGGCGGATTGAGCCGGTATTGCCTGAGGTCGTACCAGCCTTGGCCGTGGAGCCAGGCGCGGACCTGCATGATCCGCATATTGTCGTCGGTGTCGCCGAGCGCGAACCAGCGGATCTGGTCCCAGCGGTCGAAGATCATCCAGCCGCAGAAGCCAAGCCAGCACAAGAAAGTGACGAGCTTCCAGTTGCGCCCGAGCCAGTCGAGCGCACGCGCTTCCCAATCCCCCTCCTTGCCTTCCGCCATTTTTCCGGCTGTAGCCGCCCGACTTTAAACGGCAAGCAGCCGCGGCATGGTGACGAGATTAAACTTTCCTAGCAAGACCTTCGCGCAGCTGATGCGATTCGCGATCGTAGGCTTCTCGCTCGCCGCGCTGTACTCGGCCATTTATTGGTTTCTCGCGACCTATGTCATGACGCCGATGCTCGCCGTCGTCGTCGCCTTCCTCGTCTCGGTCAGCATCGGCTTCGTGTTCCACAGCCGCTGGAGCTTCCGCGGCCACGGGGCGCGCGAGGACCATCGGCTGAAGGTCAAGTTCCTCGCCGTCCAGGCATCGGGCTTCCTGCTCAACGAGGCATTCACGTGGGTGTTGACCGGGCCGATGCACGGGCCGACCTGGTGGCCGCTGATTCCGGCGATTTTCGTGACGCCGCTTGCCACCTTCGCACTCAACAAGCAGTTGGTGTTCCGCTGATGGAACGCGTCGTCTACCAACAGATGGCCGAGCTCGACGACCGCCATTGGTGGTACCGCGCCCGCCGCCGCATCCTTGCCGAGCTGATCCGCCGCGAGGCGCAGCTCCCGTCGAACGCGCGCATCCTCGAGATCGGCTGTGGCACCGGCCACAACCTCGCCATGCTATCGGGCTTCGGTCATGTCGACGGACTCGAACTCGACGACGAAGCGCGCGCGCTGTCGGAGAAGCGGCTCGGGCGCAACGTGATGCGCTCGCCGCTGCCGGAGTTGTCGGAAGTTCCCGACGCCGACTACGATTTGATTGGGGCGTTCGATGTCATCGAGCACATCGACGACGACGACGACGCCCTCGCCGCGATCGCGACCAAGCTCAGGCCCGGCGGCACGTTCATCATGACCGTGCCCGCGCATCCGTGGATGTGGACCGCGCACGACGTCGCGAACCATCATAAGCGGCGCTATTCGAAGCGCGCGCTGCGGGCGCTGATCGAAAGCTCGCCGATGCGGCTCGACAAGATCGGCTATTTCAACAGCCTGCTGTTCCCGATCGCGGTCGCCGAGCGCGCCGTATCGAAGCTGCGCGGAAAGGACGATGGCGACGTCTCGCTGCCGCCGGCGCCTCTCAACGCCGCGCTCGAGGCGGTGTTCGCCGCGGAACGCTATTTGGTCGGGCGCTTGCCCTTGCCGCCGGGCTTGTCGCTCTTCGCGGTCGCTTCGGCGAGATAGCCCAAGCGGGCGTGCTGCCCGCCGCCTCCGGCGATGTCCTGGACGATGTACAACGGCCGCCGCTTCGACTCGTTGTAGAGGCGGCCGATATATTCGCCCATCAGCGCCAAGACGAACATCTGGATCGCGCCCAGGATCACCACCACCAGCATCAGTGACGTCCAGCCCTGGATGCTGCGGCCCGACAGCCAGGCATAAGCGATGTAGAGCACCAGCAGTGCCGAGCCCGCTGACAGCCACAGTCCGGCATGGCTGGCGAGCTTCAATGGCGCCGAGGAGAAGCCGGTCAGCGCGTCGAACGCGAAGCGCATCATCTTCCTCAATGGATATTTGGTCTCGCCCGCAAACCGCTCAGCGCGGTCGTAAGCGAACGGCACCTGCTTGAACCCAATCCACGCAACCATGCCGCGGATGAAGCGCGCCTGTTCGGGCATCGCCAGCAATGCATCGAGCGCGCGCCGGCTCATCAGCCGGAAGTCGCCCGCGTCGAGCGGAATATCGACCTCGGTCGCCCGTGATAGCAGGCGGTAAAAGCCGTGCGCGGTGGCGCGCTTGAACGCCGTTTCGCCGGCGCGGCTCCGGCGCACGCCATAGACGACGTCGGCGCCGCTCTCGCGCATCGTCTGCAGCATCGGTCCAAGCAGCTCGGGCGGGTCCTGCAGGTCGGCATCGATGATCAGGATGCTCTGCCCGCGGCATAGGTCGAGGCCCGCGGTCAGCGCGAGCTGATGGCCGTGGTTGCGCGAAAGGTTGATCGCGACGAGGTTGCCGTCAGCCTCCGCCATCCGCTGCATCGTAACCCAACTGCCATCGCGCGATCCGTCATTGACCAGCACCAGCTCATAATCGTCGCCGACCGCTTGGCGCGCGGCTGCAGTCAGCCGCTTGTGCAGCTGGGCGAGGCAGGCTTCCTCGTTGAAGCAGGGAATGACGATGGAGAGCGCGGTCACGGCTGCGTTTTGTAGAGGATGGAGCCGGGCCCGCGCCAGACGGGCCGCATGTCGGCCACCGTCTCGGGGCCGTAGGGCGGCGGGTCGATCAGCCACACATAGTCGAAATCCTTGCGCGGCAGGCGCAACAACGAATCGTCGACCATGCGGTGCAGCGGGTCGCGGCACTGATTGGGCCGCACCAGCTGCGACGGATCGGCGGCGAAATAGCCGGCCGCGCGATATCTGAGGTCGAGCAGGTTGACGCCCTCGAGCAGCCACTGGTCGTTGGAGAAGCCGTCGCGGCGGACGATGACCATCGCGCCGAGATGACCGTTGCGCAGCAGCGGCCAATATTCCTGGCAGGTCATGCCGACGAGGCTGATGACGCGGGCGCCGCGCGGCATCAGGTCGATCGCCGTGAGCTTGGCCGACTGGTCGTCCGCGGCCCTGCCCAGGCTCACCGTGTTGGCGACCGTGCGCGTCGCGAAGAACAGCAAGCCCACCACCGCAAGCACTTGAGCGGTCGTCCTGTCGGGAGCGCCGCGGAAGCGGATGGCGAGCAGACCAACCGCCATCAGATAGGGCACGAGGCGCATGTCGGCATAGGCCGAGCCAAAGATGATCCGCGGCAGGATCGCGAACGACACTGCGAGCACGATCGCCGAAAAGGCGAGGTTGCGCGACAGCTCCAGCTTGCGGCTGAAGACCGCATAGAGAAAGGCCAGCGCGGGCACGATCAGCGAGCCGATATCGAACCATTTCCAACGGTCGCGCAGCGCCGAATAGATCCAGCGCCATTTCACCTTCCAGTCGAACCAGTCGACGGTCTGGCCGCCGTGCGTTTCGCCGCGCCATATCAGCATCGCCAGGATCGGCAGCGCCATCACCGAGGTGTGCATCGCGGCCTCCAGCCCGGCGTGCCACCAGGTGCGGCCGCGGTCGTGAAGCCGTACCGCGTCGGCCGAGAAGCACATCAGGCCCAGGAGGCCCCAGCCGTAGGTGTGGCAGAAGAAGACGATGACCGAGATCGGCACGAACAGCCAACCGCGCAGCGCCGTCCGCTCGAGCCGACCGAGCCGCAGCCACAGGCCGAAGGCAAGAGAGGCGAGCGCCACCGACAAGGTGAAATTCACGAAACCGAACAGGAAAGGGTAGCCGGAGATGAAGGGCAGCGCGAAGAAGGCCGTCGGCGGCATCCGGCCGTGAACCTCGCGCGCGACCCAGAAAAAGCCGGCCGCGGTCAGCGGCGGGATCATGAGCACGATCATCTTCACTGCAGGTTCGAGCCCGAACAGCTTGCCGAGCGGAATGACCAGAAGGTCGACCCCGAGGTTACCGATCGCGGCCCAATGATAGTCGTAATAGCGTTGAAGCCAGACCGACTGATTGAGGTCCAGCTCGACGCGGTAGCGGCCCATGTGGCCGAGCAGGTCGACGAGCGGCGGGACCGATGGGTAGATGAGCGGCAGCGCCGTCGCGAACACGACAAGGCCGAGACACAGCGCAGACTCCCACCAGGGGCGCGGCTCGCCCGGCAATCGGTCCGCCGGAGCGGCTTCAACCCCCATTGTCACACGCCTGCAGTGCCTAGACCGCGCGGGTCCTAGCGGGATCGCTCCGATTGTCCATGCAGGGGAGGCCCTACATGACACACTATTCACGGTTCATCCGTTGTCGCGGCCGCGCGATGCTGGTCGTTTCGGTTCCGTTCAATTGCCAGCAAGCTTCGATGATTTAGCTCAGCGTCAATCATCAGGAGGAGGCACGGAGTGATGAGAGGATATTTGATCGGCGGCGCGATGGCGGCACTCGCGATTGCATCGGTTGCAGCAGCTGCGCAGCCGGCACCTCCGCCGCCGCCAGGCGTCGCCCAGGGAACGGCGCCCGCGCCCGCCCCAGGTGCGCCGCACGTGCGTGTGATGGTCATGTCGGATCGCGTAACGTCCCGCGATGAGGTGGCAAAGCATGTCGGGTCGCTATTCGCCAAGCTGGACACGAACCGCGACGGCTTCATCACCAAGGACGAGGCCGAGGCGATCCATCAGAAGATGATGGCGAGGATGGCCAAGGTCGGCGACGTCCGGCATCGCCTTGCCGAGCGCGGCGCATTCATCGGCGACAGGGGTGCGATGTTCGACCGGCTCGACACGAACCATGACGGCAACATCAGCCGCCAGGAGTTCATGGCCGGCAAGCCGCAGGTGCGCGAGGAACGGGTGATTATCGTGCGCGGCGGCCCCGGCCGTGCGCCCGGCGCTCCGGAAGCTGGAGGGATGCATCACATGGAGGGCATGCGCATGGGCGGCATGCACATGGGCGGCATGCACATGGCTGGCATGGGAATGCACGGCTTCGGCGGACATTTGTTCGAGATGGCGGACGCGAACCATGATGGGCGAGTCTCGCTGGCCGAGGCTCAGTCCGCTGCGCTTGCCCATTTCGACCGGGCCGACCTCAACCATGACGGCAAGATCACGCCGGACGAGCGCGCGCGGGTTCACCAGGAAATGCGGATCGAGCGGCACTCAGGCTGAACGCTTTTCAGCTAACCGACATCGGGGGCTCGGCGCTTGCGTCGGGCCCTTTTTCGTGGATGGTGCGTCGCCATTCGAAGGGGAGATTCCAATGACGCTTCGCCAGGCCGCGGCCGTAATCGCGCTTATCGCCTTGCCCATGTCCGCCGCCCGTGCCGACGAGGGCATGTGGACCATCGATGCGTTCCCGGCGGCGAAGATGCGAGCTGATTATGGCTGGGCGCCCGACCAGGCATGGCTCGACAAGGTTCGGCAGGCGGCCGTGCGGCTGACCGGCGGCTGCTCGGCGAGCTTCGTTTCCTCAGAAGGGCTGATCCTCACCAACCACCATTGCGTCGCCGGCTGCGCCGAGCAGAATTCGACGGCCAAGAACAACATTCTGAAGGCCGGGTTTGTCGCCGGCACTCGCGAGCGCGAGCTCAAGTGCGCCGGCCAGCAGGCGGAGCTGGTCACCTCGATCCGCGACGTAACGGCCGACGTGAAGGGCGCCATCGGCGCGGCGACCGGCGAAGCGGCGGTCAAGGCGCGCAACGCCGCCATCGCGCGCATGGAAAGCGCCGGCTGCCCCGACAAGGCGACAACGCGCTGCCAGGTCGTCACGCTTTACGGCGGCGGCCAGTTCAAGCTCTACACCTATCGCAAATACAGCGACGTCCGGCTCGTCTGGGTGCCTGAGGCGCAGGCCGCCCAGTTCGGCGGCGACCCCGACAATTTCAACTTCCCCCGTTACGCGCTCGATGCGAGCTTCCTGCGCGCCTACGAGGGCGGCAAGTCCGCGGCCACGCCAGCGCATCTGCAATGGACCGCCCGCGCACCGGTCGACGGCGAGGCGACCTTCGTGGTCGGCAACCCCGGCTCGACCCAGCGGCTATACACTTCCGAGCAGCTCGCGATGCAGCGCGAACTGGTCATGCCCATGCGCGTCGCGACCTATTCGGAAATGCGCGGGCGGCTGATCAACGCAATGGAATCGAGTCCGGCCAAGAACCGCGAAGGGCACCAGGCGCTCGAAGGCCTGGAGAACAGCCTGAAGGTTTATATCGGGCTCAAGCGTGCGCTCGACGATCCGCAGTTCATGGGGCGCATTGCTGCGGCCGAGGCCGATCTCAAGCCGAAGAGCGGCAAGCGATTCGGCAATCCGTGGGCGGATATCGCGCGTGCGGCCGAGGCGCATCGCAACCTCTATCTGGCGCGCTACTTCGCGCTGCCCCGCGACGACCTGTTCAACTATGCGATCACGCTCGTCCGCGGCGCCGAAGAGCGCGCCAAGCCGGATGCAGAACGGCTTCCCGGCTACACCCAGTCCGCGCTCCCGCTGGTGCAGAAGCGGCTGCTCGACCCCGAGCCGATCTACCCCTGGCTTGACCGGCTCTATCTCGAATGGTCGCTAAGCAAGGCTCGCGAGTATCTGGGCGCCGACGATCACGAAACCAGGCTGCTACTCGGCAAGGAATCGCCGGAGGGACTGGCTGCGCGGCTCGTGGCTGGCACGAGGCTCGCCGATCCGGCCTACCGCAAGCGTTTGTGGGACGGGGGCAAGGCGGCGGTGGACGCATCAACTGACCCGATGATCGTCTATGCGCGCAAGATCGACGCCAATGCCCGGGCAATCGACAAGCAGTTTGACGCACTGGTCGATGCCCCGACGACCGCCGCGCAGGCGAAGCTCGCCGATGCGCGCTTCGCGGCCTACGGCAACACGCTCTACCCCGACGCGACCTTCACTCTGCGAATCAGCTACGGCAAGGTCCTGGGCTGGGTTGAGCGCGGAATTCGGGTCCCGACCCGAACCTTGATAGGCGGAACCTACCAGCGCGCGACAGGCGCGGAGCCGTTCGACCTTGCGCCATCGTTCGTCAGGAACCGCGCCCGGATCGACATGAACACGACTTATGACTTCGTCACCACCAACGACATCATCGGTGGCAACTCCGGTTCGCCGGTGATCGACCGTGAGGGCAAGGTGATCGGCGCCGCGTTCGACGGCAACATCCACTCGATCGGCGGAAACTACGGTTACGACCCGGTGCTCAACCGCACGGTCGCGGTGTCGACTGCGGCCGTCGAGGAAGCGCTGAAGAACATCTATCCGGCGCCGAGCCTGCTCGCCGAGCTCAAGCGGCAGTAGGCTCGACCGCGTTCCGGCGCTTGGCGCGACGCAAGCTCGCGATAGCGCCGCTCGGTGTCGATCATATAATCGCGCGTGATCGGCACCGCATTGCGGTCGCGGACATATTGGATCTGGTAATTGCAGGCGGCGCCGCTCTCGAACATCACGATCCCACCGGCGAGATAGAATTCCCACATCCGGAAGAAGCGCGCGTCGTACAGCGCCTCGATCTCAGCCCGCGCCTTGGTCGCGCGATCGAGCCAGTGACGCAGCGTGTAGGCATAGTGCAGCCGCAGCGTCTCGATATCGCCGGCGATCAGCCGCTCCCTTTCGCTCACCGCAATCATCTCGCTGAGCGAGGGCAGGTGGTAGCCGGGGAAGATATATTTGTCGGTGAACGGGTCGGACCCGGACGCGGGCTCACCGAGGAGCCCGATGGTGTGCAGCAGCATGATGCCGTCGGGCCTCAGCAGCTCGCGGCACTTGGCAAAGAATTCGCCATAATGCTTGCGCCCGACATGCTCGAACATTCCGACCGACACGATGCGATCGAACTGGTCGGTCAACAGGCGGTAATCGATCAGCTCGAACTTCACATGGTCCGAGACGCCGGCCGCGGCGGCGCGTTTGCGTGCGATCGTGAGCTGGTGCTCGGACAAGGTGATGCCGAGCACGTCCACGCCCGCGACCTGGTGCAGGTAGAGCGCCATCCCGCCCCAACCGCAGCCGATATCGAGCACGCGCTGGCCAGGCTCGAGCGCAAGCTTGGCGGCGATGTGCGCCTTCTTGTCGGCCTGCGCCTGATCGAGGCTGTTCGCGGGGTCGGTGAAGTACGCGCAGCTGTACTGCTTGTCGTCGTCGAGGAAGAGTTCGTAGAGCTCGTCGTTAAGGTCATAATGGTGCGCGACATTGCGCCGCGACCGCACCGGATCGTTGCGCCGGAGCTTGCGCCACAGCCGCTTGACGTCACGCGCCAGCGCCTTCGATTCCGCGGCATCTTCCCAGCGGTTGGATTCGACCACCATCTCGAGCAGGTCGAGGATCGTCCCGTCCTCGATGATCAGCCGGCCGTCCATATAGGCTTCGCCGACGCCCAGACTCAGACTCTTGAGGATGCCGAACGGGACCTTGCGGTCGGTGAAGCGGACCGTGAGGTGCTTGCCGCCGCCGGGCCCGTAGGTTCGCGGGCCCTTGCCCGGCGTGAGCAAAGTGATGCTGCCCTTGGTCAGCAGCGTGTCGATTAGGCGGCCAATAAGGGACATCCCGCTTCCTCTAGGCGACCGCGGCCGACTTACGCTTGCGCTCGGCGGCAGTCTTCAGCTGCCCGCACGCGGCATCGATGTCGCGGCCGCGCGGGGTGCGCACCGGCGCAGAAATGCCCGCATCAAACACGATATTGCTAAAGGCGCGGATCCGCGCGTCGGTCGAGCATTCGTAAGTCGCGCCCGGCCACGGGTTGAACGGGATCAGATTGACCTTGGCGGGCAGCCGGTACTTGCGGATCAAGCGCACCAGCTCGCGCGCATGCTCGTCGCTGTCGTTCTTGTCCCTGAGCATGACATACTCAAACGTGATCCGCCGCGCATTGTTGGCGCCGGGATAGGCGGCGCAAGCCTCGAGCAATTGCTCGATCCCGTACTTGCGATTGAGCGGCACGATCTCGTCGCGGATCTCTTTGGTCACGGCGTGCAGCGACACCGCGAGATTGACCCCAATCTCCTCACCCGCGCGGGCCATCATCGGGACGACGCCCGAGGTCGACAGCGTGATCCGCCGACGCGAGAGGCCGAGGCCGTCGCCGTTCATCACGATCTTCAAGGCATCGCGAACATTATCGAAATTGTACAGCGGCTCGCCCATGCCCATCATGACGATGTTTGTCAGCATCCGCCCTTCCGGCTGGGAGGGCCATTCGCCCAGCGCGTCGCGAGCGAGCATCACCTGGCCGACGATTTCGCCCGGGTCGAGGTTGCGCACCAGCTGCATCGTTCCGGTCGCGCAGAAGCGGCAATTGAGCGTGCAGCCGACCTGGCTCGAGACACACAGGGTCCCGCGGTCGGCGTCGGGGATGAACACCATCTCGAAATCGTGCCCGTCGTGCGTCCTTAAGAGCCACTTGCGCGTGCCGTCGGACGAAACCTGCGCCTCAACCACCTCCGGCCGCGAGATCACGAAGCGGTCGGCGAACCAGCCGCGCTGCGGCTTGGCGACATCGCTCATGCTAGCGAAGTCACCGACGCCGCGGTTGTAGATCCAGTGCCACAGCTGTTTTGCCCGCAGCTTGGCCTGCTTCGGCTCCAGACCGGCCGCCTCGAGCGCTGCCCGGATCTGGTCTTTCGACAGGCCGACCAGCTCGACCTTGCCGTCAGCGCGCGGCTTCGTAGCCCGCGGCACAGGCACGGGATCGATCGCGCCCGCAATGGGCATCAGGCTGGTGTCGGCACTCATCGGAAGCCGGCTATCTAGTTAGCGTCACTGGATTTTGCCAGCACCGCGGAGCGCGCAGCGCGCGGCCGCCGAATCGATCGCCGTCGGCGCCCCGTCGAGCAGGTAGGGATCGGAGAAGCGCACCCCGGCCGTATCGCGGCTGGTGATGCTCATGCTGGTCGCGTTGCGCAGCGCGTTCATGATCGCCTGCGCCTGGCCCGGCCCGCGGCTCCACGCCCAGCCATCGCGCGTCGCCAGCAGGAACGGCTGGTTGCCGGCCTGGAGCATCACGCTGGCATCCCCGCGCGGCATTCGGCTGAGCCTTGCGTGGAACTCGCCCCAGCGGCGGCGGTCCGCGGTGAAGCTGACTCCGGCCATTGGCTGCACCTTGTCCTTCGGCACGATCTTCTGCGACCGCGACAGCGCCTCGCACACCGTCCCACGGTCGATCGCGGCCCAGGCGCCGCCGGCATAGACGACCGTTCCGCGGGCAGCGGCCGATCCGGCAAGGCCGGCTAGAGCCATTACGAGAGAATTGCGGAGCATGGTCACCACGCTAATCGCGCCACGCCTGCGGCGCCACTCCCAAGCGGAATGCTCCAAGTTGGCACGTTAACCAACCGAACGCCGAGGCCGGGCTCTACCAGCGGCCGCTGCCGTGGCGCTTCAGCCTCGATTCCTACCTTCAGGGCGGCGTGGTCGGGGTCAAGAGCCGCGACCTGTTCATCGATGGCGCGCTCACCGTGTCACGGCCGGTCCATCGCAATTTCTCGCTCGGCGTCGGCATCTGGGGCGGCGCGCAACCCGGCCTGTCGCGGCTGGACGCCGGCCCACGGCTGACGATGCAGGTGCGCCGCAACGTCAAGGTCCATGCCGACTGGCGGCAAAAGCTGCTCGGCAATGCCCGACCCGGCTCCGGGCCGGCGCAGACCCTCGCGGGCGATTTCTAGCGAGTCATAAACTTGGCCGCGGCCGCGATTTGCGGTTAGTCAGGGCGGCCCATGGACATCTACCTCCCGATCGCCGGCCAGTCGGTCAACGCGCTGCTGATCATCGTGCTCGGGTTCCTCGTCGGCCTGCTCTCCGGCATGTTCGGTGTCGGCGGCGGCTTCCTCACCACGCCGCTGCTGATCTTCTACGGCATCCCGCCGACCGTCGCGGTCGCCTCGGCGACGACCCAGATCACCGGTGCCAGCGTGTCGGGCGTGATGGTCCACATGCGGCGCGGCGGCGTCGACCTGAAGATGGGCGGTGTGATGATCCTCGGCGGGCTTGCCGGCTCGTTCGTGGGTGCGGCGCTGTTCCGCCTCCTCCAGTCGACCGGCCGGATCGATGTGGTGATCGGCTCCCTCTACGTCCTGATCCTCGGATGGATCGGCATCCTGATGCTGGTCGATAGCCTAAAATCGCTCGGCTACATCACCCCCGCCGAGCCGGACGCCAAGCGTCCGCGCCACAACCGCTGGGTCGCCTCACTGCCCTATCGCTGGCGCTTCCACGCGTCGGGCGTTTACATCTCGCCGGTCGCGCCGCTGGCGCTCGGCTTCCTCGCCGGCATCATGACCGTGTTCCTCGGCATCGGCGGCGGCTTCATCCTCGTTCCAGCGATGATCTACCTGCTCGGCATGCCGGCGCGGGTGGTGATCGGCACGAGCCTGGTCATGATCCTCGCGGTCAGCGCCGCCACCACCATGGTCCACGCGCTGACCACCCGCGCCGTCGACATCGTGCTCGCCGGCCTGCTCCTCGTCGGCGGCGTGGTCGGCGCGCAATATGGCGCGCTTCTCACAC
>JBDTZJ010000093.1:0-7054 GCA_040005255.1 Sphingomicrobium sp.
CACGCCCGCCGGGTTCATCGGCTTGCGCCACTTCACTTCCTCGACGACGTCAGGGTCCGCTTCGCGGATCAACGCGCGCAATCGGCTCAGCATCGTGCCCTGCCAGTCGCGCAGCGCCGCAATCTTCGCATCGATCAGTGCGCCGGCACCCTCTTCACCCGCCTTTTCCATGTCGTCTCCTTCGTCTGACCGGACGAGCCTATAGCTTGCGCACAAGTCTTGAGGCCACCGCCAGCCACGCCGGATTGGCAACGACCTGCTGGCGTCCGCCGGCTTCGAGCGGGAGGATCTGCAGCTTCTCCTCATCACGGTTGATCAGGCGGCCGAACAGGAAGCGGCCGGCGGGGCGCGGCACTAGCACATCACGGTTGAGCGCACGCCCCGATTCGCCGGGATCGAGGCGGTCGCACCAGATCTCGTCGCCCGCTCGATAATCGCCGACGCCGGCGGCAACGACCAGCGCAATCTGCCCCTCTTTCGCGCGGGGAGGAATGACGATCGCGGTTGTGCGCGGCGCGGTCGCGCCGGCGGGTCCGAGGACCGCCACGACCGGGAGATCGCCGGTTTCGCCGCCCTCGACGAGGTCCTGCGCGTCGACCCCGAGCGCTCGGGCAATGCGGTTGAGCCAGCCGATCGAGACCGTTCGCGTGCCGGTCTCGAGCCTGCCGATGGTCTGCGCTGTGGTCGGCGGGTCGCAGCGCCGGGCGACGTCGTCGAGCGTGAGCCCGCGCGCACGCCGGACTTCGCGAATGCGTGTGATCATGACCAAACCTCCCCCAGCGCATTAACCAAAACGGTTTTCTTCTGTCCTACACTTTTGCCGTTGTGGCAAGTGAGTGCGAATCGCCACGATAGGGAGGACTGATGGCACGGACGCCAGTGCGCTTGCTCGGCGAGCGAGGGATTGTGCAGGACGAACCGGCGACGCCGGGGAAGCAGCCGTCACGGCCGCCTCGCTCGCTGACAATCAACGTGACCGAATCCCCCCTCGGCTGGCTGCTGGCCCACGGGCACGTGACCCGGCGGCAGTTCGACGCCGGCGAACGGCTTCGCAGCGACTGGGAGCGGGCGCAGCTTGCGCCGCGCGTGACAATGGCTTGGGACGCGGCTCCCGTGGCGCGCGGGCGGGGCGGCACAGCAGGCGGCACCGACCTGAATGGCGCGCAACTCGACGCGCGGCGCCGGTTCGACCAGGCGATCGCGGCTGCCGGGCCAGGTCTTGCCGATATCCTGTGGCGAATCGTCTGCGCGGGCGAGGGGATGCGCGACGCCGAAACCGCGCTCGGCTGGCCGGCACGGGCGGGCAAGGTGGTGCTGACGCTCGCGCTCGACCGGATCGCCGCCTACTATCGGCTAGCCTAATTCCCAACAAAAAGGCCGCCGCCCCTTCGGGCAGCGGGCCTTATTTGTGCGATGCGCTCAGGCTTAAGCCTGGTCGTCGCCTTCGCTTGTCGCGGGCGCAGCTTCTTGTGCCGGAGCTTCCTCTGCCGCAGCTTCCTCTGCAGGAGCCTCAGCCGTCGCACCGGGTTCGGCGTTCGGATCGAACTCCTCGGTGAAGGTGGCGGTGTCGCGCTCGAACATCTGATCCATCACGTCGACACCCTGGGCCTGGAGGTCGGCCTCCTCGGGCGAGCGGGCGACGTTCACCTTGACCGTGACCGCGACCTCGGGGTGAAGCGCAATCTTGACCTCGTGCAGGCCGATCGCCTTGATCGGGTGGTCGAGCACGACCTGGCTCTTGGTCACATGAGCGCCCTCGGCTTCCAGCGCCTCGACGATGTCGCGGGCGCTGACCGAGCCATAGAGCTGGCCGGTGTTGGAGGCCTGGCGGATCAGTTGGACGGTCTTGCCGTCCACGCCCGTGGACGCCTTCTCGGCGTCGGAGCGGCGGTTGGCATTGTCTTCCTCGATCCGGGCGCGGTTCGTCTCGAACAACTTGCGGTTGTTCTCGTTGGCGCGCAGCGCCTTTTTGCGCGGCAGCAGGTAGTTGCGGGCAAAGCCGTCCTTGACCTTCACCACGTCGCCGATGGCGCCGAGCTTCTCGACTCGTTCAAGCAGGATCACTTCCATCTCGAGCTCTCCTTACTTCACGATATAGGGAAGCAGGCCGATGTGGCGGGCGCGCTTGATGGCGCGCGCGAGTTCACGCTGCTTCTTGGACGATACGGCGGTGATGCGCGACGGCACGATCTTGCCGCGCTCCGAGACGAAGCCCTGCATCAGGCGCACGTCCTTGTAATCGATCTTCGGCGCGTCCTTGCCCGAGAAGGGGCAGGACTTGCGACGGCGGAAGAATGCGCGAGCCATTATTCGACCTCCTCTTCACGGGGAGCGCGGAAGCTGGGGCGGTCATCGCGGTCGCCCCGGTCGCCCCGGTCGCCGCGATCACCGCGCGGACCGCGGTCGCGGTCTTTGTCACCGCGGCGCATCATCGCCGACGGGCCCTTCTCGAGTTCGTCGACACGAATGGTGAGGAAGCGGATCACGTCCTCGTTGATGCTCGACTGACGCTCAAGCTCGGCGACGGCGGCTGGCGGAGCGTCGAGGTCGAGCGCGACATAGTGCGCCTTGCGGTTCTTGGCGATGCGGTAGGCGAGGCTGCGCAGGCCCCAGGTCTCGGTCTTGACGACCTGCCCGCCATTGTCGCTGATGATCTTGGTGGCATTTTCCGCGAGCGCATCGACCTGGGCCTGAGCGAGGTCCTGGCGCGCGAGGAAAACATGCTCGTAGAGCGGCATGCTTCACGTCTCTCTTTTTGGCCGATCGCTGACGTCGCCCGATGCGACGCCCCTCCGGCTGTCTTCCAAAAACAACCGGCGCAGCGGTTTTTGCCCCTGCGCCAGCGCGGCGCCTATGGCCCAAGGTGCCGGAAAAGGCAAGGCGAACCGCCCCGTTCATCGGGAAGACTCTTGCGCGGGCGTAATGTTCACCTCGAGCTGCGGCCCGTGAACAAACATTATCGGGAGCCGCAGCTTATCTTCTTACGTTCTGCAAAACGGAAAGGAGCGACAACATGACTGCATTGAGTATCAGAGTGGCAGCAGCGTCGCTTTTCGCGATCGCTGTTACTGGCTGCACCACCACCGGCGTCGGGACCGGACAATCCGCCAACGGCGGCCTCGGCGCGACCTTCACCTGGACGGAAACGGGCGGGACCCGGGGAACGATGGTCGCTCAGCTCAGCAATGGCCAGGTCTTCCAAGGCCCGATGTTCCAAATCACCCAGGAGAGCCGAGTGATGGACTATGGCGGCCTGTGGAACGGCTGGGGCGCTGGGTTCGGCTGGGGCCGTGGCTGGGGCGGCCGCCGCTGGGGCGGCGGCTGGGGCGGCTGGGGACCGTGGGGCCCGGACAGCGAGACGATCACCCATTATAGCGGCCAGGTCCTTGCCAATCTCCAGGGCCCTGGCGGCTTCATGCGCTGCCAGTTCAGGCTGATGAGCCCGAGCTCGGGGATGGCCGGTGGCGGCATTGGCCAGTGTCAGCTGCCGCAGGGCACGATCATCCAAGCCCAGTTTCCACGCCACTAACAGGCCGGCGGCCCGGATTGCGGTCCGGGCCCCTGCCGTGGCACATGCCGGTTATGGCGACGCCGCTGCGCAGCATTGCGCCCGACCAAGACCCGCTCGACGATATGAGCCTGCCCGGCTGGCTGTATCACGACCTCGAATTCTTCGAGGCCGAGCGGGCGGTGTTCCTGCGCGCGGCGCCGCAGATCGTCTGCCACGAAAGCGAGGTCCGTGAGGCGGGCGAGTGGCGGAGCCTCGAATATCTCGGCGAAAGCGTGATCGTGATCCGCGGCGACGATGGCGAGGTGCGGGCCTTTTCGAACGTCTGCCGCCACCGCGGCTCACGGCTGGTCGACGGCACAGGGGGGTGCGCCAAGGTCCTGACCTGCCCCTATCACGCGTGGAGCTACGCGCGCGACGGACGGCTCGTCGGCGTGCCTCACCGCAACGAATATCCCGGACTGGAGACCGAGAAGCTCGGGCTCAAATCCGTTGCGCTGGAGAAGTGGCATGGCTTCCTGTTCGTAACGCTCGAGCCTGGCGCACCGTCGGTCTCCGAGATGATGGCGCCCTACGCGGACGAGGTGGCGCCCTATCGGTTCGAGGATCTGCGGGCGATCGGCCGGGTCACCAACCGGCCGCGCAAGCTCAACTGGAAGACGATTGCTGATAACTATTCCGACCACCTCCACATCCCGGTCGGGCATCCGGGCCTGACACGGTTGTTCGGCAACAATTACCTGATCGAGGCCAAGGACCATGTCGACCGGATGGAAGGCGATCTGGCCGAGAAGGAGTCGGCCAATCCGTCGGAGCGGGCGTACCAGCGCCTGCTTCCGCGCGTCGACCATCTGCCCGAAAGCCATCAGCGCAAGTGGCTCTATTACAAGCTGTTCCCCAACGTCGCGTTCGACATCTACCCCGACCAGGTCGACTTCATGCAATTCATGCCGGTGAGCGCGACCGAGACGGTGATCCGCGAGATCAGTTATGCACTTCCGGATGAGCGGCGCGAGATGCGGGCGGCGCGGCACCTCAATTGGCGCATCAACCGCCGGGTCAACGCCGAAGACACCGAGCTCATCACGCGGGTGCAGCTCGGCATGCAGTCGGCGAGTTACATGCCCGGGCCGCTGGGGACGAGCGAGGTATGCCTAAGGAGCTTCGCCCAGAAGTTGCGCAAGCTCATTCCTGAGGCGCGGCTGGAATCGCCTCCCCCGCCGGGCTGGAGCCGTTTAGCCAACGCGAGATAGTGCGGATCGGCAGGCCCACGGCAAGGAGTGCGAAGGCCCATGCCGTCGCTTCGAGCCCGGCGCCAAAAAAAGTCCAGATCGCGTAGAGCAGACCGATCACGATCAGCATCTGAGTTAAACCGCCAAGCCTGAGCTTGAGAGCGGCGACCGCGCCGCTCGCATAAAAGACGAGCGACGCGACGGTCGAGATCAAGGTGATGAAAACGTAGAGCCCGACGAAGCTGCGGCTGGCGTTGAAGCTGACGAACAGTGCGCTGATGACGGATGTGACGATCAAGGCCACGGTCGGCGCCAATCGCGAGTTGCCGCGCGCCATGATTCGCGGAAGATCGCCTGCCTGAGCGAGCTGCTGTCCCACTTCGCCCTGGATCAACACGCTCGCGTTGAGCGCACCGAGCGCGCTCACGGCCGTCAACGCTGCGAAGATCCGCCCGACACCGGCGCCCACCGTCGGAGAGATCGCATCCGCGAACGGCGAAGTCGAAGCGGCTGCTGACGCGTAAGGAAGCAGCAGCATCGCCGCGGTGCAGCTGACGAAGTAAAGAAGTCCGGTCGCGCCGGTTCCCACCAGGGTCGCCAAGGGGACGATGCGCTCAGGATCGCGGGTTTTGCGCGCGGCAACCACGGCGGCTTCAAAGCCGACCAGTGAGAAAAGGATGAGCGCGCTCGCTGTCGCGACCGAGGTCATGCTGATTGGGAGAGGGGCAAGCGGCTCGGTCGGGCGGCCGCTTCCAACGCGAAATGCCAGGACTAGAATCACACCGATCAGCGGAAGCAGCTTGATCAGCGTGGTAACCACCTGGAACTCGCCCGCCGTATGAACGCCGCGCAGATTGATCGCAGCCACGACGAAGATGGCGCAGATCGCGAGCGGCACGACCCACGCGGGTCCCGCAATGCCTCCAAGGGTCGCGGTCGCCGCGCCGCCGAACGCGACGGCGATACCGGCGGTGCTCGTGAAAACCGACACCCAGTACATCCACATGATAAAATAAGCCGCGGTCGGTCCGAAGGCCTGTTGCACGTAGGACTGTGGGCCGCCGGGATTACGAGCTGCGAGCTTCGCTAACGCCAACGCGAGGCACATGGTCCCGCCGACCGTTACGCCCCAGGCGATGAGGGCGTTGACCCCGTACGGCGCGAGCGTCGCGGGCAGCAGGAAAATGGCCGACCCGATCATGTAGCCCATGACCATCGCGATGCTCATCCACGGTCCGAGGAGCCGGCGGTCGCCGTTTTCCTTCATGCGTCCCCTCCAGCCTTGGCAATCGCGGCCCGGCGGCTTAGTCGCCCCCGCTGTTGATAGCAGGGGCTCAGATGCGCGCATTCATTTTTCCGGGCCAGGGCAGCCAGGCGGTCGGCATGGGGGCCGCGCTCGCGGCGGCCAGCCGTACCGCAAGGGATGTGTTCGACGAGGTCGATCAGGCGCTCGACCAGAACCTGTTCCGGCTGATGCGTGGCGGGCCGGAGGACGAGCTCAAGCTTACAGAGAATGCGCAGCCGGCGATCATGGCCAATTCGATCGCTGTATTCCGCGCGCTGACTCGGGACGGCGGCATCGAGCTGACCAAGGCCGTGAACTTCGTCGCCGGGCACAGCCTCGGCGAATATTCAGCCCTGTGCGCGGCCGGCTCATTCGACCTGGCGACCACGGCGAAGCTGCTGAAGCTGCGCGGGCAGGCCATGCAGCAGGCGGTGCCGGTCGGCGTAGGCGCGATGGCGGCGCTGCTCGGCGCGGACCTGGCGCTCGCGCAGAAGATCGCCGACGCCGCGGCACAAGGTGACGTTTGCACCGTCGCCAACGACAATGACCCGAGCCAGGTCGTCATCTCCGGTCACAAGGCGGCGATCGACCGGGCGATTGAGATGGCCAAGGACATGGGCGCGAAGCGCGCCGTGCCGCTGCCCGTATCCGCGCCGTTCCACTGCCCGCTGATGCAGCCCGCGGCGGAAGCGATGCGCGACGCGCTGGGCTATGTCGTCGTCGCGCAGCCCGCTGTGCCGGTGTTCGCGAATGTCACGGCTCAGCCCGAGAGCGACCCGGACACGATCCGCAATCAGCTCGTCGAGCAGGTCACGGGCATGGTCCGCTGGCGTGAGAGCGTCGCCAACATGTTCGATGCCGGCGTCCACGAGTTCGTCGAAGTCGGCGGAAAGGTGCTCGGATCGATGGTCAAGCGTATCGCGCCCGACGCGCAGGTGACGAGCGTGGTGTCGATCGAGGATGTCGAAGCGCTGGCGAAGGAGATTGCATAGATGTTCGACCTTTCCGGCATGACCGCCTTGGTAACCG
>JBDTZJ010000094.1:0-6985 GCA_040005255.1 Sphingomicrobium sp.
GCATGAGCCCCAAGGAGATCAAGAAGTACATCCGCTACATCGCCGACTGGCGGCTGGGGCAATTGGGCTTCGCGCCGATTTACATGGTCGACGAGCACCCGCTCCCCTGGCTCGCGCCGATGCTCAACGGCGTCGAGCACGCCAATTTCTTCGAAACCCGCGCGACCGAATATTCGAAGGCGGCGACGCGGGGCGACTGGAACACGGTCTGGGATAGCTTCGACCGGAGGCAGAAGGCGAAGGCGGATGCGGCGGCGAACGATGCGGCTGCGGGCAGCGACGCCGGTGACGAAGGGCCCGACATGTTCAGTGCGGCGGGGGTGGCGGCGGAGTAAACCCTACTCCTGGTACCAAAGCTTTTGGCGAGCTTCCTCAGCCTCCGGATCCTGGAGAAAGGCTAGAAGATCTTCAAGGATGCAGACTTCGAAGTCTGGCTGTTGACCGCCGCCATCCGGAAATGCTTGATGCGTCGCCCCATAGACCTGGCGGCTTGAGCCCTCGTCACCAACGAGCAGAGAACTTAAGTAATATTTCTCGCGAAACTGCTTTTCAGCTTTCCAACACACGACAAAGTTTACGTGCTTGGCGTATTTAACCTCCGAAGAAAAATCTCTGATAAGGGCGTCCAGGTCGAACTTATACTCCAATACTCTTGGCTCTGATATATGCGGAAATCCGTAAGGACCGCAAACTCCTAAGGGATTGGTTGTCTTATTATACTGGAAGCCCTCATCGCTATAATCGAGGATATACAAGGAATCATACCTGTCGCTCTGAGAGGTCGCCAAGAAATCAATCCCCCTGATGAGTCCGAGCCCAACGAGTTGATGGAATAAGGCTATAACGTCCTGTACTTGCTGCGGCCTTGATAGGAGCGTTACACGACCGGCGTCGGTTTTGAACGCAAGGGTGTTCTGATCCCGATAGAGTTCTTGGTCCTTTTTCCAATCGTAAAGCTGCTTATCTGGCGCAACTACTTGGGCTCCGAAGTCCGGCTTTAAATGCGTCAAGTAGCGCTTAAATATCGTAACGCAGCGAACCGCGATCACCTCAGCAAGTTGTTTGAGTTCCGGTTGGAAAACCTTACGGCTTATATCTGGATTGCCGTCAGTGAAATGCACGATCACATGGGAGTTTGCCTGGTAGCCTATTGTACTGGTCAGTGGAATAATCGATAGATCCCCCTGCACCATGTAGTCCGAGGCCATTTGTCGTCCGCCCTGAATAATTCGCTCGCCGGGCTTTAGTTTGAAAATGTTCTCGTTGAGGTCTCCCCACATTCTGGCCGAACGAAGAAATGAGCTGTAAACAACAACATCGTGCTTTTCGATCAGCGCGCGCTGCTCATCGTCAAGTGCCGTAGCGAACCAACTCTTTGTGTCATTGAGATCATTCTTATCGTAAATTTCCCAAAGGCAATCTAATCGCTTGAATTGACCATCTAGCCTCGAGAATTTCTGTTCTGGATCTCCCTGAATCTTCGTAAGAGCGGATTCCACGTCCTTGACGGTGGCAACCTTAATGGAAGGCATTTCGTGGGGATAAAAATATTCAGGCTGGACTGTCTCAGTCCTTGTGATCTCTCCAGTTGAATCTACGACCTTCAAGAAGATCTTTGGAGCAAACTTTGGAGTCTTGAGATAAATTCCGCCCAGCGGCGTTTTAATCCGGAGTACGTCCAACCATTGTTCGGCGGTTTTTGCCCCTAACCAGTCGAGCTTTTTGGGGCGTTCACCGCTCGCGCCGCTCAGTACAATCTCGACGCTTGTGCCCGACTCCTCTGCTGAAAGTTCGGACACATTGAATTTTTCCTGCTGGAAGGCCGGTCGAGGGACGGTCTCGTTCTGATCTTGCGCCCACTGCCGGCCTTGGCGCAAAATTGCAGCTACCTCGTTTCCGCCTTGACGAGTGTGCACGCGAAGCAATGAGAAGCCGTATGCGAGGAAGGTAGCCCCGACCCCTTCTTGCCCTCTGAAATCTTTCGGTTTCTTGAAACTGATGTTCGGTTTGAGAAAGTATTTAAACTCGTCAGCCGAGATACCTATGCCATTATCAGTAACTCGTACTCTACAATTCTCAATGTCGATTTCGATCCAAATCTTCGGTTCGTAACTCTTCCCAACAGCTCTGAGTTTTGCCTCAGTCGCGTCTAATGCATTCTGAATTGTTTCGGAAAAAACATCGAAATATCCGGTATACGATTTCAAAATATTTGAAATGATTCGGCGGTTGGCTTGGTCCAGCAGCCTTTCATTTTCCTCTGAGCTTTAATCGATCGAAAGAGGATCGAAGCCGTCGATTGCGAAAGCCGCCATTGCGTGTCCCAGCATGTAAGAGTGTGGACGATAGAGCGTTTGGAGTGATGATCAACCGGCCTGCAAGTCTGCGGTGACAGTGTACTAATTGCGACGTGTCGTAATCAGCTCTCGGTCGCAGTCCACGCAAACACTTCGGTCGCGCGTAAAGTCACTTGTCGTACCGAGCGCCATCGTCACGCGATTGGCCTGTTGGTGCCGAAGTTTCAGATGATCAGCTACGCAGGAATCGCACAGCTCATCAGGTCGTCTCTTCGTGATGTATTGATTGACTCGCTCCGCGATGATCATCGTCAGGTCCCCTACCCCCTCTTCTCCACATTCCTCGCGAGCGTCTTGAAGCACACCCCGCTGTCCTGGCGCACGGTGATCGTCGCGTGGCCGGTCTTGCTCAGCTCCAGTCGTCGACCGTCCCCGCCTTGCCGCGATGCGTGCCCCGTACTGCGCTCGGTGCTACAGCTAGCGACTAACCCTCTTCAACGGACTGACCAAAGCTCGGTACGGATTTTTGGAACGGGGTACCTTGCGCATAGACGTGCAGGTGGTCGTGCCGGCGGGGCAGCGGATTACGCCGTCACCCTTGCCGTCCCCGTCAACGTCACCGACGATGATGACAACGTCACCATTATTTTCATGGATCACGCTGCAATTGCGTTGCTCGCCGCAGCGGCGGACTGCGCCGGCCTTCTGGGTTTCGGCCTGGGCGCTCGACGCAGCCAGTGTGCCAAACCCTGCAATAGAAAGCGTGCCAACCAACATGAAGAGAGGACGTGACATAAGACCTCCAAATGTTTGCCGAGCAGGCTCCCGCCATAGCATATCGGAAAGGGTTGACCCAAAACTGACCGGTACGGCTGCGGCCCGCTCACCTGCGCTCGGTGCTTCAGCCGCGCCACCCCTGCTGCCCCCTTCACGTCACGCCACGCCTTGCGCGCGGTTCACGGTGCGATAGACAGACCGCCCATGGCCGACCTCACTCCCGTCATCGAGACCATGGAGCACCGCTGGATGCGGGCGTGGGTCAACCGCGACGTCAAGGTGCTCAAGTCCATCACCGCCAGCAACTTCATCCTGCTGACGGGCTCGAAGCCGCCCGCGATCCTGGACCGGCCGAGCTGGCTCGAGGCCGTCGCCAAGCGCTGGGATTGCTCGTCCTACCGGTTCGGCGACATCGTCGTGCGCGGCGAAGGCTCGGTCGCCGTCTTCTCGGCCCCGGTCGAGCTCAAGGCGGCACTGGACGGCCGCGATCGATCGGGCACCTTCTGGCTGACCAACGTCTGGCGCAAGCGGCGCGTGCGCGGGTGGAAGCTGGTCCAGCGCGTCGTCTCCAGGGTCGACGACGCTCCCGATGTGGCAAAGGCGATAAAGTCGCTGCAGCTATGGAAATAGCCGCGGCATCCGCTCAATCTCCGCCCTATTCGTTATCACCTTCGAAAGGTGCCGGGCGCTAGACCACACTCCGAGGGCACTTCTTGCCCAGGAGATAATGCGTGACCGAAATCAACAAGGACGAAAAGACTGTCGTCGCCAAGAGCGACTTCAATGTCGCGAACGTCATCGCCGCTATCGCCTTGCTGCTCCTTGTGCTCGGCCTCCTCAAATATGCCGGCGTATCCCCGTTCTGACGCCGTGCGGGCAACTGGCGTAAAGGATCAGGGCGGCAGAGTATTGGTCAGCACCAGCTCTGCCGCTGTTTCCCATCGTAGTTCCGCGCGAGGCCCGCGCCGATCATCGCGTCGGCGACATCCTGGCCGGCTGCCCGTACGGTGCCGACGCTTCGGCCGTAGCGATCCGTCTTCAACCCGCTGATCCACAGCGGCCGGCCGCGCAGCAGCTCGGCGAGCTTCCGGGTCGCGGCGATGCCGAGCCGCGCTTCCTCGGCACAATTCGCGGGGTGCGTTTCCGGCGCGTCGATTCCCGCGACGCGGATGCGTGTCCCATTGAGGTCGAACGTGTCACCGTCGATCACATAGATGTGCTGGCCCGAGACGGTGATACCGCCCGAAGCGGCGTCCGGCGCCCCCGCCCTTTTCTCCCACGCCACATCCGCGGCATCGGGCACGCGCGTCGGCACTGCCTGCACCGCATTCCATTCGATCGCCCCGCTCGGCCCCGGCTCAGCATGCCGCGCGGTCCAGCTCAGCGCGCCGCCGACAAGAAGGCCGATCAGCACCGCGCTGACCACAATGGGCACGACGCCGCTGCGCGAGCGATCACCCGGCTCGTAGCCGTCGATGACCGTCCACTCGCTCGGGCGCTGAGGATTCCAATGCCTGCTCACGCACGATATTCTACGCGCGGGCCCTTACTGTCCGGTTAGCGTTTCATCCCCCTCAAGCGGGCTGCGCAGCTCCGGGAACTGTCGCTGCCGGGCGCTTGCCCGCTTCCCATCCGGCCCAGCTCGTCGCCGCGCCGATCGCAAAGCCGGTGCCGACCACTGCGGCGCTCGGCGCATTGCCGATGATCGCCAGCAGCCACTTGAGCACGGCGAGATCGCCAAGCAGGCCCATCGCCGCCATCTGCGCGGCGATGAATGCGCCGGCGACGAGGAACGGCTTCGCCTTCTCCCGGTATTTGAGCCAGATCGCCCCAATGACGACGAGCTCCAGCGCCATCGACCACAGGATCGACGGCATGATCAGGTGGAAATCCGCGGGCCCGCGAATGATGAAACCGGGCACGAACATGTTGAGCAGCCGGCCGAACGGCGATTCGAACAGGATCAGCGGCGTCGCCAGCATGTAGCCCGAATGGACCCACACCTTCCGCCGATATTTGAGCGCGCGATAATAGACCGTGACATAGGCCGCGACCGCGATCGCCAGGCCGATCAGGAACGATCCGCCGAGCGTCAGCCGTACCGGGTCGTCGGCCGCGATATAGCCCTTGCCGGTGCGGTCGATGATCGCGCACAGCCCGCCGATCAGGAACGGGAACAGGAACAGGCTCGATTTGCCGACGGCGCGGTGCAGCGGCAGCTGCGGCTTGCGGTGCGCGGTCCAGCTCTGCGCCGCGACCATCGTCACCCAGGTGCTGGCGGCGATGCCATGGGCATGGAACTGCCAGGGAACGGTGCCCCAGACGCTGAAGTAGCTCGGCCAGAAGCCCGCGATGATCACCGCGATCACGATGAGAACGTAATAATGGGCGCGCGGATACGGCATGGGCACCCCCTCCCTTGTCGGGGAGCGGCATACCATGAAACTGGCCGTGATGCGCAGGAACTTAGGTGCTTCGACGCCTCATCCGCACCAGCTCGGGCTGCTGCCAGCCTCGCGCGCGAGGCTGCGGTCGATCATGGTCGTGGCGACGTCGCGGCCTTTGACCTCGACCTTGCGCACGGCGCGTCCGGAAGGGTCGCGGGTCGCCGCGCCGATCGTCACGCGGCCGCTGTTGAGCAGCTCGGCCAATTCAACGGCGGCCGTGACGCCACGGTCGCGCTCCGCCGGGCAGCGTGCGTCGGCGATCCTGGGCGCTTCGATGCCGGCAATCGCGACCTGCTTGGCGCCGACATAGAAAGTGTCGCCGTCGAGCACGCAATTGGGCCCTTGCGCGTTGTAGCACTGGCCGAATTGGGCGGCGCGCGCGGCCGCCGTGGGATCGTCGGGGACGGCCGTGAAGATGCTGAAGCCGATGATCCCCGCGACGATCGCGGCGGCGAAGATGATGATGCCGGCGATCCCGAAATACAGCTCGCGCTCGCGGGTGTTCGACGGGCGCGGGGGCTTTGTCGGGCCATTGCCGTTCAGGGGCACCGGGTCGCGCCGGATGCGCGACGGGCGCGCCGCTGGGTTCAGGGCGACGGTCTTCTTGCCAGGCTTCCAATGCTTGCTCACGCGCCGGACATTAATGCCAAGGCCTTACCGTCTCGTTAGCCGCTCAGGCGCGCTTGCGCGCCTTGGAGAAGAGCTCGGCTTCCTGTTTGCGGCGGATGCGCTCGGTCACTTCGACGGTGTGGTCGGCGGAAGCCGCGTTGCAGCGGCGGTGGGTCAGGCAGAGATTATTGAGCGCCGCGCCTTCGGGCTCCGTGCCGAACTGGATCGGCTGCACGCAAGCGCCCTGGTCATGCCCGGACGGCAGGTCGAAGCGCACCGGCCGCCGACAGCGGCGACAATCGTCGCCGTCGCGTTGGCGCAGCGCGCGGACACGCGCCGCCTCTTCCTGCTGGCGCCGGTATTTCCACGGGCTGACGAACCTGGCGATCGACGTGCTCACGCCGATGACGATAACCGCGTTGGATTACCGCGCGGTTAGCGTCCCGCCGAGGATCTCACGCCGCATCAGGCGAGGCAACTCCAGAGCGATTGCGGCCGAGCGCCGCCGCCATTCCGCCGAGCGCGAGCAGCGCGCCTGCGATCGTCACGGGCGTCCAGCGATAGTTCTCCAACGCGGTCGAGAAGGCCATGGCGATGATCGGCACCAGCACACTCGAATAGGCGGCCTTGGCCGGGCCGATCTTGCGCACCACCGGATAATAGAGGCTGAAGGTCAGGACCGAGGCGAACAGCGCGAGATAAAGCACGCCGAGCCAGTAGCTCGGCCGCGGGTCGAACCGCGGCGCACCGGTCATGGCGAAGGCGATGAGGCCGCCGATCACGGCGCCGGCAGCCATCGACCAGGCAAGCAAAACGAACAAGGGATAGCGGCGGATCTCTGGGCGCGCCTGGGTG
>JBDTZJ010000095.1:0-6917 GCA_040005255.1 Sphingomicrobium sp.
AATGACGTCCCTGAGCGGCTCGGGCGGCGCGCCCACGCCGTCTGCGCGCGCAGGCTCGCGCTCTCTGCCGCCATCCGGATCGCCGCGGCCATCGGGCGCGGATCGGCGCGGTCCTGGCCGGCGATATCGAAGGCGGTGCCGTGGTCGGGCGCCGTGCGCACGATCGGCAGCCCGAGCGTTACGTTGACGGCATCCTCGAAGTGCAGCGCTTTGATCGGGATCAGCGCCTGGTCGTGGTACATGCACAGCGCCGCATCGTAATTGGCGCGGGCACGGGCGTGGAACATCGTGTCGGCCGGGTGGGGGCCCGTAACCCGCCAGCCCTCGGCCGCCAGCACGGCGATCGCCGGGCCGATGAAGTCGATCTCCTCGCGCCCGAGCTGGCCGCCCTCACCGGAGTGTGGGTTAAATCCCGACACCGCCAGGCGCGGCTCGGGAATGCCGAAATTCCGCTGCAATCCGCGCAGCGCGGCCCGGCCCCGCGCCTCGATCAGAGCGCTGCTCAAATGACGGGACACTTCGTTCAGCGGCAGGTGCGTCGTCACCGGCACGGTTCGCAGCGTCGGTCCGGCGAGCATCATCGCGATATTTGTCGGCGAGATGCCGCACCGCTCGGCGACGAACTCGGTCTGCCCCGGGTGCTGGAAACCGATGGCGTAGAGCTGCTCCTTCGATACGGGACCGGTTACCACCCCCGAAGCCGAACCGGAGCGGGCGAGACCAACGGCGATCTCCAGCGAATCGAGCGAGGTATGCGCTCCGGCGACGCTCGGATGGCCGGGAATGTCGGCTTGGGGCGTGTTGAGTAGGATGACCGGCAGCCCATAGTCGAAGGCGGCATCAGCTTGGCGCGGGTCCTCGACCAGTTCGATCGGGCCGTCCCACACCGCGGCGATCGAGCGCGGGTCGCCGATCGCAACGAACGGCGGGAGCGCGAAGGCCGACCGGTTGTCCCAGCATTTGGCGATCACCTCGGGACCGATTCCAGCGGGATCGCCGAGCGAAACGGCAAGCGGGGGGAGCGGCGCGCGTGCCATTAGCCGCCTCCCTAGAGGAAATCGCCGCTTAGCGGAATTCGATCACCGCATCGCGACGCAGGTCGCGCAAGTAGCGCCGAGAGCGCGAATTGACCCGCTCTTCGTTGAGCTGGTTGTACACATCGTCATACGTCGGCGCGCTGGAGGTCGGCTCGTCGCGCCCGCAGATGACGAGGACGCGAATCCCATCCTCGAGCGTACCATAGGGTGGCGTCGCCTGGCCGACCTGCATCGGCAGCATCAGCCGCTGAAGCGCCACCGGGAGATCGCGCATCTTGACCTGGTCGCTGCTCACGACTTCGCCGTGGAAGTCGGCGGCGAGCTTGTCGGCGCCGCCACAACCGCCGACGGTGCGAGCGGCCTCGCCGAAGCGAGCCGCGATCGGTTCCGCAACCTCCCGCTTCGTGCCCTTCGGGAAGACGACCGAGACCTGCTTGAGGGTTAGCAGCGCGTCGCGCGGATCGGCGGTGAGAATCTTGCGCGTGTCCTGGACGGCGATGATCGAAAAGCCGCCGGGGACCGGGATTGGATTGCTGATCGCTCCGTTGGGCATCTGCCGCAGAGTATCGGCAATCGGCGCAGGCAATTGCTCCGGGCGCACCCAGCCGAGGTCCCCCCCGACGGCCGCGGTCGAGGCTTCCGAATATTGCCGCGCATAGCCTGCGAAAGACGCGCCCTGGCGCAGCTGGGACAGGATCTTGTTGGCGTTGTCGAGTGTCTGCGTCTGGGTCGCGGGCGTCGCCGACAGGAAGATCTCGCCGACGCGAAACTCCTCGGTCCCCTTGGATGCGTTCATCTTGTCGAGCACCGACTTGACCTCGTCGTCGCCGACGCTGACCTCGATCTTGGCGCGCTGCAGCCGCTGCCACGCGATCTCGCCTTCGACCTGGCGCCGCATCGACTTGATGTTCGATCCATGTGACTCGAGGAAAGCCGCAAGCTGGTCGGGCGTTTGCTTCACATTGGCCGCGACGCGCTGGATCGTTCGGTCGATGTCCGACTGCTTGATGTCGATCTTGTCCGCTTTCGCCGCGTGGATCTGGAGCGTCTCGTCGATGAGGTTGCGCAGCACCTGCTCGCGCAGCCGCTGGGCTTCATCTGCCGGGATCTGCCCGCCGTTTGAGATCACCAGCAGCGCCAGCCGCTGATCGATGTCGGTCGGTGTGATGACGTCGCCGTTGACGATTGCGGTCGCCTTGATGACCGACGGCATTGCATTGCCGAACACCTGGGCGTTTTCGGGTAGCTTCAGCGACTGGGCGGTATTGACCTCGCTCTGCTGCTGCGGCTGCGGGTTATTCTGACCGGAGTCCTGCGCCACGGCGCCGCTTGCGGCGGCCAGCGCTGCCGCGCCGACGCCAATCCACAGATGCGCCCTAGTCACTCCAAAAGCTGCTGCCACGATCAGATTATCCTTATTTCCCAATGTCTGCCATTGCTGCTGGCCCGCTGAACGCAGGCTTAGCGGCTCACACCCTTCAACGCCAAGTGAATGGCGAAGGTGCTGCCTTTGCGGAAGGTGCCGATCTGCTCATAGTCGCGGCGCCAGGTCACGCCAAGCTGCAAGCAATCGTCCTCATATTCGATGCCGACGCGGTTGCGCACCGGCTGCCAGCTGTCGGCCAGCGACAACGGGTCCTCGGCCTTGTTGGTGAGATCGATGACGCTGGCGCCGAACACCGACCAGTAACGGTTGAACAGGACCCGCGCCGCGACGCGGAGCTCCTCCTTGTCGCGCAAATCCTCGATCGTCGGGTCGATGTTGCGGTTGAGCTTCAGATAACCGACCTGGGCGTAGGTCTGGGCGGTGCCGATTGTGAGGTCGATCTCGTTGCGGCGAACCGCGAAATTACTCTTGTCGATGCGGTAACGGTGCGTGACGTCGATGAAACGGCCGTAGCGGATCCGCGTTCGCCCGACGATGTCCGATACCCGTCCCGTCAGCCCGGTGCCTTCCGGAAAGATGTCGCGAAGGCTGCCGAACCGATAGCTCTGCCCGATCGTGGTCGCGATGGAGAGGTTCCGGCGCTCCAGCGACCAATCGAGGCCGTAGGTGATGCGCGAAGCATCCTCCCACCGGTCGTAGCCCGGGAAGCGGTTGAGCGCGAACAGGTTGCTGTCCTCGAGGTCGACCGAGCGCGCATCCTCATTGGGGATGTCGAGGTTCTTGGTTGGCGGAGTGAGGACCAGCTGGACGCGGGGTGCGAGCCGCTGGACGCCGCCGAACAGCGTGCCGATGAAGGGCCAGCGCATATCGGCCGCAACCGCCCCGATGGCCCGGGCGTGCCAGCCGTTGGTCCCGCGGTAGACTGCGACACTCGTGTCTTCGGCGTCGTTGGTGTGGTAGACATCACCCCGCCCGTAAGCCGTGAAGATGATCTCCTGGCCCCAGGGGGTCAGCCGCCTGAGGTCCCAACGCAGGCTGGCGAAGGCGCGCTGGGTGTCCTGCCCCTCGATCCGTTCGATGGCGAGGCTGTTGGCCTGCAGCTCGACATGCCCGCCGGCGACGTCTTCAAGGCGGAAGCGGGCGTCGATCGCCGGGAACGCGATCGGGAACTGCTTCTGACTGTCGTCGACGCGCAGCCCCTGAAACACCCAGCCGGCGATCGAGACATAGCTGTCGGGCGTGATGCGCTCGGCATTGACCACGCTCCGCAGCCGGTCGTCGTTGGTAATGTCGTAGCGGCGGGTGACAGTCTTGTCGCTCGCGACGCGGACCGACGCGGTAATCGTCCATGCGGGATCGAGCTGCCAGCGGCCATTTGCGTCGAAATATCCCCGGAATCCGCGCGCGGTGGGCGGCGTCGTCGAGCTGATCTTGTCGATCGTGCCATAGGTCAGGAAGCCGCTGACCTGGAACGCGCCGAGGCTGTTGAGCTCGCGGTACTTGGCCTCGATCGCCGGTAGCACTCCGGTATAGATGTGCGGCGTGATGGTCGCGTCGCGATTACGCGCGAACTGCCAGTGATAGGGCAGGCCTAGCTCAAGCCCGTTGCGGCTCGACAGCGCGATGTCGGGGACGAGCATGCCCGTGACCCCCTCGTTCCCCTTGGCGATGTTGAACACGGGCAGCAGCGGCAGGTTGAGTCCGAACAGTTGCAGCCGCGCCCCTTCGAAACGGATGCGCGGGCTGTTCGGGTCGTCGATCACGCGCGCCGCGGTGACCGACCAGCTCGGCCGCTTCGGGCACCCCGTGTCGCTGGTGACCGGACAGGGCGAGTAGATGGCGTTGGCAAAGGTCGATACGCCGTTCAGCCTGGTTCCGCGGGTCGCTGCGATGCGGCCGCCGCCTTCCAACACCACCATCAGATTGTCGACGGTGCCGTCGCGCAGCGTGTCCGTTAGTCGGACATTGTCGCCGACCAGCTTGTCGCCCTGGGGAGTCAGCAGGACGACATTGCCTTTCGCCCGTACCTCGCCAGTCTTGCGGTCCCACACGACCTTGTCGGCGGAAAGATAGTTGCCGCCGCGGTTCATCCGCACTTCGCCGCTTGCCGTCACCAGGTCGGCATCGCTCTCGTAGACGACCTGGTCCGCGCTGAAGGCGACGATTTCGTCGCGGAGCGTTGGAACTTCAGCCGGCGCCGGCGAGCTTGTCGGCCCCTGGGCCAACGCCGGAACGGGGAGGAACATGGGAAGCGCCGACCACCAGACCAATCTCGCCCGCAACGCTTCTCTGCCCCGACTTTTGATGACGCCTCTTGCCGCGCGTATCGCACCTCGTAGGCGCGCCGACAATCGCCCGAAACTCGGCTCGGCGGCTGCTTTGCCAAGTTTCGACGAGCATCCTAAAGGTCGCACCGGACGTTCGCCCATTCAGGAATAAGCCAATGCAAATTCGTTTCGCCGACGCCCGGCCCCAGGGTGACTATGCGCTTGTCGTCCCGGTCGCCGGCAAGGACCGGTCGACTCTGACCGCGCTCGGCGGGTCGCAGCCGGCGGTCACGGCTGCGCTCGACCGCCAGCGGTTCGAGGGCGAGGGGTCGAGCGTGTCCGAGCAGTTCATCGCCGACAACGGCAGCGTCCGGCGCCTGCTCGTGATCGGCGTCGGCACCGGCGACGCGCGCGGCGAAGCGGCTGAGAAGCTCGGCGGAACGGCCGCGGCGCGGCTCCAGACCTCGGGCGAGAAGACCGCCGTCATTGACCTAGGCGGGCTCGGCTACGACGCGGACACGACGGCGCGCGTCGCGCTCGGCGCCGCTCTGCGGTCATGGCGCTACGACCGCTATCGCACCAAGCTCAAGGACAATCAGAAGCCGACGCTCGGCGAGATTGTGATCGTCGCCGGCGATGCTGGCGCCGCCCAGCGTTACGAGCAGCGCTGGGCACCGGTGGTCGAAGGCGTGTCGCTGACGCGCGAGCTCGTCACCGAGCCTGCCAACATCATCTACCCCCAGACCTTCGTCGAGCGGGTCCGCGCGTCGGTCGAGGGCGGCGGCCTCGATCTCGAAGTGCTCGACCGCGCGGCGATGGAGAAGCTCGGCATGGGCGCGCTGCTCGGCGTCGCGCAAGGCTCGATCCGCGAGGCACGGCTGCTGATTCTGAAATGGAACGGCGGCGGCCAGGGCGGCCAGCCGACCGCGTTCGTCGGGAAGGGCGTGACCTTCGACACCGGCGGCATCTCGATCAAGCCGGCTGCAGGCATGGAAGCGATGAAGTGGGACATGGGCGGCGCCGGAGCCGTCGTCGGTGCGATGAAGGCGCTCGCGCTGCGCAAGGCGAAGGCGAACATCGTCGGCATCTGCGGGCTGGTTGAGAACATGCCCGGCGGCAATGCCCAGCGTCCGGGTGATGTCGTCACCACCATGTCGGGCCAGACCGTGGAGGTGATCAACACCGACGCCGAGGGCCGCCTCGTCCTTGGCGACGCGATCACCTACGTCCAGCGCAACTACAAGCCCGGCACGATCATCGACCTTGCGACCCTGACCGGCGCGATCCTGGTCAGCCTCGGTCATGAATGGGCAGGCCTGTTCTCGAACAGCGAGGAGCTTGCCGCCAAATTGCAGGAGGCGGGCGCCGAGTCCGGCGACAAGCTGTGGCGGATGCCGATGGCTGAAAGCTTCGACCGGCTGATCGACTCTCCGATCGCCGACATGAAGAATGTCGGGCCGCGGGAGGGCGGATCGATCACCGCGGCGCAGTTCATCCAGCGGTTCGTCGAGAACGGGGTCAATTGGGCGCACGTCGACATGGCCGGCAAGGCCTGGTCCGACAAGGCGGGCCCGACCTACGGCAAGGGCGCGACCGGATACGGCGTCCGGCTGCTCGACCAATATGTCGCCGACGTGCTGGAGCGCTGAGCCGGAGCGCAGGTGCAGGTCGACTTCTATCAGCTTGGCGGAACGCCGCCGGAGCAAGTGATTGCCACCCTTGCGGAAAAGGTGCTCGAAACCGACGGCCGCCTGCTGGTCGTGGCCGAGGACGAAGCGCAGCTCGCCCGGCTTGACCGCCTGTTATGGGATCAGGGTGCGACGAGCTTCCTGCCCCACGGCGTCGCTGGAGGCGCCGACGACGCCCGTCAGCCGATCCTGCTTTCGACCAGCCCGGATGCACCCAACCAGGCGCGCAACATGCTGATTGCCGACGGCCTTTGGCGCGAGGCGTCGCTGACCTACGATCGCAGCTTCTACCTGTTCGACGACAGTACGCTCGATGGCGCGCGCCTGGCGTGGAAGCTGCTCGCCGGCAGGGAAGGCGTCGAGCGCCGCTATTGGGCGCGCGAAGCCGGCAAGTGGGTCCGCAAGAGCTGACTATTGCCGCCGCCGCCTCGCGCGGCTAGGCGCCCGACCAACTTTCCAATCAGCCAATCACAGGAGACCGCCCGGTCATGGCCGCGACGCGCACCTTTTCGATCATCAAGCCCGATGCCACCCGCCG
>JBDTZJ010000096.1:0-6916 GCA_040005255.1 Sphingomicrobium sp.
TCGTCGTGTTCGGATCGGCACTTGGGCCCCGCATGACCTCGATGGATGGGATCAGTTTCGGCGCCTTCATCGTGCCCGGCCTCACGCTCCTCAGCGTGTTCATGCAGTCGATCTTCAACGCCAGCTTCGGCATTTACTTTCCGAAATTTACGGGCACGATCTACGAGCTTCTCTCAGCGCCGATCTCGAGCTTCGAGGCGGTGCTTGCCTATGTTGGCGCGGCCGTCACCAAGTCGGTGATCCTTGCGCTCGTCACCCTCGCCACCGCGACCCTTTTCGTGCCGGTCCACATCGATCACCCGGTAGCGATGGTCCTGTTCCTCGTCGGAATCGCCACCGGCTTTTGCCTGTTCGGCTTCGCGATCGGCGTCTGGGCGCAGAATTTCGAGCAGCTGCAGATCATCCCGATGCTGGTGATCACGCCGCTGACCTTCCTCGGCGGCGCCTTCTACTCGGTGAAAGCGCTGCATGAGCCGTTCCGCACGATCACTTTGTTCAACCCGATCGTGCACGTGATCAGCGGCTTCCGCTGGAGCTTCTACTCTGTCGCCGACGTGCCCGTCTGGTCGAGCGCTTTAGTCACACTCGCGATCATCGCCCTGTGCATGGCGGTGATCGCGTGGATGTTCAGGACCGGGTACCGCCTCAAGCAGTAAGCTGCGCGCGCAGTCAGTCCGGGGAATCAGCTCGCGCAAATCCGTGCCCCACACGGACGCGCAAGCTGATCGAGCACGAGGCTTAAGCCGTCAGCTCGGGCGACCGCGCGCTCTCACCCTGGTTCGCGCGCTCGAAGCCCTGGCCGTCGAGGTTCTGCGCGACAAAGTCCCAGTTGACGATGTTCGACAGCACGGAGCTCGCGAAGCGCGGCCGCTCGTTGCGATAGTCGATGTAATAAGCATGCTCCCACACATCGAGCGTGAACAAGGGCACCATGCCGTCGTGGACAATCGGCGTGTCGGCATCGTGCAGCGAGGTAACGCGCAGACTTCCGCGATCGAGCACCAGCCACGCCCAGCCGTTGGAGAAGTGATTGACCGCTTCCTCCTGCAGCTTGTCGAGAAGCGTCTGGGGATTTCCGAAGGCGTCCTCGATCAGCTTGGCGAGCTTGCCATCGGGCTGCTGGCCTTTGGCCGGCGCCAGGCATTGCCAGAAGAAGCTGTGGTTCCATAGCTGCGCGCTATTGTTGAACAGCTTGTTGTTGGCGGATTCCTTGGCTCTCCTGACGACCTGGATCAGCGACGCGCCGCCAAGAGCCTGATCGCCCTCAATTAGCTCGTTGGTCTTGGTGACATAGGCCTTGTGGTGCTTGCCGTGGTGGAACTCGAGCGTCTCGGCGGACATGACCGGCGCGAGCGCGTCTTTGGCAAAAGGCAGTTCGGGCAGCTGGAAGGGCATGGCAGGCAACTCCTGATCATCGGGGACACAAAGTCCCCACGCATGAGCCCCCGCCCGAGCAGGATGCGAGATGCTTGCTCGTCGGCGATTTTCAACCCACAAAGCGATGGCACGAGCAAGGGTTTGCGCCCAAGCGCGGGCAGTTGGCTCGAAAGGGGGAGCAGATGGGAAAATTCTTCGAAAATCTCGGGCTGGTGCTGATCGTCGGAGTCGCCCTGGCCGTGTTGATCGCGGTGTTCCCGGACTCGGGCTACCGCCCGCCGACCGGCGACCTCCTGAACGGCATCCTGCAGTGGCTCCACGTCTTCTTCGGGATCACCTGGATCGGCCTGCTCTATTATTTCAACTTCGTGCAGATCCCGACGATGCCCAAGGTGCCCGCCGAGCTGAAGCCCGGCGTGTCGAAATATATCGCGCCGAGTGCCTTGTTCTACTTCCGCTGGGGTGCGGCCTTCACCGTGCTGACGGGGCTGCTACTCGCCTGGTCCTACGGCGAGCTGCGTGAGGCGATGGAGCTTCAACCGTCGGCGAGGTTGATCGGGATCGGCATGTGGCTGGCGCTGATCATGGCCTTCAACGTCTGGTTCGTGATCTGGCCCAACCAGAGGAAGGCCCTCGGGATCGTGCCTGCGGACGACGCGGCCAAGGCCAAGGCCGCGCGGACGGCAATGATCTTCTCGCGGACCAACACCCTGCTGTCGATCCCGATGCTGCTGGCGATGACGAACGCCCACTAACCGGGTCGGCTAGCGGGCGTTCCGGTCGGACGGTCGATTTAACGCTGGACGCGATAGTTGGCGAGATATTCGCGCGGCATTGACCAGCCGGGCGCAAGGTCACGAGCGCGCGACAGATCGGCATAGGCCGCGTCGAACTCGCCCATCTGCTCGTGCGCGACGCCGCGAGCGAATATCGCCTGTGCCTGGCGGCGCGCTCCACGGTCGATTCCGCTCTGGAGCAGCGGCAGCGCCGCGCGGCCGTCGCCCCGACGCAGGCGCAGAAAGCCCTTGTTGAGCCAGGCGTCAGGCAGACTTTGGTCGAGCCGGAGCGCCGCGTTGAAGTCGGCATCCGCCTGGGCGTCATGCCCGCGGACCATGTACAGGATGCCGCGATTGACGAGTGTCCCGGCGCGGTCGCGAGTGGCGAGCGACTCCTCCTTCAACGCCCTCGTGCAGCTGTCGAGGCCGATGTCGCTGGTGTCCCGCGAAAGCGCGAATTCGTAGCAGTTCTGGGAGAGCGGACCGCCAACGGAAAGGACGGCGCCGCTGGCCGCAGAGAGCGGGAGCATGATCGAAGCAATGCCAGCAGCCACAGTCAAAGTTCTCATTCGAACCTCCTTTGGCACGCGGTGCGGCTTATACGCCTTTCGCTCGATCCTTTCACGCGCGTTTCGACTAACGGCGGATCACGAGGCGTCCTGCAAACGGTGCCGCTTCAGTGCGTGTCGCAGCTGGTCGTAGCTGAGTCCCAGCGCTGCGGCCGTGGCGCGCTGGTTGAAGCGGTTGCGGCTGAGCGCTTCCTCGAGCAACTGGCGCTCATACTCGGCGACCGCGGAGCGGAAGTCGCTGGTGGGCGCCGGCGCTGGGCTCGGAACGTCCTGGCTCTCGGCCGCGACTACCGGAGCGGAGAAAATCGCCGCCGAGCCGCTCGATGTCGGCGCCCAGGGCGAATGGAACGGGTCGAACTGGATCTCGTCGACCGGCCGCTCCGGATTCTCATGGCGATAGACCGCACGCTCGACCACATTGCGCAGCTCGCGCACGTTACCGGGCCAGTGATGGGCCTCGAACGCGGCTACCGCGCGCGGCGTGAAGCCGGGCCAATTGGACCAGTCGAGCTCGACCGCCATGCGCCTTCCGAAATGCTCGGCAAGCAGCGGCACGTCCTCCTGCCGTGCCCGCAGCGGAGGCAAGGTGATAACCTCGAACGACAAACGGTCGAGGAGGTCGGCGCGGAACTTCCCCTTGTCGACCTGGGCCGGCAAGTTCTCATTGGTCGCGGCGACGATCCGAACGTCGACGCTGATCGGCTTGGACGCGCCGATGCGGGTGATTTCACCATATTCGGTGGCGCGCAGCAGCCGGTCCTGCGCTGGCATCGACAAGGTGCCGAGCTCGTCGAGAAACAACGTCCCGCCGTCCGCTTCCTCGAAGCGCCCGTGGCGCGTCTTGGCCGCGCCGGTGAAGCTCCCCGCCTCGTGGCCGAACAGCTCGGCCTCGATCAGATTTTCCGGCAGCGCCGCGCAGTTCATGATAATCAGCGGCCCGGCCCAGCGCGACGAGAGATGGTGAAGACGTTCGGCGATCAGCTCCTTGCCCGTGCCCCGCTCGCCGATCACCAGCACGGGCCGGTTGAGCGGCGCGGCGCGGCTCGCCCGCTCGACCGCGTCGAGGAACGCCAGGCTCTGGCCGATGAACTGGTCGGTCCGCTCCATAACCCCCACCCTAAAATCTGGCCGACTGTTGGTGGCAAATCCCACCAATTGGCAAGGATTTTCACGCTTTTTCGCACCGGTAATCGGCGGATTTCCCGTAAGTTCTAGTTTTCCATGAAAATGGCACGACACTTGTATGGTTATCGGCAGGTACAGGGCCCTGAATGATCGAATACGAGGTAGCTGAATGAGCATTTTTTCCCGAACGCGGGATATCTTTGCTGCCAACATCACCGAGATGCTCGACCGCTCGGAAGATCCGGCGAAGATGATCCGCATGGTCATCCTCGAGATGGAGGAGACTTTGGTCGACGTCCGCGCCTCGGCCGCGCGCTGCATCGCCGACGGCAAGGAGATGCGCCGCGCGCTGTCGCGGCTCGACGAGCTTCAGAAGAACTGGACCGAGAAGGCCGAGCTCGCACTGTCGAAGGATCGCGAGGACCTCGCCAAGGCCGCGCTGACCGAACGCCAGAAGGCCGCCGACATGGCGGAAGGCCTGCGCGAGGAGACTAAGGTTATCGACGGGACGCTGAAAGGCTATGAAGGCGACATCGCCAAGTTGCAGGGCAAGCTGCGCGAGGCGCGCGCCCGGCAGAATGCGATTGCCGCTCGGTTCGAGAGTGCGGTGACCCGCGCGAGGGCCCGCGAAATCATGAACGGCAGCCGCACCGAGGACGCGTTCAGCCGCTTCGAAGTGCTCGAGCGGCGCGCCGATTTCGCCGAAGGCCGTGCCGACGCGCTCGGGATGACCGGGCCGAAGAGCCTCGAAGAGGAAATCGCTGAATTGAAGGCCGCGGAGTCCGTTGACGCCGAGCTTGAAGCCATGAAGGCCGCGCTCAAGGCCAGGGGGAAGTAATCAATGGAAGACGTTTTGGGCTACATGGTTGGCGCGCTCGCGATCGTCACGATCTTCGTCGGACTGCCGTGGGTGATCTTCCATTACATCACCAAGTGGAAAACCGCGGCGACCCTCACGTCGGGCGACGAGAAGCTGCTCGATGAACTCCACGACGCCGCTCGGCGGCTCGACGACCGGCTGTGCACGATCGAGCGGATCATGACCGCGGAAAACCCGAATTGGCGCCAGCAATGCCTGCCCGGGCGCGAAGACCGCCAGCGCCTGCTCGCGGACGGGGAGTGACATGGTCTACGACCGCTACCCCGCGCCGCAGGAGCGCTCGAACCGGCCGATCGAGCGGTCCAACGCGCCGCAGTACGTGAGCGAGCCTGAATATTATTCCGGGCAGCCGGCCAGTCGCACGCGTTTTTATCGCGACAAGCGCAACGGCAAGCTGCTCGGGGTCTGCGCCGGCATTGCCGATTATACTGGCTTCGATGTCAGCCTGATCCGGGTCTGCTTCCTTGCCGCCATGTTCATGAGCGGCGGCGGAATCCTGCCCTTCTATTTCGTCGCCGCCATGGTCACGCCGACCAAGCCGGTGTCGCTGGAGCGCGTGGACCGGGAGGAGACCCAGTTCTGGCAGGGCGTTCGCGCCTCGCCGGCGCGGGCCGCGCGCGACATCCGCTCGCGCTTCAAGGACATTGACCGCCGGCTCGCGGACATCGAGAGCTACGTCACGACCGAAAATCGCTCGCTCGCCCGAGAGATCGAGGCGCTGGCCGGAGACAAGGGAGGGAATGCGTGATGGGTGCGAGCGAAGTGATGATTGCACTAATTGTTATTGGGCTGCCGGTCATCTTGCTGATGATCATCGCGAACCGCTTCTTCAAGCTTCGCGAGAAAAAGCTCGAAGTCGAAGCTGGCATGGCCGCCGAGAAAGCGGCGCAATATGCCTCGCGGTCGATGGAACTCGAACAACGCGTGCGCGTGCTCGAGCAGATCGTGACCGATGGCGGGGCGCAGACGGCGGCGCAGATCGAAGCTCTGCGCGACCCGCGTCGGAGGCGCACTCCGAAGATCGCGCAACCCGAGCCGCTCAATCAAGGAGAGTGACTTGGAACCGTCCCTTCTCATTTTCTTCGTGATCGTCGTCGGAATCCCTGTTCTCGGTGGTATCGGGATGGGCGCTTTCCAGCGCTGGCTTCAGCACAAGGAAAAGATGAGCCACCTTCTCGCCCACGAGACGGCCGAAAAGGCCGCGCAATATGCCCAGCACATGGAGCGCGTCGAAGCGCGTCTGCGCGTGCTCGAGCAGATCGCCACGGACGGCGGCGTGCAGACCGCGGCGCAGATCGAGGCGCTGCGGGATCCGCCACGCCGGATCGCCCGCAAAAAGGTGCAGACGGGAGATGCCCCGGCTTGAACGCGGGGCTTGCATCACGACATTAGGATTGGGACCAAGGGGGTAACGGAATGAGCCATCCTGCAGAATGGATTTGGGTGCTGATCCCTCTAGCGGCGATCGGTATCGCGCCCTTCAAGATGTGGCTGAGGGTCAAGGAAAAGCAAATCGGCGTTCAGAGCAACCTCGCGGCCGAGAAGAGCGCACAATATGCCCAACACATGGAGCGCGTCGAAGCGCGGCTGCGCGTGGTCGAGCAGATCGTCACCGATGGCGGCGCACAGACTGCCGCCCAGATTGAGGCGCTTCGCGACCAGGCCCGGATTCCCCAGGAGGACAAAGTACGATGAACAGCGGCGAGTTGATGGTCGTCATGATCGTCGCGATCGTGATGATCGCGGGGATCTTGAAGCAACGGGCGCGCAATTATCACCGGGTCGATGGCGATCCGAATGCCGGCGCCGAGAACCAGCGGCTTCGCGACGAGGTCCGCGAGCTCAAGGAACGGCTCAAGGTGCTCGAGCGGATCACGGTCGAGAAGGAAAATAGCCTCGCCAACGAAATCGAGTCGCTCCGCGACCGCTAGCGATGCTAGGGCGCGCGCAATGCCAGGCCTCCCGCCTCTCACCGACATCCTCGAGGAATATCAGCTGGTCGAGGCCGAGGACCGCTATCGGCTCCTGATCGATCTCGGCCGCCAGCTCGAGCCGATGCCCGAAGCGCTGAAAACCGATGCAACCAAGGTCCGCGGCTGCTCGGCGTCGGTATGGGTCTATCCGGCGCTCCAAAATGGCCGCCTGCATTTCCTCGCCGACAGCAATGCCGCGATCACCAAGGGCATCGT
>JBDTZJ010000097.1:0-6821 GCA_040005255.1 Sphingomicrobium sp.
TCGGCGAGGCCGCGGACCTGGTCGACGCTGATGTTGCGCGCGAGGTTGCCGGTCTCCTCGTTCACCAGCCGCTCGAGCCGGCGCATGTCAGGATGGCTGCCGGCCTCGACCAGCTTGACCATCGGATGATCGTCGTCGCTCTCAATGCCCGGCACGTCGAACGGCGGGCCGGCAGCTTCGGCGAGCACGCGCCGCGCGGCGGCATGGGCAAAGGTCGCCTTGCCGACCCCCTTCGGCCCGGCGAGCAGCCAGGCGTGGTGAAGCTTGCGCGACGCCCAGGCGCTCGCGAACTGGTCGATCGCGCGATCCTGGCCCAATATCCCCTTGGCAATCACGGCAAGAGGTCCTCGATCGCGTCCAGCAGGCGCTCGGTCACCTGCTCCGGGGTGCCCGAAGCATCGACGAGCTTCACCCGCTCGGGCTCCTCGGCGGCGATGATGTGGAAGGCGGCTTCGACCTTGCGATGATAATCGTCGGGGCGGCCGCCAATGCGGTCGCTGCCGTCCATGTCGCGGGCACGGGCGCGCTCCGCACCTTCGTTCAGCGTCAGCAAGAGCGTGCGGTCGGGAAAGTCCTCGCCGATCCCGAAGGCGTTGATCGCCCGCACCGCCTCGATGCCAAGGCCGCCGGCGCCGCCCTGATAGGCGAGCGAGCTGTCGATGAAGCGGTCGGCGAGCACCCACTGCCCTCGTTCGAGCGCGGGCCGGATCGTCCTCGCGACATGGTCGGCGCGGGCCGCGGCGAACAGCAGGGCTTCGGCCTGGGGTCCCCACCGTTCGTCGGTGCCGCCGAGCAGCAATTCGCGGATCCTTTCGGCGCCTTCGCTGCCGCCGGGCTCTCGGGTCACGATGACGTCGACGCCGCGCTGACGCAGCGCTTCGGCAAGCGCCTTCATCTGCGTCGACTTGCCGACCCCCTCGCCGCCTTCGAGGCTGATGAACTTTCCGGGCGCGCTCACGCCATCCCGAACAGCGACTTGAGCCCGAGCCAGATGCGGCCGAAGAAGCCGGCACGGCCGACGTCCTCGCCGGCGACCAGCGGCACGACCTGCGGCGGCGTGTCACCCGTGGTGACCACCAGCTGCGCGACTTCCTGGCCCTTGGCGATCGGCGCGACCAGCGGGCCGTCATAGCGGATCTTCATCTGGACATTGCCGCTGGAAAGACCGGCCAGAACGGTGACCGCGAGGTTGCGCGGTGCGACGAGGGTGACTTTGCTCGAGCTTCCGAGCTGGACCTTCGCGGACCCAACCTTCGCCCCTTGCTGAAACAGCGGCTTGGCCTGCCACGCGCCGAAACCCCACTCGATCAGGCGCTTGGATTCCTGGACGCGTGCGTTCCAGCTAGGCAGGCCGGCAACCACCTCGATCAGGCGCCGGCCGTTCTGGTCGGCGGACCCGGTGAAGCCATAGCCGGCCTCGTCGGTGTGCCCGGTCTTGAGCCCGTCGGCACCCGGAACCACGCCGAGGATCGGGTTACGATTGCCCTGGGTGATGTCCTGCCCCGACCCGAGCGTCTTTCCCCAGGTGAAGCTCGGCAGCGAGTAGAACTGCTTGTAGAGCTTGTAATGGTGCTCGATCTCCGACCGGGCGAGAGTCGCAAGGTCGCGCGCGCTGACGTAGGTCACGCCATTGTCGGGCCAGCCGTTGGCGGTTCCAAAATGGCTGTTGGTCAGGCCGATGCGCTTGCCGAGCGCGTTCATCTGGTCGGTGAAGGCCTGCTCCGTGCCGGCAATGCACTCGGCCAGCACGACCGACGCATCGTTTCCGGAGAGGGTCACAATGCCTTTGAGGAGGTTTTCGACCCTGACCTGCTCGTTCGGCGAGAGGAACATGGTCGAGCCGGCGGCGGGGCCGTGCCACTTCTGCCAGGTCTCCGGGCGCACGGTGCACATCTTGTTGAGCGGCAGCTGGCCTTTGTCGATCAGCTCGAACGCGACCTCGGTGGTCATCATCTTGGCCATCGACGCCGGCGGCATGCGCGCGTCGGCATTCTTGGCGTAAAGCGTGGCGCCCGACGACAGGTCGATCAAATAGGCGACCTTCGCCTCGGTATCGAATTGTGGCGCCGCCGCGGGAGCGGCGCTGGCGAGGAGAAGCGAGGCGGCGGTGGCTAAGAATATGGTGCGCGTCATGGAGTTGGACTGCTTCCCCGATTCAAGGTGAGGCAAGCTGTCTATCGCCCCGCAATCGCGTCCGCCAGAACTCCGACCGAGATCGCGTAGAAATTCGAGCAATTGTAATCGAGGATTGCGCGATAGTTCGACGTGGCGAGATAGGCCGTGGCATCGGGGCCGTCGGGTTCGATCAGCGTCGCCATCTCGCTTTCGGCAAGCGAGCGGCCGAGCGGCGTCACTCCGAGTGCCCGCCATTCGCGCATCGTCAGCCAGCGGCTGTGGCGGCGGAAGACCTGCGGACAGCGCGCGGCCGTCGTGCGCGAGACGATCGCCGCGCGGTTGAGGTTGGCGGGTGTCCGCACGCGGATGCCCCAGGCGACGTTGGGCTTCCAGCCCGCGTCGCGGAGATATGAGGCGATGGACGCAAGCCCGTCCATCTCATTGCTCCAGATGTCGGCATAGCCGTCGCCGTCGCCGTCCGCCCGCAAGCGAAGGACGACGGACGGCATGAATTGCGGGTAGCCGGTCGCTCCCGCCCAGCTGCCTTTGAGCCGCCACCGCGGGACCCTTTGATCCATCAGCTTCAGGGTCGCAACAAATTCGCTTTCGAACATGTCCCGGCGCCGGCCGTAATAGCCGAGGCTGGCCAACGCCTGGAGCAAATCCGTGCTGCCGGTCACCGTGCCATAGCTGGTCTCGAGGCCCCAGATCGCCATCACCACCGCCGGGTCGACGCCGGAGCGTGCATTGAGCGCGCGCAGCCCATCGTAATGGTCCGAATAATTGGCCCGGCCGCGGCGGATCAGCGAATCGCTGACGTGCGACCGCAAATAGGGTGCCAGCGCTCCGACCACGCCGCCGCTGCTCCGCGCGATCGGCTCGGTGCGCTCGAGCTCGATGACACGCTCGTTGCGGGTCAGCCCCGGGACGTTGGCCTGGATAGTCGCTTCGCTGACGCCCTGCTGACGCGCCAGCGCCGCGAGCCGAAGCTTGTAGCCGTACCAGGGGTCGATGGCCGGAGCGGGCTGTGTGTAGCCCGGCTCGAGGCCAGTGGCCTGCGCCAGCTGGACGGGCAGATCACGAGCGAATGGCGCGGCCGACCCAAGCGAAGCCGCCGCACCAACAATCGCCCACCCGCTCATGACCAAGACGCTCTCCTCAATACAACCGAGGCTAAGGCGCATACCCTGCTTCGACCAGCATGGTTCGCCGCGCGCCTTGCACAGCTTGTCTTGCCGACGGTATGCGCGTCCGGATTAAGGAGAGGTGGCCGAGTGGTTTAAGGCAGCGGTCTTGAAAACCGCCGTGGGTTCACGCCCACCGTGGGTTCGAATCCCACCCTCTCCGCCACCCCCTGCAGTAGCGCGGCGCCAGTCTGTCGAAACGGCGCGCGATCCGCGGGCTTTGCCTTCATCTTGCATTCACGCTACAAATGTAGCACCTAACTCAAGTGCCGCGATGAGATTGTCGCGGAAAAGGGGTTCCAAGAATGCTGAGCAAGCTGCCGCCGCGCGAACGTCAGATCGTCGACATCCTCTACCAGAACGGCCCCCTCCCCGTCGCCGACATCTGCGACGCTTTGCCGGTCCAGCTGAGCGGCTCGGCGGTGCGGGCGATGCTGAAGCGCCTCGAGGACAAGGGCTTCGTCCAGCGCAGCGAGTCGGAGCGCGGTTTCATCCACAGCCCCGTCGTGTCCGACACGGTGGCGAAGAAATCCGCGCTCAGCGAGATCGTCCGGGTCTTCTTCAACGGTTCGCCGGCAAGCGCCGCCAGCGCGCTGCTCGGCATGTCCGACAAGCTCAAGGAAGACGAGCTCGACCAACTCGAGCAAATGATCGCCCGCGCACGCAAGGCCAAAGGGGGCCAGTAATGTCTGTCCTGATCGCGATCGCTTTGAAATCGCTGCTGATCGGGGGTTTCGCCCTCGGCCTGCTCCACCTGATGAGGAAGCGATCCGCCGCCGAGCGATCCTGGGTCGCCCATGTCGGGTTGCTGGCGCATGCGTTCCGCCTCTTCGCCCCTTCGCATCCGCGCCGTGTGCTTTGGTCGAACCGTTGGCCGATTGGTCGAGCAACGGTCGCTGGCCATGTACCATATCGATTAGGGCAGCGCTCGAACATTCCAGGGGATATTTGTGACTCAAACGCTGTTGCTCGCAACGGCCGGCATGGCCGCGCTTACCCTCACGACTGGTGCGGCGGCGCAAGAGCCGGCAGCTCAACCGGCACAGCCCTCTGGGCGAGCGAGCCGGACGACGGTCTACGAAGGGGCCTTCTTCGCGCAATATGGGCCGCGCACTGCGCTCGACATCGTCCAGCGCGTCCCGGGATTCTCGCTCGACCTTGGCGCGACCCAGACCCAGCAGGGCAGCGTCGACGTGCGCGGCTTCGCCGGGACCGCCGGAAACGTCGTCATCAACGGCTCGCGGCCGAGCACCAAGGCGGAAACGCTGGATACGACCCTCTCGCGAATTCCAGCGCAGCAGGTGGTGCGCGTCGAACTCGGCCCGGGCGACCTGTACGGATCCGATTATGCCGGCAAGAGCCAGGTTTTGAACGTCGTTCTCTCGCATCAGTCTGGCATTGACGGCAATATAACCGCCTCCGCCAAACGCTGGTTCACCGGCTATGTGAACACCGACATCCAGGGATCGGCGCTGATCCGCCGCGGACCATCGACGATTAACCTCTCCGCCGGCACCGGCCGCAACCGCCAGCAGGAGGAAGGCACGGACGATCTGACCGTCCCCGCCACCGGGGAGCTCGTCGAGCATCGGCGCAAGCACAACAGTTATTTCAACAAGGATCCGTTCGTCTCCGCTGCGTGGGCGCTGGAGCGCGGCTCGGACAAGGCGATCCGCCTCAATGCGCGCTGGCAGCCGAGCAGCTTCGACCTGTTCCAGACCAACCGAGTCACGCCGGAGGGCGCGCCGCAGCACGACGACAATCTGATCCAGACGTATCGCGATCCGGTGATCGAGCTTGGCGGCGACGTCACGCGGCCGCTCGCCGGCGGAGCCATCAAGTTCGTCGCGCTGGCCACGCGCCGCAAGCGCCACGATTTCGACAATTACATTCTCCGCGACGGACTCGTGGCCGACAATGCGGCCGTGGTCGGCGGATTCGAGCAAACCGTGCGCGCGCGCCGCAACGAAACAATCGGTCGAGTTAGCTGGACCCGGTCGAACCTCTTGGGCTTTTCGTTCGAAACCGGCGCTGAAGCGTCGCTCAACTTGCTCGACGACCAGGTCGACCTGTTCGCGATCGACGAAAATGGCGAGAAAGTGCGTATCGACCTGCCGATCGCGAACGCGACCGTCAAAGAGAAGCGCGGCGAGGTCTATGTGAACGTCGGCAAAACCTTGTCGCAAACGCTTCGTGTCGACGGCGGCGTCAATTATGAATTCTCCAACCTGCGGGTAAGCGGGGATGCCAGTGCCGAACGCACCCTCAAGTTCCTCAAGCCCAGTTTTACTCTCGATTGGAAGCCCGGTGGCGGATGGCATACGCAATTCTCGGTCCGCCGCACGGTCGCACAGCTCAACTTTTATGATTTCATCAGCATCGGCGAGCTGTCGACCAACCGGGTCAACGGCAGCAATGCCGATCTTCAGCCACAGCGCGCCTGGGAATTCCGGGCGACCGTCGAGCATCCGCTGCTCGTGGACGGCCTGTTCAAGCTCGACCTTGGTCACGACCTCGTCAGCTTGCTTCAGGATCAGATCCTGATCGTTGATGACAAGGGCAACGCCTTCAGCGGACCGGGTAAGCTCGGCACCGGCAAACGCTATTTCGCCGCGCTCACGCTGGATGCGCCGCTTGGCCGCTTATGGACCGGTCTTCGCGCCAAGCTCACCGGAACGCTGCAGCGGACCCGCGTCGACGATCCGATCAGCCATCAGCCGCGCAAGTGGAGCGGCTTCTGGCCCGACTGGCAGTGGGAGCTGAACGTCCGGCGCGACTCCGGCCGCTTCTCCTACGGCTTTGACATCAACGACAACCAGCGATTCACCTTCTACCGGACCGACGAGTTCGACACGAACTTAAATCGCGGCGCCTACATGACCGCCTTTGTCGAATATCGCCCCACCCCGCGGACCGCGATCAACTTCAGCGTGGACAACGCGCTCAGCACGCATGCCGCCCGCGACCGCCTGTTGTTCCGTCCCAACCGGGCGGAACCAGATTTCGTTTTCGACGAATTCCGTGATCGCAATCGTCACTGCAGCTTCCAGATCACGCTCAGCACAGCTTCGGCGGCGCGAGCGGCACGAGGGTCGCTGCGAAGGAAAAATAGCCGGGGTGGCGCCTTCGTCGCGGCCCCGCTAATAGCCCCGGCGACTTCATTGACAGCGGGGACTTAGCAAGTGGCCGAGCCAGCTATCCTGCCGTTCGACTGGCAGGATCCGTTCGATCTCAATCACCAGCTTACCGATGAGGAGCGGCTCGTCCGCGACACGGCCGAGGGCTATGCGCAGGAGAACCTGCTCCCGCGGGTGACGAGCGCCTATCTCGAAGAGCGCTTCGATCGTGAGATCATGAGTGAGTTCGGCGAGCTTGGACTGCTCGGCGCGACGATCCCGCACGAATATGGCGGCGCTGGCCTGGGCTATGTGAGCTATGGCCTGATCGCCCGCGCTGTCGAGCGGGTTGACAGCGGCTATCGCTCGGCGATGTCGGTCCAGTCGAGCCTCGTGATGTACCCGA
>JBDTZJ010000098.1:0-6723 GCA_040005255.1 Sphingomicrobium sp.
GCGCGTCGTCGCGGATCTTGGCGACCGCGATCTCGGGCAGCACGGTGAAGTTCGAGAAGGTCGAGCAGCCCATGTAATGGTAGATGGTCTCGCCCTTGTAGCTGAAGCGGCTGGTGCCGTCGGGCATGACCCCCTTGCCCTGGGTCGCCCGGATTGCGGTGCAAAGGTTGGTCTTGCAGCTGAGGCACGACTTACACTGGCGGCATTCGGGCGTGTACAAGGGGATGACATGGTCCCCCGGCTTCACGCTGGTGACGCCGGGGCCGATCTCGCGGACGATCCCCGCGCCTTCATGGCCGAGGATCGAGGGGAAAAGCCCTTCGCTATCGAGCCCGTCGAGCGTGTAGGCGTCGGTGTGGCAGATGCCCGTCGCCATGATCTCGACCAGGACTTCGCCGGCCTTGGGTCCCTCAAGATCGACCTCGACGATCTCGAGCGGCTGCTTGGGCGCGAAAGCGACGGCGGCGCGGGTCTTCATGGTCGTTTCCTCCGGAGGCCGGCGCTCCTTGCCACCGGATTTCGGTTGGGCCAATGCTGAAGTGAAACGAGGAAGATCATGGCCGCAGAGTCTCCGCTTGCAAGGCGTCATGCGCTCATCACCGGTGGCGGCACCGGCATCGGCGCGGCCGCCGCCGAGCGCCTGAGCGCCGCCGGGGCGAAGATCTCGCTGCTCGGCCGACGCATGGAGCCGCTGCTCGCCGTCGCCGAAAGACTAAGCGGTTCGGCGATCGGCTGCGACGTCACCGACAGCCACCAAATCCGCAACGCCTTCGATGAAGCACGGACGCTCAACGGTCCTATCGACCTGCTCATCGTCAACGCCGGGATCGCCGAGAGCGCGCCGTTCCACAAGATGACACGCGAGAGCTGGGACCGGATCATCGCCACCAACCTGACCGCCGCCTTCGAATGCTCGAACGCAGCGATCGGCGACCTGCTCAAAAGCGGCAATGGCCGGCTTGTGTTCGTCGCCTCGGTCGCCAGCCTGCGCGGCGTTCCTTACGCCTCGCATTATGCCGCATCGAAGCACGGCCTGCTGGGGCTGATGCGCAGCCTCGCGGCTGAATATGCCAAGACCGGCCTCACCGTGAACGCGGTGTGCCCGGGTTATGTCGACACGCCGATGACCGACCAGTCGGTCGCGCGCGTGTCCGAGATCACCGGCCGCAGCGAAGGCGATGCACGCTCCGCGATCACCAACATGAATGCCAGCGGCCGGCTGGTCGACCCCGAGGCGATCGGCAACGTCGTCGCCATGCTGTGCCTGCCGCTGTCGCGCGATATCAACGGCGCCGCCATCACCATCGACGGAGGGACCAGCGCGTGACTTTCGATCCGGCGACTTTCGCTCCGACGCACTTCCTGTGGACGTTCGAGGATGGAGTCGCGACGATCACCCTCAACCGGCCCGAGCGCAAGAACCCGCTGACGTTCGAGAGCTATGACGAGCTGCGCGACACCTTCTGGCAATTGAAGCAGACCCGGGTGGTGAAGGTCGTCGTGCTGCGCGGCGCCGGCGGCAATTTCTGCTCGGGCGGCGACGTCCACGACATCATCGGCCCGCTCACCAAGATGGACGAGGCGGGCCTTCGGCGCTTCACGCGCATGACCGGGGATTTGGTGCGGGCGATGCGCTCCTGCCCGCAGCCGATTATCGCCGTTGTGGAAGGCGTGTGCGCCGGGGCGGGGGCAATACTGGCGATGGCGAGCGACATCCGTTTCGCCCAGCCCGGCGCCACGACGGCATTCCTCTTCACTCGCGTCGGCCTCAGCGGCGCGGACATGGGCGCCTGCGCGATCCTGCCGCGGCTGATCGGCCAAGGCCGCGCCGCCGAACTGCTCTACACCGGCCGCGACATGACCAGCGACGAGGGCCTCGACTGGGGCTTCTACAACCGCGTCGTCGAGGACGTTCAGGCGGAGGCTGCGGCGCTAGCCGAGAGCCTCGCGACCGGCCCGTCCATCGCCCACGCCATCACCAAGCGCCAGCTCGAGTGCGAGTGGAACGTCTCGCTGGACGAGGCGCTGGAAATGGAAGCGCGGGCCCAGGCGCATTGCATGCAAACCAAGGATTTTCACCGCGCCTACGAAGCCTTCGCCAACAAGCAGAAGCTCGTTTTCGAGGGCAATTGATGCCGAGGCCATGACCGACCGAAGCTTCCTCTCCTGGCCCTTTTTCGAGCCGCGGCACCGCGAGCTGGCGGACCAATTGCAGCAATGGTGCGCCGACAATCTCACCGGGCGCTTCGCCGAAGACCTCGATAGCGAGTGCCGCGCGCTGGTGCGCGAGCTGGGCGCCGCGGGCTGCCTCAAATTGTGCGTCGCCGATGGCAAGCACCGGCCGGACGTTCGCAGCCTGGCGATCGCGCGCGAGACTTTGGCCTATCACTCGGGGCTCGCTGACTTCGCCTTCGCGATGCAGGGCCTCGGCTCGGGAGCAATCTCGCTGTTCGGAACGATCGAGCAGAAGCGGCAATGGCTGCCGAGAGTGGCGTCGGGCGAAGCCGTCGCTGCCTTCGCCATGACCGAGCCGGAGTGCGGCTCCGACGCGGCGAACATGGCGACCTCGGCCATGAAGGATGGGAATGAATGGGTGCTGGTCGGGGAGAAGACCTACATCTCCAACGGCGGCATCGCGGATTTCTACGTGAGCTTTGCGCGCACCGGCGAGGGCGAAGGCGCGCGCGGCCTGTCGGCCTTTATCGTCCCTGCCGATGCAGTCACGGTTGCCGAGCGCATCGAGGTCATCGCTCCCCACCCTCTCGCGCGATTGAAGTACGATAACGCGCGCATCCCGGCCGACGCCATCATCGGCGAGCCGGGCGAGGGCTTCCGCATCGGCATGGAGACGCTGAACCTGTTCCGCGTGACGGTGGGTGCGGCGGCGCTCGGCTTCGCGCGGCGCGCGCTCGACGAGGCGCTGGCGTTCACGAAGGCACGGCGGCTGGGCAGCGCCACGCTCGCCGACAATGCCGTGACGCAGGCCAAGCTCGCCGACATGGCGCTGGCCGTCGATGCGTCGGCTTTGCTTATCTATCGCGCCGCCTGGCAGCAGGACATTGGGGGTTCCGGAGCGAGCGCCGACAATCGCCGCGCCGCGGCCATGGCCAAGCTCCACGCGACCGAATCTGCGCAGCAGGTGATCGATGCCGCGGTGCAGATGCATGGCGGTGCCGGCGTCACCAAGGGCGTGAAGGTCGAGGAGCTCTACCGCGACATCCGCGCGCTTCGAATTTACGAAGGCGCGAGCGAGGTGCAGCGGCAGATCATCGCCCGCGATGTGTTGAGGGGGACAGCGCCATGAAGATCCTGCAGCCGTCGAACTGGCCGCGGCCCAAAGGCTATTCCAACGGAGTCAGCGCGCAGGGCCGAATGATCTTCACCGCCGGGATCGTCGGCTGGGACGAGCATGAGAGCTTTCCCGAATATACGCTTCACGGCCAGTTCGCGCGGGCGCTCCGCAACACGCTGCAAATCCTCGCCGAGGACGGGGCGGGGCCTCAGCATATCGTGCGCATGACCTGCTACGTCACCGACCGCCACGAATATATGGTCTCGCGCGATGAGATCGGCGCCGCCTGGCGCGAGATCATGGGACCGAACTATCCGGCCATGGCCCTGGTCGAGGTGAAGGGCCTGGTCGAAAGCGCCGCCAAGGTCGAGATCGAGACGACGGCGGTGGTGGATGAGGAGTGAGCCTTTCCTTCGTCATGCCAGCGAAGGCTGGCATCCATGTTTCTGAAGTGTGGCGCCCTTGTCAGACATGGACCGCAGCCTGCGCTGGGGTGACGCGTTAGTGTACGATTCCTTCGTTCGTGACCGATTGCCGCCGCCGGAACTGCTGCCCGAATTCCGCTTCGACCTGCCCGAGCTGCAATATCCCGAACGCCTCAACGCGGCGGCGGAGCTGCTGAAAGGCGGCGCGCCCGACGCGCTCGCGATCGTCAATGACCACGGCCGCTGGACCTATGCCCAACTCGACGACTTCAGCGGGCGCATCGCGCAGTTGCTGGTCGAGGAAGAGGCCCTGATTCCCGGCAACCGCGTGCTGCTGCGCGGACCGAACGGCTACACGATGTTCGCGGCGTGGCTCGGCGTCTTGAAGGCCGGAGGCGTGGTGATCGCGACCATGCCACTCCTGCGCCCGGGCGAGATCGCGACGGTGATCGAGCGTGCAGCCATCTCCCACGCGATCGTCGACAGCCGCTTCATCGGCGATTTCCGCCAGGCGGTCGACCAGACGCACAGCGTCAAGCACATCGTCAAATATGACGGCGATTACGGGCGAGGCGAATTGGAGACGCGCACCGCGTCGCTGGAGCCGCTGCCACCGATCAACACCGGCCGCGAAGATCCCGCCCTCATCGCCTTCACCAGCGGCACGACCGGTGTGCCCAAGGGCTGCGTCCAGTTCCACCGCGATGTGCTCGTGCCGTGCGATACCTTTGCGAGGCATCTCGTCGGCCCGAAGCCCGGCCACGTGTTCCTGACCAGCGCGCCGATGGCCTTCACGTTCGGGCTGGGGATCACGCCGATCTTCCCGCTGCGCTTCGGCGCGGCGAGCGCGACGATCGAGCAGGGTGGACCGGAGAAGCTGCTCGACGCGATCGTGAAGCACGAAGTCACGCATCTGGGCACGGCGCCGACCGCCTACAAGGCGATGCTGTCCCAGCCCGCTCTGCCGCAAGCGCTCAAGACGCTGCGTACTTGCATCTCCGCCGGCGAGCATCTGCCGGAGGCGATTTGGCGGGCATGGAAGGAGCGCACGGGGATTGCGATCACCGACGGCATCGGATCGACCGAGATGATGCACATCTTCGTCTCGGCGGCCGGCGAGGACATCCGCCCCGGCTCAACCGGCAAGGCGGTGCCCGGTTACACCGCCACGATCCTCGGCGCGGACGGCAATCCGCTCGAAGAAGGCGTGGGCCGCCTCGCGATCAGGGGCCCGACCGGCTGCCGCTACCTCGATGACCCGCGCCAGCGCGACTATGTCGTCAACGGCTGGAACGTCACCGGCGACACCTACCGCCGCGACGCCGACGGTTATTATTGGTACCTCGCGCGCAGCGACGACATGATCGTCAGCTCGGGCTACAATATCGGCGCTCCCGAAGTGGAGAATGCGTTGCTGTCGCACCCCGCGGTCGCCGAATGCGCGGTGATCGGCGTGCCCTGCCCCGAACGCGGGCAGAAGGTGAAGGCGTTCGTGGTGCTGGCAGTGGATGCGGAGAGTTCGGACGTTTTGGTCGCTGATCTGCAGGCCCACGTCAAAGCGCAGATCGCCCCCTACAAATATCCGCGCGAGATCGAATTTGTCGAGGCACTGCCGAAGACCGCGACGGGCAAGCTTCGGCGGTCAGAACTCAGGAACAAATAAGGCAAGAAAAATGTGGTCAAATGACGAGCTTATCCGACTTGCACTTGAAGCATCGTGCTTGATCCCCGCATCAATCGTTGCCGCCTTAATTTCCCGTCGCAAAAATTTGGCTATCGCGACGCTTGGTGGTTTCGCTGCAGGTGTTCTTTGTTGGCTCGTTGTCTTTGCAGTTCAGTTGAGATTTTTTGCGAACTGGTCCTGACTACTCAAACTCCACGATGACCTGATCGACCGCGAGGCTGTCGCCGGGCTTGGCGGGGGTCGCCTTGACCGTCGCAGCGCGGCCCGCGCGGAGGATGTTCTCCATCTTCATCGCTTCCATCACCGCGACCGGCTGGCCGGGCTCGACCTTGTCGCCGACCGCGACGTCGAGCCGCGTCAGCAGCCCCGGCATCGGCGCCAGAAGCAGCCGCGACAAATCGGGCGCGGGCTTGTCGATCATGTGCCTGGCGAGCTCGGCGACATGGGGCGACAGCACCTGAACCTGGTGGCTGGCCCCACGCGTCTGCAGCTCCCAATTGCGCCCGGCGCGCCGCACCTGGACGATGCGATGGCGGCCGTCGACACTGACCGACAGCAGCCGTTGCCCCGGGACCCAGCGGCCGACGATATCGATCAGCTCGCCGCCATCGAGCACGGCCAAGGTGCCGCCCTTGTAGGGCTTGATCCGCACGCGATGCTCTTCGCCGCCGAAACAGACCACGCGCTCGCACGGGAAGTGCCGCGGCGGGCCGAGCTGCCCGTCGATTTCCGCCGCGCGTTCGTCGGTGATGACGGAGACCATCCCCGCGATCACCGCGAGATCGGCGATCAGCTGCGGGTCCGCCGGCGCGCCGTGAAAACCGTCGGGATATTCCTCGGCGATGAAGCCGGTGGTGATGTCGCCCGAGCGGAAGCGCGGGTGCTGCATCAGCGCGGAGAGGAAATCGACATTGTCGCTGATGCCGTCGATCACGAACTGATCGAGCGCGGCGACCTGCGCGTCGATCGCCTGCTCACGCGTCGGCGCCCAGGTGATCAGCTTGGCGATCATCGGGTCGTAGAAGATGCTGACCTCGCCGCCGTCGGCAACGCCGTCGTCGACGCGGACGCGAATCCCCTCTCCCTTGGGAGAGGGGGTCTGCTTCGGCGGCTGGTACCGCACCAACCGCCCCGTGCTCGGCAAGAACCCGCGGTACGGGTCCTCGGCATAGACGCGCGTTTCGACCGCCCAGCCGTTCAATTGGACGTCGTCCTGCGTGAACTTCAATTTCTCGCCCGCAGCGACGCGGATCATCTGCTCGACGAGGTCGAGGCCGGTCACTTCCTCGGTCACCGGATGCTCGACCTGCAGCCGCGTGTTC
>JBDTZJ010000099.1:0-6720 GCA_040005255.1 Sphingomicrobium sp.
TGTTGAGCGTGTGCGCGAACCGCACCTTCCCGTCGGCGCCGCGGTAGCGGATGTTCGCGCGGCGGGCCTGCCAGTCGTGCAGCGTCGAGCAGCTGTGCGTCTCGCGATATTTGCCAAGGCTGGGAATCCAGCTTTCGATATCGTTCATGCGATATTTGCCGAGCCCCATGTCACCGGTCGAAGTCTCGATCACCTGGTAGGGGATTTCCAGCTCCCCGAGCAGGCTTTCGGCAAGCTCGAGCAGCTTCGCATGCCATTTGGCCGATTGGGCATCGTCCGCCTCGCAGATCACATATTGCTCGACCTTCACGAACTGGTGGACGCGCAGCAGCCCGCGGACGTCCTTGCCCGCACTCCCCGCCTCCCGGCGGAAGCATGGCGAGAAACCGGCGTAGAGGATTGGCAGCCTGTCGGCCTCGACGATCTCGCCCGAATGGAGCGACGTCAGCACGACTTCGGCGGTTCCCGACAGCCATAAATCGTCGTTCGGCAGCTGGTAGGTCTCTTCCTCGTGACCGGGGAACTGGCCCTGGTTGAGAAAGGCTTGCGCGCGCGCAATTGCGGGCACGGTAATCGGCGTGAACCCAGCGTCCGCGATCTTCTCCAGCGCCCAGGCCATGAGCTTAGTCTCGAGCAACGCCAGCGCCCCCTTGAGGCAATAGGTGCGGCTGCCGGATACCTGGGTTACGCCCGACAGGTCGGCCCAGTCGTTCTTCTCAAAGAGCGCGACATGGTCGAGCGGCTCGAAATCGAACGTGCGCGGCTCGCCGACCGTGCGGATGACCTGGTTGAAGCTCTCGTCGGGCCCGACCGGCGCCCCCTCATAGGGGATGCCTGGAAGCTTCAGCATCAGCGCCTTTAGCGCCGCTTCCTTGTCGCTGAGCTCACCCTCCAGTGCGCCGGCGCGCGCTCCGGCCCCCTTCGCCTTGCGGCCAAGCTCCGCCTTCTCCTCGCTCGACGCCTTGGGGAACAGGGCGCTGATCGCGTTCCGCTCGGCCCGCAGGCCCTCGATCTCGGTCTTGAGCCCGCGCACCTCCGTGTCGAGCGCAAGTAAGGCATCGATGTCGAGGCTGACGCCCTTGTCGCGGATCGCGCGCTCGACCGTCTCGCGTTTTGATTTGACGAAGTCCAAGGCTAGCATGGGCGCGTGCGTATCCTAAGCTAGTCGAAGTGCAAACGCCGGTAGCGGCCGCGGAAATAGAGCAAGGGGTCGAGGCTCGCATCGAAGCTCGCCTTGATCACCTGGCCGACCAATATGTGGTGGTCGCCCCCGTCATAGACCGCGTAATTCTCGCACTCGAATACGCCCATGGAATCCTTGAGGATTGGGGCGCCCGCTTCCCCGCACGACCAGGACGTGCTCCCGAAGCGGTCCTCTACCCGGGTAGAGAAGGTGATCGAAGCGGGCTGCTGGCCGGTCTGGAGGACGTTGATCGCGAAATGCGACGCCTTGGTCAGCGCCGGCGCGCTAGCCGCCTGCTTGTAGAGGCAAACGAGCAGCAGCGGCGGATCGAGCGAAACCGAGGTGAAGCTGTTTACGGTGATCCCGGCTGGCTCGCCCTCGTCGTTGAGGCAGGTAACCACCGTGACCCCGGTCGCGAAGCAGCCAAGCGCGTCGCGCAGCGTGCGCGGGTCGTGTCCGCTGCGATATTCGCCGCTCGTCGGCTGGTTAGCCATGACCGGCCTATACCGCACCGCGCCTAGAGTGCCAGCAAGGTCTCGGGCGTCAGCGCCAGCACCTCGACGATCGTCCGCTCCAGCGATTCCGACACCAGGTAGCGCGGCTGAAACGCGTCGTTCTTGTAGGGCGTGTGCACGGCTCGCTCGACGGAGAAGGGCAGCCGTTCAACCTCGTCATTCTCGAGGCTGAAATGCGCCTCACCGAAGCTCGAGGCGAGGCCGGCGCCAAGGATCTTGAGTTCGCCGCCCTCGCGCGCAAGGCCGAACTCAACGCTGTGCCAATAGATGCGGGAGACGCGATCGCCTTCGCCCGCCTCGATCGCTGCGACCCCAAGCCGCCCGACGTGCTCGACCATCCCGGCGAAATCATGGTGCGCCAGCATTGGAATATGGCCGAACAGGTCGTGAAAGCAGTCGGGCTCTTCGAGATAGTCGAGTTCCTCGCGCTTTCGGATGAAGTTGCCGACCGGGAACACGCGCTCGCTCAGCATCGCGAAAAAGATCTCGTCCGGCACCAGACCGGTCACGGCGACGGTCCGCCAGCCGGTGCGCGGCTCTAGGATCGCGTTGAGCTCGGCCAAATCGGGCACGCCCGGATGCGACAGCCGGAGGAGATCGATGCCGTCGAGAAACGCCGCCGCGACCCGAGTGCCGAGCAGATCGACCTGGCGTTCGAACAGGAGGTCCCAGACTGCGTGATCTTCGCCCGTGAACGCATCCCAGACTTGTGGAACGGCATAGTCCGGCCACCCTCGCGGGCTCTCCTTGGTGGCAGTGGCTCGGTGGAGCATTGTGGTCCTTTCGTGGGGCAACAAAAAACCCGCCTAGCTTGGCGCTGGCGGGTCGAGGTTGGTCGTCTGAACTAAGCGCGCGTCAGCCGGTCCCAACCTCGTCGGGATAATAATAGCTCGTGGTGGCGAACGAACGGTTCATTGCGCGGCCTTATGGTTCAAACCGCCTGAACGATCAATGGCCGGACGCGATCCGTCAGAGATGGTTCGACACATTGTTGTACATGTCGTCGACCTTGTTCCCGAGATTCTGGAAGGCCGCGAAGGCCGCGATCGCGATCAAGGAGGCGACCAGTGCATATTCGATCGCATTCGCGCCGCTTTCGCACTGGATGATCCGCAGTAACGTCCGCATAGCGCTCCTTGGTTAACGATACAGCGCCCGACTCGGGCTGCCCGCGCCATCTTCCCCTCGGCCGGGCTGCCAAAAGCTTGCGGGGGATGGTTAAGGAAGGAGCCAGTCGATAGGCGCGCTATATGTCTGCCTTCGACCCATTGCAGACATTAGGGTAGCTGATGCTAGCGCAGGTTGGTGGTAAGATTACTGGCTGTCGCAATCGAGAGGCCTTGGCAATGACCTTGAACAATTTGAGGCTCGGGCTGCTGCTCGGTGGTCTTTTGTCTGCTGCCATCGTGGCGACGAACGTCATTTGGCCTTCTTTCGCCGGCCATCCGTCGCCCGATAACGAATTAAGCGAGAGTATCGGCTGGGCCGTGGTGATCGCGCTCGTTGGCGCCGCGGGCTATTTCAGAGTGCGAGGCACTTCGACGCTTCGGGAGGCAGCGATAGCCGGTGGAGCAATCTCGTTCATCGCGTTCGGAATCGCGATGATCACCTTTCTCCTCATTGACTATCTAATCGTCGACATCGTTTCGCAGCAGCCTGAGAAAATTTGGTTGTTCAAGCACAGCGGCTTCACCGACATGCGGTCCTATTTAAATCACACCAATTTGCGTGCGTTCTGGACGGCGCTGCCAGTTATCACGGTTTTCGGCGCAATCTGTGGGACCATCGGCGGTTACATCGGCCGGGTAACTGGCTGCCGCATGCATTGAGGTCGCCGCGGCTAGCGTCCGCTTTCCACCCAAAGCGGACGTTAGCAAACACGGCACGACGGGTATCCGAATGCTTTCGCATTACGGCGCAGCTCGATGATCAGCATCGCGAAGCTGAACAGCGACAGGACAGCGAGCATTTTCCTCTCAACACGCCACTGCCGGATCGTAGGTCGGCTTCCCGGCGGAGTTGACGTAATAGCAATAGCCGCGGCTGTCCCGGTAATATTGGCGGTGGTGGACGACCGGCCCCCCAACGAGCACGCCCGCGGCCCCGCCGACGACCATGCCGGCGGCCGCTCCGGTCACCGGATTGATCCCGGCCGCGCTGCCCGCGAGCGCGCCGAGCGCCCCGCCGGCGAGCACACCGATCATCGCGCGGTTGCTGACGTTGCTGTTGCCATAAGAGTCGGTCGCGCAGCCGCTTAACAGCGACGCGGACAGGACAATGGGAAGAAAAGTCTTGTTCACCGGTGCCTCCTTCATGCCCCGGTGCTCGCTGCCAAAAGCGCGCGAAGGTGGACGTGTGTTCCATGAGCACGTCGATCCAAGATGGTTTGGATGTCCGGGGACTACCCGCCGATTCGAGTCTGGCAGGCTGCCTGACGCGCCCAGCTAAGCTCAAGAGGCTATCATACGAATGACCGCTTTCCACCCAAAGAAGACATTATCGTTCCGCTAGGAGGTTAATCGCTTCTGCTAGCGCCTCATCGCGCGCGGTCACGCCGCCCGCGTCATGGCTGGTCAGGCGGAAGTCGACGCGGTTCCAAACGCTGGTGAATTCCGGGTGGTGATCGACCTTCTCGGCGTGGAGCGCGACGCGCGTGAGGAACGCAAATGCTTCGCTGAAATCCTTGAAGCGGAACGTGCGCAACAGCGCCTTGCCGCCGTCCTCCAGAGTCCAGCCGTCGGGAACATCCATGGCTCCTCTCTGGCCCTTGAAATGCCTTTCAGGCAAGCGCAGTTGGGCTGCAAAGGAGACAGCAGATGGCCACGCAGGTCGCCGAGAAGAGCCCTCTGGGCCTCGAAAACCCGATGGGCACCGACGGCTTCGAGTTCGTCGAATATACCGCGCCCGATATCGAACTGCTGCGCTCCTTGTTCACCAAGATGGGCTTCCCCGAGGTCGCTCGGCACAAGAGCAAGAACGTCACTTTGCACAAACAGGCCGACTGCAACTTCATCATCAACGCGGAACCCGGCTCCTACGCCGAGGAATATTCCAAGGCCCATGGCCCCAGCGCCTGCGCGATGGCATTCCGGGTCAAGGACTCGAAATCGGCACATGCGCGCGCGCTCAAGCTGGGTGCGACGAACGTCGAGGTCAGCAAGGGCGACGGCGAGCTCGACATCCCGGCGATCGAAGGGATTGGCGGATCGCGGCTGTTCTTCGTCGACCGCCACGGCGAAGGTGGGTCGATCTACGAGGTCGACTTCGCCTTCCATCCCGATTGGCGCGAGCGGATGGCAGCTGCGGATTCCAAGCTCACCTACATCGATCATTTGACGCACAACGTGAATCGTGGCCGGATGAGCGTCTGGGCCGACTTTTACGAGAAGCTCTTCAACTTCCGCGAGATCCGCTACTTCGACATCGAGGGCAAGCAGACCGGCCTCTTCTCCAAGGCCATGACCTCGCCCTGCGGCAAAATCCGCATTCCGCTCAACGAGAGCCAGGACGACAAGAGCCAGATCGAGGAATTCCTGCGCGAATATAAAGGCGAAGGCATCCAGCACATCGCGCTCGGCACGTCCGACATCTACGCAGCGGTCGATATCATCCGGGCCCGCGGCATTCCCTTCCAGGACACGCCCGACACCTATTACGAGATGCTCCCGGAGCGCATCCAAGGGCATGAGGAGAGCATCCCAGAGCTGGAAAAGCGCGGCATCCTGATGGACGGCGCGCCGACCGAGGGCCAGGGCCTGCTGCTGCAGATTTTCACCCAGAACGTGATCGGGCCGATCTTCTTCGAGATCATCCAGCGCAAGGGCAACGAGGGCTTCGGCGAAGGCAATTTCAAGGCGTTGTTCGAGTCGATCGAGCTCGACCAGGTTCGCAGAGGCGTTCTCTGACCCACATGGCCGAGGCTTACATTTGCGACGCCGTCCGGACCCCGATCGGCCGCTACGCCGGCGCGCTGTCGAGCATCCGCGCCGACGACCTCGCCGCGATCCCGATCAGGGCGCTGATCGACCGCAATCGGCAAGTCGACTGGTCCGAGCTCGACGACGTGATCCTCGGCTGCGCCAACCAGGCGGGCGAGGACAACCGCAACCTGGCGCGCATGGCGGGCCTGCTCGCCGGCCTTCCCGACAGCTCGGGCGGTGTGACCTTGAATCGCCTGTGCGGCTCGGGCCTCGACGCGGTGGCCATGGCCGCCCGCGCGATCCGCGGTGGCGAGTCCGACCTGATCATCGCTGGCGGCTCCGAAAGCATGAGCCGGGCGCCGTTCGTCATGGCCAAGGCCACATCCGCCTTCGACCGCAATGTTGAGATGTACGACACGACCATCGGCTGGCGCTTCGTCAACCCGAAGATGCGCGACGCTTATGGCGACGACACCATGCCGAGCACCGGTGAAAATGTCGCGCAGGAGTTCCAGGTGTCGCGCGCCGACCAGGACGCCTTCGCGATGCGGAGCCAGGAGCGCGCAGCAAAGGCCCAGGCGAATGGCCGCTTCGCCGCCGAGATCGTCGCGGTCGAGATCCCGCAGCGCAAGGGCGACGCGGTCGTGGTCGACAGTGATGAGCACCCGCGCGCGACGACGATCGAGGCGCTGAGCAAGTTGAAGCCCATCGCCCGCCCCGACGGCAGCGTGACCGCCGGCAATGCGTCCGGCGTCAACGACGGCGCGGCCGCGATCATCATCGCCTCGGAGGAAGCGGCCAAGCGCAACGGCCTGACCCCCCGGGCGCGCGTGCTCGGCGCCGCCGTCGCCGGGGTCCCGCCGCGGATCATGGGCATCGGCCCGGCGCCCGCGTCGGAGAAGCTGCTGAAGCGCCTTGGTCTCAAGATCGGCGACTTCGACGTGATCGAACTGAACGAAGCCTTCGCCGCCCAGGCGCTCGCCGTGCTCCGCCAGCTCGGCCTTGCCGACGATGCGGCTCACTTGAACCCCAATGGCGGTGCGATCGCGCTCGGCCACCCGCTCGGAATGTCGGGCGCGCGGCTGGCGCTGACCGCGACCGA
>JBDTZJ010000100.1:0-6709 GCA_040005255.1 Sphingomicrobium sp.
CATCGATGTCCGCTCTAAAAGGAAAATGGCGCGCCCGGAAGGATTCGAACCTCCGACCCCCAGATTCGTAGTCTGGTGCTCTATCCAGCTGAGCTACGGGCGCGCGGTGCCGGGGACCGGCAGGCGCGCGACATAGGGGGAGGTTGGGGCGGGCGCAACCCCGCGGAAACGGGCGGCAGGATCGAATGGAGGATAGGCGCACGGCCGGGCACGCCGGCCGCGATTACAACTCCGTGCAGTCAGCCGTTGAGGACGGCAGTGCCGCAGATCGACGCGGCGCAGGCGCTGGCCCGTTCCGCGAAATCCTCGGCCAATTTGCTGTGCCACGCCCGTGCCGTTTCGGTCACTGCGCGCTGGGCAGCCATCCGCTCCTCGATTGCCCGCCGGCTATAGTAACGCTTGTTCGATTCCACTTGCCCCTCCGCTCCGGAGATGAATCGACCATCACTCGGCAGTGGCTAAGGGTTCGTTAAAATCCACAGGGGCTCGCGACGGCCGCCGCAACGGCAGATCATTTCCCCGTGCTTTGTCCCGCGCTGGAACAGCACCGTGACCGTGGAGTGACACCGGGCCGCCAATCACCGACCATCGATGAAACCTAACGATTCGCCGCTCGTTGGATCGCCCAAATGGTTTCGAAGGAACACACCATGCGCAGCTCGATCGAGTCCCGCCGTACCGCGTTCAATCCCAACGCTCGGGGCTATCACGCCATGTATCACGATGGCGAAGTCAATCATTGCCCCGGCTGCGGCCGCACCCATTGGATCATCGGCCGCCTGTCGGCCGAATGCGCCTTCTGCACGACGGCGCTGCCGCTGAAGGACGCGCTGACCCAGGGTCCGGCGCCGTCGCCGGTATTCTGGAGCGGCACCCGCCCCAATTACGCGGACCTCGCCGCCTAACGCCGATGCATTTTTGATATTTTCGCTTCATGCGCACGGGCTTATGTTCGGGCGCATGAAGCGACTCGTCTGTTTCGCGCTGCTCGCGGCCTACGCCGTTCCCGCCTCCGCTGCGGGAGCATCCAACTTCGCGCTCGTCAATGGAACGGGCGCGCCGCTGGTTGAACTGTCGATTCGCCGTGCCGGAACGCACGAGTGGAAGCCGCTTGGGAGCGCACCTTCGGCCGGCGCTCGCAGGTCAATCAACTTCAGCGATCCCGATTGCGCGTTCGATATCCGCGCCAATGTCGCCGGCGCGGAACCCGTCACCTGGGCCGACGTCAACCTCTGCGCCGTGAAATCCGTGACTCTGAACCGCGACGGCGCGGCAGGCGCGTGGGTCGACTACGACCGTCAATGAGCCGGCGACCGGCGGGCGCCGGATAGGGGCCAGCCGCCAGCGCCGACGCGCGCGCGCCCACCGAATCGAGCAGCTTGCCGCCGGCGACGAACACCACGGCGGTGCAGGCGAGCGCCAGCAGCCATCCGCCCCAGCCGGGATAGGTCTCGAGATAAAGGCGGCCGCGTTCGACCGCGCCCAGCGCAATGGCATAGATCACCAGCCACGCCTCGAGGCGCGTCTTGATCTGGAACAGACGAGCGATCTTTTTGAGCATTGCCGCCATTAACGTTTGAACGTCCAAACGGCAGTTTTGAGCCGGAAATTTCCTGCTGAACAGGGTTAAAATCGTCTTAGCCAGAATCCCATTGCGGGACGAACGGCTAGGCGAGTTCGCCAAGTTCCAGCGTGTCGAGCAGCGCGGCGCGCGCGCGCTCGATGTCGGCGATCAGCCCGGGCCGCTGAAGTTCTTCATTGTGGATCTGCTCGGGCCAGTGGCTGCGGATCACATCGGCGATCCGCTCCAGCTTGGCCTCGTCGGCGATGAGCCGAGGGTCGACGTCATCCGGGTTGGCGACGACGCGGAGGCGCAGGCACGCGGGGCCGCCGCCATTGGCCATCGACTGGCGGACGTCGACCACTTCGACGCGGCGGATGGGGCCATTGCCGGCGACGTGCCGTTCGATCCAGTTCCACACCGACGGTGTGTCACGCGCTTCGGACGGAACCATCAAAGTCTGCTCACCGCTCGGCAGGGTCACCAGCTGGGCGTTGAACAAATAGGATCGGATTGCGTCGCCGAGCGGAACTTCGGCGGCCGGCACCTCGACATAATCGAAGCCGGGCACCAGCCGCTCGCAGGCTGAGATCAGCGCAGGTTTGTCGGCGAACGCCTGTTCGTGCGCGAACAGCACGCGCTCGTTGGCGACCGCGACAACGTCGTTATGGAAGGCGCCGGCCGCGATCGCCTGCTCCGACTGCTCGGCGAAGATCACGCGCTCGGGGTCGAGCCGGTGCAGCCGGGCGACCGCGTGCGAGGCTTCGCGATGCTGGCGCGCCGGAAAGGCGCCGCGCGACACGCCGTAGACGAAAATCTCGGCACCCGTTTCGCCGTGGACTGGCGCCAGCCGCATGTGGTTGGCCGCGCCCTCGTCGCCGAAAGCGGTCGGCACCGGCCCATGGACCGCGAACGCATCCGCCGCGAAGGCGAGCCGCAACTGCGCCAGCGTCGCCGGCCATTCGTGGCTGCGGTGCGGCATGGTTCGGAGGTTCGCGACCGTCAGGTGGCACTTCCCGTCGGCACTGTCCGGAGCCGGCGAGACAGTCGCGGCATTGGCCGCCCACATTGCCGAAGCGGACATGGCGTTGGCCGCCAGCCCCGCGTCGGCTTCCTCGATCGTCGTGCCGAGCTCGGCGAGCCAGCCGCGATCGGGGCGCGGGTGCGGCACGAATATGCCCTGGCTCAGCCCCAGAGCGAGATTGGCACGCATCTTGTCGACGCCCTGGAGCGCGGCGGCGCGCGGCTCTGACACCGCCCCGGCGTTGCGCGTCGACGCGAGGTTGCCGAGGCTAAGCCCCGCATAATTGTGGCTGGGGCCGACGATGCCGTCGAAGTTGATCTCGCGGAGGCTCACTTGGCGACCGTCATCACGCTGTCGCCAACCCCGACCTCGAGCAGCTCGGCGGCCTCGCGGTCGATGCAAATGCCCTTCCTGGGGAGCCGCTTGACCGACGCACAGGTTGCCCGGAAGCGCTTGAGGTGGCCAGCCGCGACCAGCATCTTGGTAGGGCCCGCTTCGCCGATCTCGGCGATGGTTTCGCTGTGCGCCTCGCGGATCGTCCGGATCTGGTCGGTGGCCGCGGTGACGGTCGGCCCGCCATCGAAGATGTCGATGTAGCGGTCGAAGGTGAAGCCTTCGGCCTCGAGCATGCGCAGCGCTGCCCGGCCGCTCGGGTGGGGCTGTCCCATCACCGCCTTGGCGCTGTCCGCCAGCAGGTCGACGTAGATCGGCGTCTTGGGCATCAGGTCGGCGATGAAGCGCGTGCCGTGAACCGCGTTGAATTCGTCGGCTTCGGGAAAGGTCATGCCGAAGAAGCGGCCGGCGAGCGCGTCCCAGAAGGGCGCGTTGCCGACCTCGTCCATGACCCCACGCAGCTCGGCCAGCGTGCGGTCGCCGAAGCGCGCCCGGTGCAGCTTCATGAAGAGGTAGCGGCTTCGGGCGAGCAACGACCCCCAGCCGCCGGCGCGCAATTGCGGATGGAGGAACAGCCCGCCGACCTCGGATGATCCTTCGAGGTCGGTGGTGAGGGTCAGCGTCTGGTTGCTGAAGTTCTTGCCCAGCTCCGGGCTCGACTGCGTCAGCGTGCTCAAATGATAGCTGTAGAAGGGCTGGATGACGCCGACTTGTCCGAACACCTGGCAGGTGCCGCGGATCACGCCCGCCTTGGGATCTTCGAGCACGAACACGTAGAGATCGCCGGCCTGGCGATCCCCTTCGCGAGCGAATGACTGGTCCGAACGTTCGAGCTTTGCGACCAGCGTGTCGCGGTCGGCGGGCAGGTTGGTGAAGCCGCCGCCGGTCAGCTTCGCCATCTGGTAGATGGCGCGGAAATCCTCGCCGGTCGCGGGGCGGACGCGGAAGCTCATGCGCCGTCGCCAAGGCGATGGATGGTGAGCGCGCTCAACGCGGCGCGCTCGGCGAGGCTGCCGGCGATCAGAAACTCCTCTGCGCTGTGGATCTTGCCGCCGCGGACACCCATCGTGTCGACCACCGGCACGCCGCAGGCGGCGATATTGTTGCCGTCGCACACCCCGCCCGAAGGCTGCCAGGCGATCGCCTGGCCGAGATCGGCGCCGGCCTGTCTGACCAGGTTGAACAAAGCCTCGGCCTCGGGAGTCAGCGGCTTGGGCGGGCGGCCGAAGCCGCCGCTCAGCTCGATCTGGACATCGTGCTCGGTGGTGACGGCAGCGACCGCATCGCCGATCGCGCGCTCCGCTTCGGCTTCGATCTCGGGCGTCCTCGGGCGAAGATTCACGCGCAGGACGGAAAGGCCGGGCACGACATTGCTCGGACTGCCGCCCTCGATCCGCGACGCGTTTACGGTCAATCCCTCGCGCTTGAGGCGGTCGAGCCGAAGCGCCAGGTCCGCGGCCGCGACCAAAGCATTCCGCCCCTCCTCGGGGTTGCGCCCGGCGTGAGCCGATCGCCCGCGGACGACCAAAGCGAAATTGCCGCTGCCCGGCCGGGCTCCGGCGAGAGTGCCATCGGGCAGCGCCGCCGGCTCGTAGGTCAGCGCGGCGCGCTTGCCCTGCGCGGCGCGGGCAAGCAGCGCGGCCGATGCCGGCGAGCCGACCTCCTCGTCGCTGTTGATCACCACCTCATAGCCGATGCGGTCCGGGGCCGGGCTTTGCTCCACCGCCTTGAGCGCCGCGAGCATCACCGCGAGCCCACCCTTCATGTCGGCGACTCCGGGCCCGTTCAGCGCCCCATCCTCGATCCAGCGCGTGTCCTGGAACGTATGGTCGGCGGCAAAGACCGTGTCCATGTGGCCGGTCAGCAGCAGCTGCACCGGTGCGGTCGGGCGCACCGTCAAATGGAGGTGGCGGCCATGCTCGATGCGAACGGTCCGGCCCGCGGCGTCCACCGCCTCGACCGAAGCTGGAGTTTCGAGGCGCAGGATTCCGGGCAGCGCCGCGAACGCGTCGACCAGGACATCGGCCATCCGCTCGAGCCCGCCAAGGTTGCGCGAGCCGCTGTTGATCGCGGCCCAGGCCAGCACAGAATCGAGCATGTGCTCGGCGCCCGCGCGTTCGACGACCGCGCGCTCGACCGACGATAGTTCCGCCATGACAACGGCTCTAGCCGCCCCGTTTCAGCCGCGCCACCCCGCCCGGATCTCACGACAGCTGCTCACCATGCACCCGGGAACCGCTCCCGATATTCCCCCCTTATGCCCGGCGGCTCGATTTGTGCTAACAGCCGCGGCCGGGAAGGCATTGAATAGGGGTATTGTATGCACCGTCTTACTACATTTGCGGTTTCCGCTCTCCTCGCCACGACCGCGACCGGCGTCCAGGCCAAGTCGATGAAATGGATGGACGCAAGCGGCGTGGGGCTGCCGGCTGGCGCCAAGCTCGCCGTCGTTTCCGGCAACCCGGCCAAGGCCGGCCCGTTCGTCATCCGCGCCAAATTCCCGGCCAATTACACCGTCCCGCCACACAGCCATCCGGGCGACGAGGTCGTGCGGGTCGTGTCCGCCGGCGCGCTGTCCTACGGCATGGGCGACAAGCTCGACAAAGCCAACGTCGGGTCGCTGACCAAGGGTTACCACGTCACCATGGGCGCGGGCATGAACCATTATGTGTTCACCACCGACCCGGTGGAGATCCAGGTCAGCGGAACGGGCCCGTTCGCGATCACCTACGCCAACCCGGCGGACGATCCGAGAAAGGCGAAGTAGCAGTAGCGGGCTGAGCTTCCGAGCACAGTGCGGCGATTGCTGAGCAATCGCTTCGCTGCGCTCGCCTGATCAAGCTGAAAGTTGGCAAAGTTGGCAGCGACATGTGCGCGCGCACGCTCGCGCACGCGAGGAGCACAACTGAAACGCAGCGATTGCAGCGAGCCTACGCGCACGGCCGCCGTGGGGGGTGTGTCGGCTTTGTCGGTTTCGGTCATGACGCCTCCGGCAAAAGGAGGCGCATCAGCTATCTCAAATTAGGGGCTGTAGGACTTGCGCGAGCGACCGCTGAAGCGATCAGACCTCGACGAGTTCGTTGCAGCTTATGGGAAGAAGCACCGACAGCATGAGCGGGTCGAGAGCGAGCGCTTCCGACGGTTCAGTTATGAGGAGATCGCCAAGCGCGACAAGTTCAACCTGGACATCTTCTGGTTGAAGGACGCGAGTGCGACCGATCCCGACAGCCTGCCGCCGCCCGACGAGGTCGCCGCGGAGATCGTGAACAGCCTAGAGCTGGCTCTGGAAAAGTTCAGAAGCGTGGCCGCAAAGCTCGCAGCAACGGAAACCGCATAGGCCTACTTCACCCGCTCAACCTGCTCAAACTCCAGCTCAACCGGTGTCGCCCGCCCGAAGATCGACACGCTGACCTTCACGCGGCCCCGGTCGAAATCCAACTCCTCGACGACGCCGTTGAAGCTGGCGAAGGGGCCGTCGAGGACCTTGACCGCATCGCCGATCTCATAGTCGACGCTGATCTTCGCCTTCGGGCCGTGGGCGGCGGCCTGCTCCTTGGTTTCGAGCATGCGCGCGGCCTGGGCTTCGGGGATCGGCTGGGGCTTGCCGTTGGGGCCGAGGAAGCCGGTGACCTTGGGGGTGTTCTTGACGAGGTGGTAGACCTCGTCGTTCATCTCGAGCTTGGCGAGGACGTAGCCGGGCATGAACTTGCGGTCGGTCTGGACCTTCTTGC
>JBDTZJ010000101.1:0-6534 GCA_040005255.1 Sphingomicrobium sp.
CGAACGCGCCCGCCGCGGCGAGGCTTTCGAGCTGGCGGCGGTTGAGCAGCCGCGGATCGATCCGCGCCGCGAAATCCTCGAGGCTGTTGAACGGCCCTCCCCGCTCGCGCTCCTCGACCAGCGCCTCCATCGCCTTCTCGCCGACGCCCTTGAGCGCCCCGAGCGCGTAGCGGACGCCTCCGTTCTCGACGGTGAAGTAGGGCTGGCTGGCGTTGATGTCGGGCGGCAGGCACTCGACCGCGCCGCGGCGCATGTCCTCGACGAAGATGCCGAGGTTGTCGGTCAGCGCCAGGTCGAAGCTCATCGACGCGGCGTAGAATTCGGCGCGGTGATGCGCCTTGAGCCAGGCGGTCTGGTAGGCGACCAAGGCGTAGGCCGCTGCGTGGCTCTTGTTGAAGCCGTAGCCGGCGAACTTGTCGATCAAGTCGAACAGCTCTTCTGCCTTGGCCGCCGGGATCTGATTGTGGGTCGCGCAGCCCTCGACGAAGGTCGCGCGCTGGGCGTCCATCTCCGACTGGATCTTCTTGCCCATGGCGCGGCGCAGCAGGTCAGCTTGTCCGAGCGTGTAACCGGCGAGCAGCTGCGCCGCCTGCATCACCTGCTCCTGGTAGACAAAGATGCCGTAGGTCTCTGCGAGAATACGCTCGAGCAAAGCGTGCGGATATTCGATCTTCGTACGCCCGTTCTTGCGGTCGCCGAACATCCCGATGTTGTCCATCGGGCCCGGCCGGTAGAGCGCGACCAGCGCGACGATGTCCCCGAAGCTGGTCGGACGGATCGCGGCAAGCGTCCGCCGCATGCCTTCGGATTCGAGCTGGAACACGCCGACCGCATCGCCGCGCTGGATCAGCTCATACACCGCCGGGTCGTCCCACGGCAGCTTGTCGAGATCGACCTCGACGCCCTGCTCGGCGAGAAGGCGTCGGCCTTCCTTCAGGATGGAAAGGGTCTTCAAGCCGAGGAAGTCGAACTTCACGAGCCCGGCCGCCTCGACGTATTTCATATCGAACTGGGTGACCGGCATGTCGGAGCGCGGGTCGCAGTAGAGCGGCACCAGCTCGTCGAGCGGCCGATCGCCGATCACGACGCCGGCGGCGTGGGTCGAGGCATGGCGCGGCAGGCCTTCGAGCTTCATCGCCAGGTCGAACAAGCGCTTCACCTCAGGCTCGGCCTTATACTCGGCTGCAAGCTCCGAGACGCCGTTCAGCGACCGCTCCAGCGTCCACGGGTCGGTCGGATGGTTGGGGATGAGCTTGGCGAGGCGATCGATCTGGCCGTAGCTCATCTGCAGGACGCGGCCTGTGTCCTTGAGCACGGCGCGCGCCTTCAGGCGGCCGAAGGTGATGATCTGCGCGACCCGGTCGCGGCCGTACTTGCCCTGGACGTACGTGATGACCTTGTCGCGGTGGGTTTCGCAGAAGTCGATGTCGAAGTCCGGCATCGACACGCGCTCGGGGTTCAGGAAGCGCTCGAACAGCAGGTCGAGCGCGATCGGATCGAGGTCGGTGATCGTCAGCGCCCAGGCAACGACCGATCCCGCGCCCGAGCCGCGGCCCGGTCCGACCGGGATATCGTTGGCCTTCGCCCATTTGATGAAGTCGGCAACGATCAGGAAGTAGCCGGCGAACCCCATGCCAGTGATGACGTCGAGCTCATAGTCGAGCCGTTCGCGGTAACGCTGCTGATCGTCCGCGCTCCTCCCCTGCAGCCGATCATTCAGGCCCGCATGCGCGTCGCGGCGAAGCTGCTCGTCCTCATGGTCGCTGAGGCGCGGAAGGATCGGCCTGCGATTGGGCGCTGCGACGGCGCAGCGCTGCGCGATGACGGCCGTGTTGGCGAGCGCCTCGGGCACGTCGGCGAACAGCTCGGCCATTGCAGCAGCGTCCTTGAGCCACGCATCGGCGGACGAACTGAGGCGGTCCGCGCTCTCCACATAGGCCGAATGAGCGATGCACAGCATCGCATCATGCGCGGCATGGAATGACGGGTCCGCATAAGCTGCCGGGTTGGTCGCAACCAGCGGCAGGTCGCGGGCGTAGGCAAGGTCGATGAGGGCCGTTTCCGCGGCCTCTTCGACCGGGTCCTGACGACGTGACAATTCGATATAGAGCCGGTCCGGGAACAAGGGTTGCAGGCGGTCGAGATAGGCTTCGGCCTTGAGCCGCTGGCCGTCGGCGATCAGCCGCGCCGGCGCGCCCTCGCTTCCGGCGGTGAGCGCGATCAGCCCCTCGCTGAGCTCCTGCAACTTCGAGAATTCGACATGAGGTTCCTGTTCGACCGGTCGGTCGAGATGCGCCGCGGAAACCAGTTTGCAGAGGTTCGCATAACCTTGCTCATCCTGGGCGAGCAGGGCCAGCCAGTCGATGCGTTGTTCGCCGCCCAAATCGGTCGGACGTGACACCGCAAGCATCGCGCCGATGATCGGCTGGACGCCCTTGCCGAAGCAGGCTTCGCTGAACGGCATCACGCCATACAGGCCGTTGCGGTCGGCCAGCGCAACGGCGGGGAAGCCGAGCTTGGCCGATCGCTCGGCGATCGTTTTCGGCTCCATCGCCCCTTCGAGCATCGTGAAGCAGGAGAAGACGCGAAGTGGGACGATCGGCTGAGTCACCCGATGTTTATGGGATGCGCTCGGGAATCAGGAAAGCGCGTTGCCGGCACTTATCCCCAAATTAGCGCGGAGGCTGCCAGCGTCCCTCGGCGATGTCGCGGATCTCGCGCATCCGGCCCGCGTAGGCTGCGGCCATGCACTGACGGTCGGGGCAACGGTCGCGATAGCGCACGAAGCGGTCACGGGTCTCGCGCAGCAAGTCGCGCTGCTCGGCCGACCCGCCAGCAACCGCGCGACCATATTGAACGGCCATATTGCGGTCGAGCGTCGCCAGCTCGGCATCGCCACAAACCGCGATTTCGCCTCTTGTGCGAGCATTTGCACAGTTGAAGCTCGGCTGTCCGCCGACCGGCCGCGAAGGCGTCGGCACGGGCGATGCAGCCGGCGGCGGCACAACCGGTGCAGGCGCCACAATGGCGGGCGTCTCGACTTCGGTCGTCCCCGCGGGCGGGGTCGGCTCGGGCGCCGGCTGCCCGACGCGCACCAGTGTCGCCAGCGGAGTGATGATCGCATCGGCATTGCTCAACAGGACCACCGGGCCGCTGCCGTCCGCTGCTTGCTGGACGGTGTAGTCAAGGTCGGCCACAATTGTGCGCCGGCCGCCGACGACCGCCACGCCGGGCGGAAGGTCGAGCGACAGCGAGCCTGAACAATGGACGGCGCCCGTGGTTCTGTCTTCCCTCTCCATCACCGGGTTTTCCATGCGGGCGACGGAGTAGCCGGAGAGTCGATCAAACGCGGCCTGGTCGCTTCCGCGGAGCTGCGCTGCACGCTTGAAAAGCTCACGCTTGATGAGGTCGTAAGTCGCCTTGCTTGCGCACGCTTTCTCGTGGCTTGCGGCGGTGCTCGCCGTCACATTGGCGTTGGTCAGCTTGTCCTGGTCGGCGTTCCCGCGCGTGGCGAAATAGGCGATCACCAGCACCAGCAGGAACAGCCCGCCGATCAGCGCAATCGTGGTCCAATTCAGCCTGCGCACGGGCGGTTGAACGCCGCGGTCGTAGTCTGGCCCCACTATTCGAGGCGCCCGTCGTGGAGCCGCACGACACGGTCCATGCGCGCGGCGAGCCGCTCGTTATGCGTGGCGACCAAGGCAGCGGTCCCTTCGCCGCGGACCAGCCCGAGGAACTCGGCGAAGACGATTTCGGCGGTCTGCTCGTCGAGATTGCCGGTCGGCTCGTCAGCAAGGACGAGCGGCGGCTTGTTGGCCAGCGCCCGCGCAACCGCCACGCGCTGCTGCTCACCCCCCGACAATTTCGACGGGCGATGGTCGAGGCGTTCGGACAAGCCGAGCACGCCGAGCAATTGCCGGGCCCGTTCGCGTGCCGCGTCGGGTTCGGTTCCGCGGACCAGCTGCGGCAGGACCACGTTCTCCACCGCATTGAACTCCGGTAGCAGGTGGTGGAACTGGTAGACGAAGCCTAGCAGCTCGCGCCGCACCCGCGTCCGCCCCTCGTCGTCGAGCTGCGCGGCCTCTTCACCCGCCAGTCGGATCGACCCTTCGAAACCGCCCTCGAGCAGCCCGACAGCCTGGAGCAGGGTCGACTTGCCCGATCCCGATGGGCCGAGCAGCGCGACAATCTCCCCCGGCGCGACCGTCAGGTTTACGCCGCGAAGCACCTCGATGGTCGCGTCGCCCTGGACGAAGCTGCGCTTGAGGTCGTCGGTGACGAGGATCGGCATCGCGTCTCCGCGGAGCCCCGGCGAAGGCTCTTCACTCATAGCGGAGCACCTGCACCGGGTCGGTGCTCGCGGCCTTGTAGGCCGGATACAGCGTGGCGAGGAACGAGAGCACGAGTGCGGTGACGATGATCGCGACAATCTCGACCATGTTGGGCTTGGCCGGAAGGTCGGTCAGGAACCGGACCGACGGGTCCCATAGATTCTGGCCGGTGAGGGCCTGGATCGCGTTGACTACATCCTGCCGGAAATAGAGGAACACGGCGCCGAGGATGATGCCGAGGATGATGCCGAGCGAACCGATCGTCACGCCGACGGTCATGAACACCTTCATCATGCCGCGCCTGCTCGCCCCCATGGTTCGGAGGATGGCGATGTCGCGGGTCTTGGCGCGGACCAGCATGATCAGCGACGACAGGATGTTGAACACCGCGACGAGGACGATCAGCGACAGGACGACGAACATCGCTACCCGCTCAACCTCGAGGGCCTGGAACAGCGCCGAGTTCATCTGCCGCCAGTCGACGATCACCCCGCGTCCCTGGACCAGGCGCCGGATCGGGCCGACGATTTCGTCCACACGATCGGGGTTGGTGGTCTGGATCTCGACCATCCCGACCTGGTCGCCCATCAACAGCAGTTCCTGCGCGTCCTGCATCGGCAGCAGCACGAACGCCTTGTCGTAATCGTAGACACCGATCTCGAACACAGCGCCCACGGTATAGGTGACCTCGCGCGGCACCGTGCCCATCACGGTCGAGCGCCCTTCCGGGTTCCACAAGGTGATCTGGCTGCCGGGATAGGCGCCGAGAGTCTCCGCCAGGCGGGAACCGATCGCGACCTTGCCGCTGCCCGGCGTCACCGACTTCATATCGCCGGCGATGACGTTGCCCATGATCGTCTTGTTGGTGCGGATGTCAGCCAGGCGCATGCCCCGCACCAGCACGCCTTCAAAGCGGCCGTTGGCGGTGGCCATGAGCGGCGTCTCGATCAGCGGCACAGCGGAAGTCACGCCCGGCGTCTTCTTCGCCGCGTCGGCGATCTGCTCCCAGCCCCCCAGCCGCCCGTCATAGCCCTGGATGACCGCATGGCCGTTTAGCCCGACGATCTTGTCGAACAGCTCGGCGCGGAAGCCGTTCATCACGCTCATCACGATGATCAGCGCCGCGACGCCGAGCGCCACCGCAAGCAAGCTGATGCTGGCGACGAGGAAGATGAAGCCCTCGCCCGGGCCGGGCAGCAGGTAGCGTCGGGCGAGCATCCGCTCGGCGCGGTTGAGGATCATGAGGTCAGTCTCGCCAGGGCGCTTTCGATGCTGAGCTCCTGGCGCTCGCCGGTTGAACGGCGCTTTAACTCGACCGTGCCGGCAGCGATCCCGCGCGGGCCGACGATGACCTGCCAGGGAAGGCCGATGAGGTCCATTGAGCCGAGCTTGACTCCGCCGCGCTCGTCGCGGTCGTCGTACAGCGTTTCCACCCCGGCAGCGCGCAGCTGATCGTACAGCGCATCCGCCGCAGCCACGCTCGGCTCGTCGTCGGCGCGCATGGTGACCAGGCCCACGAGCCACGGTGCAACGGCTTCCGGCCAGACGATACCGGCTTCGTCATGACTCGCCTCGATGATGGCGCCGACCAGCCGCGACACGCCGACGCCATAGCTGCCCATCATCGGGGTTACCGGGCTGCCGTCGCGGCCGGAGACTTTAAGGCCCATGGCGGCAGAGTATTTGTCGCCGAAATAGAAAATGTGGCCAACCTCAATGCCGCGGCCGGTGCGCCGGCTATCCTCAGCCAGCCTTTCCCAGCGGGTCGTGTCGTGGGTCTCGTCGGTCGCCGCGTAGGTCGAGTTGACGCGGTCGAACAGCCCCTGCAGCCCGGCCTCGTCGCCGTAGCGGAGGTCCGACTGCTGCCAGTCGAACTGCTCATAGGCGGCGTCGTAGAACACCTCGCTTTCGCCGGTCGGCGCAAGGACGATGAACTCGTGGCTGAGGTCGCCGCCGATCGGCCCCGACGCGGCCTTCATCGGCACTGCCTGGATGCCCATGCGCTGGAAGGTGCGCAGGTAAGCGAGCATCTGGGTGTAATAGCTCTGCCGCGCGCCCGCCTCGTCGAGGTCGAAGCTGTAGGCGTCCTTCATCAGGAACTCGCGCCCGCGCATCACGCCGAAGCGGGGCCTGACCTCGTCGCGGAATTTCCACTGGATGTGGTAGAGCGTGCGCGGCAGGTCGCGGTAGCTTTTAACCTCAT